>DASQHO010000047.1:0-67802 GCA_035632055.1 Allostellaceae bacterium
GGTGCCGTAGAGGATCGCCTGACGAACCTTGTCGTCGAGGTCCTTCCACGGCGTGTTGACGCTGATCTTCAGATGTCGCGCCAGACTGTCGAGCGTCTGGGCGTAATACTGCGTCGATTGCGTGTTCCACGGTGCGATCGCGCCTTCGCGCAGGCTCAGCCGGTCGTCGGGCACGATCAGATCGGGATCGAAGAACAGCTTGGTGCCGAGTCCGTCGCAGGTCGGACAGGCGCCGAACGGGTTGTTGAACGAGAACAGCCGCGGCTCGATCTCGGCGATGGTGAAGCCCGAAACCGGACACGCGAATTTGGCCGAGAAGATCGTCTGCTTGCCGTTGTCGGCATCCTCGGCGATGGCGATGCCGTCGGCGAGCTTGAGCGCGGTTTCGAGACTGTCGGCGACGCGGTTGCCGAGATCCTTGCGCACAACGATGCGGTCGACCACGATTTCGATGTCGTGTTTGAGCTTTTTGTCGAGTGCCGGCGCGGCGTCGATGTCATACATTTTCCCATCGACTTTAACGCGTTGGAACCCGCGCTTCTGCAACTCGAGCAAATCCTTGCGGTATTCACCCTTGCGGCCGCGCACGATCGGCGCCAGCAGCAGCAGTCGCGTGCCCTCCGGCATCGCCATAACGCGGTCGACCATCTGCGACACGGTCTGGCTCTCGATCGGCAGGCCGGTGGCGGGCGAATAGGGCACGCCAACGCGCGCCCACAACAGCCGCATGTAATCGTAGATCTCGGTGACGGTGCCGACGGTCGAACGCGGGTTACGCGAGGTTGTCTTCTGCTCGATCGAGATTGCCGGCGACAGGCCTTCGATCAGGTCGACGTCCGGTTTCTGCATCAATTCGAGGAATTGGCGCGCATAGGCCGACAGGCTTTCGACGTAACGCCGCTGGCCCTCGGCATAGATCGTGTCGAATGCGAGCGACGACTTCCCCGAACCTGACAGGCCGGTGATGACCACCAAGCTGTCGCGCGGCATGTCGACGTCGACGTTCTTCAGATTGTGTTCGCGGGCGCCGCGGACACGGATTTGCTGCATGGCGGGAGGCACCCGAATCGCAGAAGACGGATCACTATGCGGCACGAGCTTCGTACTTGGCAATGTTCCCATTGTGTTCTAGGCTGCGGACGCTTGCCAAACCGCGCCAGAAGCCCATAGATGGGCCGGCACGCCGCGGTTCACAAGGCGGCGGAAAACGGAAGGAGCGGGGCGATGGCCGGTAGCGTCAACAAGGTGATCCTGATCGGCAATCTCGGCCGCGATCCCGAGATCCGCTCAACCAACGACGGCACCCGCGTCGCCAATATGTCGGTGGCGACCTCGGAAAGCTGGCGCGATAAGGCGAGCGGAGAGCGCAAGGAACGCACTGAATGGCACCGCGTCGTGGTGTTCAATGACCGGCTGGTCGACATTATCGAGAAGTACCTGAAAAAGGGCTCCAAGGTTTATCTGGAAGGCGCGCTGCAGACGCGCAAATGGACCGACCAGTCGGGCCAGGAGAAATACACGACCGAAGTGGTGCTGCAGAAATTCCGTGGCGAGCTCACCATGCTCGATGGCGCACGTTCGGGCGGCGAGGGCGGTTTTGCCACCGACGAGCCGGCCGCGACGCCGGCTGCTGCCGGACGCGGCAAGGCCAAGACGCCGGCATCCTCCGATCTCGACGACGAAATTCCGTTCTGATCCCCACCATGGCCGGGCCCGGATCGACAGTTGAATGCAACCTGGCGAAGGGCTGATTCGCTGTTTTTGCAGTGCAAAAAAATTGGCACCAAACCGACTCGGTTTTGGACCCAAAATTGTCTTCAGAAATCACTGTTAAAGTGACACATAGACCACTGTTTTTATAACATAAAAAATATCTACAGAATTGGCCGATTTGCGTACCGCGACGGTGCCGGCCAGCGTTGTTCGCAAATCTGAAATCACGTAGAATTTCCACACGAAGACGCTGGCCCGCCGCGCCAGCGTTTGCTTGAGAAAACGCCCTTAGAACTGCGCCAAAACCGTGGTCGCCAACCCAACACCGCCGAGCCCACCGCCGCCGAGCGACATCGCGCCGGTCTCCATCGAAGAGGAGATGCGCCGCTCGTACCTTGATTACGCCATGAGCGTGATCGTGGCGCGCGCCTTGCCGGACGTGCGCGACGGGCTCAAGCCGGTTCACCGCCGCATTCTTTTCGGCATGAAGGAAGCGGGCAACGACTGGAACCGCGCCTTCCGCAAATCGGCCCGCGTCGTCGGCGACGTCATGGGTAACTACCATCCGCATGGCGACGCCGCAATTTACGACGCCATGGTGCGTCTGGCGCAGGATTTTTCGATGCGCCTGCCGCTGATCGATGGTCAGGGCAATTTCGGCTCGATGGACGGCGATCCGCCGGCGGCGATGCGCTACACCGAAGCGCGCCTGTCGCGCGCGGCCGAAGCGCTGCTCGATGACATCGATAAAGAGACCGTCGATTTCCAACCGAATTACGACGGCAGCCGGCAAGAGCCCAAGGTCCTGCCGGCACGCTTCCCCAATATTTTGGTCAACGGCGGCGCCGGCATCGCCGTCGGAATGGCGACCAATATCCCGACGCACAACCTCGGCGAAGTGATCGACGCCTGCCTCGCTTATATCGACGATAACGCGATTTCGATCGAAGCATTGATGGCAAAGGTGCCGGGTCCGGATTTTCCGACCGCCGCGATCATTCTCGGCCGCGGCGGCATCGCCGACGCCTATCGTACCGGCCGCGGCTCGATCGTTATCCGCGGCAAAGCGGCGATTGAGGAGATCCGCGGCGACCGCGAAGCCATTGTCATCACCGAGATTCCGTATCAAGTGAACAAGGCGCGCCTGGTCGAACGCATCGCCGAGCTCAGCCGCGAAAAGCAGATCGACGGTATCAGCGACCTGCGCGACGAGAGCGACCGGCACGGCGTGCGCGTGGTCGTCGAGCTTAAGCGCGACGCTATGGGCGAGGTGGTGCTGAACCAGCTCTACAAGTTCACACCGCTGCAGGAAACCTTCGGCATCAACATGCTGGCACTCGATGGTGGCCGGCCAGTGCTGATGAACCTGAAGGACATAGTCGCCGCGTTCGTTGCCTATCGCGAAGAAGTCGTCACCAAGCGCACGATCTACCTGCTGGGCCAAGCGCGTGGCCGCGCCCACTTGTTGCTCGGCCTCGCGGTCGCCGTCGCCAACATCGATCCGGTGATCGAGCTCATTCGCAAGGCAAAGGATCCGGAAACGGCGCGTGCGCAGTTGATGGCACGGTCATGGCCGGCGGCGTCGGTGGCGTCGCTGGTGGCACTGATCGAGGAAGAGGGTCGATCGCGCCTGGCAGCGGACAATACCTACAAGCTTTCCGAAGAGCAGGCCAAGGCGATCCTCGACTTGCGCTTGCAACGGTTGACCGGCCTCGAGCGCGACAAGATTGCCGAAGAGCTCAAAGATTTGACCGAAGAAATCCGCGGCCACCTCGAAATCCTCGGCTCGCGGCCGAAGCTGCTCGATGTCGTGCGCAAAGAGCTGCGCGAAGTACGCGAGCAGTTCGCCACGCCGCGTAAGACCGTGATCGAAGACGCGGCCGCCGAAACCAACATCGAGGACCTGATCCAACGGGAGGACATGGTCGTCACCGTCAGCCACGCGGGCTACATCAAGCGCGTGCCGCTGGCCACATATCGCGCACAGCGCCGCGGCGGCCGCGGTCGCGCTGGCATGGCGGTGCGCGAGGAGGATTTTGTCAGCGAGGTCTTCGTCGCCTCGACGCACGCGCCGGTGTTGTTCTTCACGTCGTCGGGTCGCGTATACAAGATCAAGGTGCACACGCTGCCGGTTGGCACACCCCAATCGCGTGGCAAGGCGATGATCAATCTGCTGCCGAACCTGTCCGAGAAAGAGACCATTTCGACCGTCATGCCGCTGCCCGAAACCGCGCAGGAGATCGAGGACAAGACGATCGTCTTTGCCACCGCGCACGGCTATGTCCGCCGCAACGCGCTGAGCGATTTCGAAGAGGTCAAGGCCAACGGCAAGATCGCGATGAAATTCGAAGGCGACGACAAGGACGACCGGCTTATCGCCGCGGCGATTTGCACCGCGTCTGACGATGTGCTGCTGGCGACGCGCAACGGCAAGGTCATTCGTTTCCCGGCTGAAGATGTGCGCGTTTTCTCGAGCCGCGGCTCGGTCGGCGTGCGTGGCATCAAGCTCGCCAAGGGCGACGAGGTGTTCTCGATGTCGATCCTGCGGCACGAGGATGTCGAATCCGAGCTGCGCTATACCTACATCAAAGAGGCTAACCGGCGGCGGCATGGCGAAGAGGAAGCCGAGGATGCCGATGCCGACGAGACTGCGGCAGCGACCATTACCGAGGCGCAATTCAACGAAATGGCGACCCGCGAGGAATTCCTTCTCACGGTCACCGAGCGCGGCTTCGGCAAGCGCTGCTCGGCCTATGATTATCGCATCACCGGCCGCGGCGGGCAGGGCATCGAAAACATGAAACCAAGCCGCAACCAGGGTGCGACAGTCGCGGTTTTCCCGGTACGCGGCCAGGATCAGCTGATGCTGGTCACCAATGAAGGCACGGTGATCCGCACGCCGGTGCAGGATATCAGCATCCGGCGAAGGGGGAGTGGGGGCGTGCGCGTGTTCACGCTCGATGAGGGCGCACGCGTCGTGTCGGTGGCGCATCTTGCGGAAGCCGGCGAGAATGGCGATGGGGAGGCAGGGGGAAAATAATGAGCGCGGCGCGCGTTGGTGTTTATCCGGGGACTTTCGATCCAATTACCAACGGCCACACAGACATCATCGTGCGCGCCACCAAAGTCGTCGATCGGCTGGTCGTCGGCGTCGCGCGCAATGCGGGCAAAGGCCCGCTGTTTTCTACCGAAGAGCGCGTCGCGATCGTCAAGGCCGAGATCGAGCATCTGCCCGCCGACGCGCGTAAACGCATTGCGGTGAAGCCGTTCGACACGCTGCTGATGCAATTCGCCGTCGACAACGGTGCCTCGGTCATCATCCGCGGACTGCGCGCGGTGTCGGATTTCGAATACGAATTTCAGATGGCTGGTATGAACAGCCGTATTAACTCCGATGTCGAGACGCTGTTTCTGATGGCGTCCGATCGCTTCCAATTCATCTCATCGCGGTTCGTGAAGGAAATCGGGATGCTGGGCGGGAATGTTACGCCATTCGTCAGTGCGCGCGTCGCGAAACGCATCGCCGGACGATTCGATGGCGGCGGTACACGCAAGCGTCGGTAGTGCCGTCGAACGCTTATTCGCATTTAAGATGAACGGGAATTAACTTGGCCGTCGCGGGAGGCTGGACCCAAATGGCCACCGACAGCTGCAAGGCTGCCGGCCCGCTTGGACCCCCTTTAGCGGGCAGATACCCCTGGGTCCGCCCCGCCTGCACCCCTTTCCTCCACAGCGCAGGCGGGGCGATTCATATTCAGCGTTCAGCCCTTCGCCCACGCGATATCCATCCCACGCGCCGCAGCCACGCGGCGCTGCGAACGTCCATGAAAGGCTCTATGTGATGGCCAGTAGGCTGTTCTCGCCGTTTAAGCTGCGTACGCTCGCGCTCAAAAACCGCATCGTCGTCTCGCCGATGTGTCAATACAGCGCCGACGACGGTGTCGCGTCGGATTGGCACATGGCGCACGTGCCGACGATGGCGATGTCCGGCGCCGGCCTGATGATGATCGAGATGACCGACGTCGAGCCGATCGGCCGGATTACGCTCGGCTGTCTCGGCCTTTACTCGGACGCGTGCGAGGTGGCGCTGCGTCGCGTGGTGCAATCGGCGAAACGTTGGGGCGGTGCGGCGATTGGAATTCAACTGGCGCATGCAGGACGTAAAGGCTCGACCCACAAGCCGTGGGACGGTGGCACACCGCTGCAGCCGCATGACGGCGCGTGGCAAACGGTAGCGCCATCGCCGCTGCCGTTCGCCGACGGCTGGCCGGTGCCGGCGGCGCTGAGCGAAGCCGATATCGAACGCATCATCGGTGCATTTGCAACGGCGGCGCAGCGCGCATTGCGCGTCGGCGCCGATCTGGTCGAGCTGCATGGTGCGCATGGTTATTTGTTGCATCAGTTCCAGTCGCCGTTGTCGAACAAGCGGACGGACAAATGGGGCGGCAGCGCCGACAACCGCATGCGCTTTCCGTTGCGTGTCGTCGAAGCGGTGCGCGCGGTCTGGCCCGAGGACAAACCACTGGGCATGCGGATCAGCTGTCACGAATGGACTGACGGTGGACTGACGCCGGACGACGCCGTGATCTATGCACGGGCACTCAAGGCGCGCGGCGTCGACTATCTCTGCTGTTCGGGCAGCGGCAACATCGCGACCGCCAAGATTCCGATCGCGCCCGGCTACATGGTGGAATTCGCCGCCCGCGTCCGGCGCGATGCCAACATCGCGACGCGCGCCATCGGCATGATCCTGACGCCGCGGCAAGCCGAGACCATCGTGGCCGACGCGCAGGCGGACATGGTGGCGATGGCCCGCGCGTTTCTCGACGATCCGCGTTGGGGCTGGCACGCCGCCGAAGCGTTGGGTGAGCCCATCCCGGCGCCGCCGCAGTATCAGCGGGCAACCCGCGATACCTGGCCGGGAGCGAAAATCCTGCGGCCACCCGCTGCCGCGGCGGAGTAAACCCGGCGTTAACCACATTCATGGTTTTTAATAAGGAGTTAATGGCGCATCGCTTAGCCTCGCGCCGGCTCATCACCGGAGACGATCGTGCACGCATTCATTCTCTCAGTGATCCGCGACACGCGCGGCGCTACAGCAATCGAATATGCGCTCATCGCCAGCCTGATCGCAGTCGTAATTGCCGTTGCAGTCAGCAATGTCGGTACTCAGGTCGAAGGAATGTTCAGCAGCGTCGCTAGCGCGTTTTGAGCGTTTGGAAGCGTCTGCACGAAAAACGCGTGCGTTAACCGTACCTCGCTACTGAAAGCGTTTAGCGAGAATGCTACAAATCCTCGAGCGTCGGCCGCGCAGTGTTAACCAAGCGGCCGATGCACGGGATTCTCGACAATGCTCGACGGCTATTCCGCGCCAGATCTGTTTCGTGCTGTCGCCGCGCCGTTCGCGCGCCGGCTGTACCTGGTCACCGGCGGATGCGGATTCATCGGCTCGCACCTCGTTGAAGCGCTAATCGAACGCGGCGATACCGTGCGCGTGCTCGACGATCTGTCGCGCGGCCGACGCGAGCACCTTCCGCGCGGCGTTGAATTCATCGAGGCCGATGTCGCCGATCCAGCGGCCGTGCGCCGTGCAATTCAAGATGTGGATGGTTGCTTCCATCTTGCGGCAGTGCCGTCGGTCATCGAATGCCAGAGCCGCTGGCTCGAGGCGCATCGCACTAACCTGACTGGCACGATTAATATCTTCGATGCCGCACGCCGCGCGCAGCCCGGCAAGGCGATTCCCGTGGTCTATGCGTCGTCGGCCGCGGTTTATGGCAATCGCGGCATGGCCCCGCTGAGCGAAACGCTGGCGCCGCAGCCGATCTCGATCTGCGGCGCCGATAAAGTCGGGTGCGAGCTACATGCGCGCATCGCGCACGCAGCTCACGGCGTTCCGACCGTCGGGCTGCGCCTCTTCAACGTCTATGGACCACGCCAGGCCACCGATTGCGCCCATCCCGGCGTTGTGCCGAGCTTTCTCGGGCGGCTCGCTGCGTGCCGGCCGGTGCCGATTTTCGGAGATGGCACCCAAGTGCGCGATTTCATTTATGTAGATGACGCTGTCGCAGCGTTCCTCGCGGCCATGGGCCGTAACGCTGGTGCTGAAATCTTCAACGTCTGCACCGGCCAGGGGACGACCGTCACGGCGTTAGCGCAGTTGCTGACACGGCGTTTCGACATCGAGGCTGAAACCGCTTTTTTGCCCGTGCGGGCTTGCGATGTACGGTATTCGATCGGCGAGCCGGCCGCTGCCGCGCGCGAACTCGGTTTCACGGCGGCGACTGGTCTCGAAGCCGGGCTCGACGCGACCATGCGAATGCTGCGGACGGTCAACGCGGTCTGATCGCCGGCGATTGGGGCAATCGTCAGGACTTGAGCACGCGTCCATCCGGAGCTGCGACGCTGACCGCGACCGGTATGCCGCTGCGAACGCTCTGCGTCACCGTGCAGAAATCCTCGAATTGCGCGAGGGCGCGGTCGAGATGAACGAGCGATTCCGGCGCCGTGCCGAGCATGATTTTGACGTTCATACCCGAAACGCGTAGGCGGTTACGCTCGTTGCGGCTGATTTCGCAGTTAGCCGTCGCGGTCAGCGCACCGGGGTCTTCCTTGAACTTGGCATTGGCGAAGATGAGGCTCGCCGACAGGCAATTGGCGACGGCGGCCGCCAGCAGCTGGACGGGCGAGGGGCCGGCGCCATCGCCCAAGGGCGGCGGCTCATCGGCGGTTCCGGCCGCGAGATTGGAACCGAAATCGACGAGGAAGCGGTATTTGCCCTGGCGCGTGATGGTGACGGATGCTTCGCTGGCCATCGGTGGTCACTCCGCTGGTTGATGGCGTGCGCCCACGTGTCTGCAATGGACGTACTGTCTTACGTTAACAGAAGCGTGGCACCGATTCAGGACTGCAACAGTTTTCGCTTGCTCTGAAACTCGGTCTCGCCAATTTCACCGCGCGCGAAACGCTGCTCCAAGATGTCGAGCGCGGTACGGCCTGAATGGGCGGAACTCCGTGTCAGCCAGATGACTATGGCGACCACGGCGGCAGCGATGATGAGCATCATCAACGGGCCAATTATCATGCCAGGCGACCACCACCATCCCCAGCCGTGCCACATCATCGGACCGTAGCCATAACGCGGTCCGGTTTCCGATGCGGTCTGTGCCAAAGCCGGCAGCGAGACCAGTGTCATCGCGCCAGCGGCAGCAATCCATCGCGCGGGCTTGAACATGCGGATTCTCCTCTACGTTCGGCAATGGTCGAGCGTAAAGAGGTTGCCGCAGCCGCAGCATTGACATGGATCAACCGGCGACGATCGAACGCCCGCTGTTCGGCGGTCAGCCAATCTGGCGCGCGACGAGCGGCCCGAGCCGGTTGGCGAGCGTCAATGGTAGGCGTTGCCAGGTGCCGACCATGAGGCGGTACTTCGGATTGAGCGGATTGATCTCGGGCAGATCGGCGCGTTTTACTAGCCGGTATTGATAGCCGAGCGGCATCGGTTCGAAGCCCCAGTAAGTCTTGTAATCGAATGATCCGGTGCCCCGTTTGCTACGGCCGAAATCGAACACGCGCACGCCGCACGCCGCCGCGCGCTGCATCTGCGCCCAATACATCAAATCGTACGCGTGCAGTCGCCGCGCCGCCGGCACGGCTCCGCCGTAATAGGGCAGGACGCGGTTTTTGAAGTAGAAGCTCATCAGCGCTGCGGACGGGCCGTCGGGTCCGTTGACGGTCGAAATCTCGACCGCATCGCCAAATGTTTCTTTGATCGCGCCATAGAAACGCAGCGGCAGGACCGGTGTGCCGAGGTTGCGCAGGCTTTCGGCGTAGATACGGAAGAATGTTTCGACCGGCGCGTTGGCGTCGACAACCAGCCGCCCATCGTCGATCGCTTTGCGAAGATCGGCGCGCTTCTTGCGCGGTATTGCTTTGAGATTGTCTGCGTCGCTGGCGGCAAGCGTGCGTTCGAATCCGAAATAAAGCTCGGTCTTGGCGCGCCACGCGGCGCCGAGCGGCAACGGCGCGCTTTGGCGCAACTCGACAAAATCGACGGCGAAGCGTTGGCCGAGCTCGGTAGCGTCGTCGGCGAGCGCGCCCGCCGCCTCATCGTCATCGGCGATGATGCCGCCGCCGGTGGCAAAAGCGGTCGAGATCAGCGCATCGCCGAACAGACGCGATTTAACGTGCACGAGCGGCAAAATGCCGACGAGATCGCGGCCGCGCCAGGCGCAGCGGTAGTGCGTTGCGTGACCCAGCGTACGTTCGACGATGTGGCGCCAACGGGCGCGATGGAAGAAAGTCGCGTGCGGGGCGTGCTCGACATAGGCCTCCCATGCGGCTTCGTCGCCGTCACGCAGCGGCCGGATGTCGATCGGAACGAGCGACGGCAGTGGACGGTCGAATACCAGTGTACGCGCCGCGGTATCTGGGCTCATGGCTGTCCTTCAAACAGCCGCGCATAGGCTTCGACCATGCGCGCGAACGGGAAAACGGCGGTCACGTGGGCGCGGTTTATGCTGCCGAGCGCGTGGCGGCGGCCGGTGTCGGCAACCAACGCGGCCAGCGCCGCTGCGAGCGTCGTATCGCCGCGCGGAACGATGAATGCGCGGTTGGCCGGCGCGACCATGTGCTTGACGTCGCCGACTTCGACCGCGGCGATCGGCAGGCCGGCGGCCATCGCCTCGAGCACTGTCATCGGCATCTGTTCGGTGTCGGACGACAGCGCAAAAATGTCGAAGTACGCGAGCACGCGTTGCGGCTCGCGCACTGCGCCCAAGAAGCGCACGCGATCGGCAATGTCGAGGCGCTGGGCAAGGACTTCGAGCGCCGGCCGCTCGCTGCCGTCGCCGGCGATCACCAGACGCGTCGTCCGATTGTCGAGTCGCGCAAAGGCATTCAGTAGGCGGCCGAGATTCTTTTCCGGTCGCAACGGCGCGACTGTGCCGATGACGATCTCATCCGTAGTGCGCTGAAAGGGTGATGTGCCGTCAACGGGCTGGCGGCGGAATTCACCGACTTCGATGCCATTCGGCAGATAGAGCACGCGCGCCTCTGGCAGGCGCCAGCGGTTGATAGCGATTTCCTTGAGCGTATGCGACGGCACGATCACCGTTTCGGTCTGTGCCAACGCCAGGCGACGCAGCACGCCGCGGCGCCAGAGCGGACGCTCGGCCTCGTCGGGTCCGAACCCGTCCTCAAAATGGCAGTGGCGCACGCCGACCCGCAGACGGTTCGCCATTGCCCATTCGATTGCGCCCCAGTTGTATGTTGCGAGCAGATCGGGCGCTGCGGCGCGGATGCGGTGGGTCGCAGCGCCGACCCGCGCCAATAGGCCGCCGCGCGGCAGCGCGACCTCGACGGCGATGTCGGCCGTACCATCGATACGTTCGCGACAGCTAGTGTCGCCGCTCAAGCTCACGACCGTATGACGGAAGCGCGGCCCGATGGCGTTGATTGTGCGCGCCAAGCGCACCTGGATGCCGCCAACGCCGAAGCCCGGAAGCACGTGCAAGACGTGCCGTTGCTTGGCGGGTAGGGGCGTGTCGGCAGTGTCGTGCCGATCCAGCCAGGGCAATGACAGAGCTTGGACCACGGGCCGGATGGTGGCGGAAAATGGCTAAAGAACCGATAGCGCCAGCGGCCTCGGTTGGCCAAAAAAAAGACGGCGGATCCTTGCGGAACCGCCGTCAAGTCGTCCGCCAACTGAAGTCTCGTTCGGGAGACATCGCGGGGGCGGAACCCTGCTTTTTTCGATTGTCTGTCCCGAACGGCCCGGTTTGTGCGGACTTGCTTTTCCTCTGATTTCTCCGTTGCAATGGCCGGGCCACGTGTTGGAAAGCGTTGTTTTACAATCCATTAGAAGATTTTCTGGGTTTCGAGCTGTGCATGCCCGTAAATCCTGCCGACGAAAAAAAAGAGTCCGCGGCCTAAGCCGGGACTCTTTCAGTTGGGGGGCTGATCGCTCCGGCGTCGCCGGAGTAAAACAGCGCGTGCCCAAGCTGGACTCGTATAGTTAATAAAACGTTTACGCGGCGCCAGCGCTATGCGCCGGTTTAGACCTCGCCCAGATATTTGCGCGCGAAGCGCAGCAGCTCCAGGTCACTGGTCTGTTTGGCGACGGTCTGGATTTCGTGGAAGTAGGCGCGCAATCCGGCTTGATCGATCCGACATGACAGCCAGCCAACGAATTGATCGGGTGTACGGACCCAAGCCGGCAAGGGGTCCAGCGAATTGTCGAACGGCAGGACGCTCTGCATGATCCGCCAGCGGCGTTGCGACAGGACTTCCGCGGGTTCATCACCGGTACCCGGTGTCCAACCCGGGCGCGCATAAGCATGCGTGCGGCGGACCATGATCTCTCCTCGGGCTTTTTTTGCAATATTATTGGCAGCCAAAATAATTGCGGGCGCTGCAGGGCACAACGCTAAAAGAATGTTAAAATGCAATAAACTACAGTTAATTAACTCGTGTTATAGTTAATATAAACGGCGTCAGTATTCGATAGCGGCGGAGCTGGCGGTCGCTATTTTTTCTTCAGTGAATCGTGCCGACGTACGCGCGCCATCGCAGTCCTGAGTCGTACGTTCTCGGCAAGCGCGTTGTCTCGGGCGCGTTCGGCCCGTTTCAGTTGCGCCTGCGCCCTCACGAGTTCACGTCGCAGAAGGATCAAATAGCGATCCGTCGATGTCATGGCTGCGGCATCATCGGGCAACCGATGCGTCAGCGCCATCCGATGGCGTGCCCGTAGCATCCTGTATGTAAAATCGGCCGACAAGTCATTGATTTTAAGGTTAGAATCGGCCCGTTAAGCTTGTATTCACCGTGAAAAAGGCGTTACCTCAAAAGCGAAACGCGCGCGTGCGATCGTCGCCAGAACGGCTGGCAGAACACCCGACACGCTCCCAGCTGGGACCGCATTTTTCGTGGCTACAAAAAGAAAAACCGGGAAACCGATGTCGTCGTTATCGCAACGCCTCAAGCACCATTATTTCGGCCGCTACCTTCATCCGTACGCGGCGCTACGCCGGCGAATCGAGGAATTGCTTGCGTCCGATGCGACCCTGCTTGATGCCGGTTGCGGCCGCAGCGCACCGACGCTGGCATATTTCCGTGGCCGCGCGCGGCGGCTGATCGGCGTCGACTTGGTCGAATTCGCCGGCGCGCCGGCCGGTCTCGAATTGCGACAACGTGACCTCGCCGATACCGGCGTCGCGGGCGGCTCGGTCGACGTGATGTACAGCCAGGCCGTGCTCGAGCACGTTACCGATCCTGATTCGATCTTTGCCGAAATCGCCCGCGTGCTGGCGCCCGGCGGCTGCTACATCGGCCTCACCGCGAACAAGTGGGATTACGCGTCAGTCGCGGCGCGCATCATTCCCAACCGCTTCCATCCGTGGATTGTGCGCCGCATCGAAGGCCGCGCCGAGCAGGACGTGTTTCCGACCGCATATCGCGTCAACACCCGGCGCGCGGTTGCGCGTTACGCCGCTCGCCATGGGCTGGAAGTCGTCGAGTTTCGGTACATCGGCCAATATCCGAGCTACTTCATGTTCAATGGTGCGCTGTTCTTGTTGGCGACCGCCTATCAGAAAATGATCGAGCGCATTGTTCCATTGCACTGTCTCCAGGGCTGGATTTTCTTTGTGCTACGTAAACCCACGGCCAGCAGCGATTCTGTGGCGGGTGCCGTCCGTTCAGCCGCCTGATCCCCATTCGCGCGTCGCCGTCGGCTGGAGCGACCAGGATTTCCATCCGAACAAAGACGCCAAATCAGCGGCCAGCAAATGAGGAGATTCGCGTTGTCTCAGGCGGCGCGCCGCTGACACTCAAATTCAATGGCAACGGTTGTGCCGCGGTTGACGACGCTGGAAATCGAGAACTGGCCGCCGAGCAGCTCGACAAGATGCTTGGTAAGCGGCAAACCGAGGCCGGCGCCCTCATATTTGCGCGCGACGCTATTGTCGAGTTGCTCGAACGGACGCAGCGCGGCGGGAATGTCCTCTTCGGCCATGCCGATGCCGGTATCCTTGACCTCGATCACAATGCGTCCGCCAGCCTTGCGCGCCGATACGGTGACCGTACCGCCGGCCGGCGTGAATTTCAGTGCGTTGGACACGAGATTGATAAGGATCTGGCGGAATCGCGTCTGGTCGCCGATGACCGGCGGCAGGTCCGGATCGAGTTGCGTATCGAATGTGACCTTGGCGCGTTCGGCCTGGGCTCGGACGAGGCGCTCGACCTCGCCCACAACCGCAGCGACGTCGAGCGGTTCGCGGCCGACCTTGAGCGCATTGGCTTCGGCTCTGCTCAAATCGAGAATGTCGTTGACGATCTCGAGCAAGTGAGCGCCGGCAGTGCGTATGTCGTGAGCGTATTCGCGATAGCGCTGCTGGAGCGGGCCGAGCATTGCGGTCTCGATGATCTCGGAAAAGCCGATGATCGCATTGAGTGGCGTTCGTAGTTCATGACTCATGTTGGCGAGGAAGCGCGATTTCGCCTGCGTCATTGCTTCGGCGCGGGCGCGCGCTTCGGTCGCGCGCGTGGTTTCGAGCTTCGCCTCGGCCAAGTTGATGTACGACCCAAAATGCCGCACGGCGAAGAAGGTGAGCAGGGCGATCATGCTCAAGATGATTGCAAGTACGACAATGACGCCAACCAGTTCATTGTACCATTCGGCATAAGCGCGCTGGTCCGTCATGATGACGTTGACCACCAACGGCAGATCGTTGAGCGTGTGCGTCGCGATAAACAGCGGCGAACCGAGCAAACGGCCCCTGCTATGGATGACGCCCGCGGCTGCGTGCTCGAGAATTTCGGGAAACGCGACTTGATTGGCGACGTTGCTGCCGATCGACGAAATCGGCGGATAGCGCGCGAGCAGAAGCCCGTCACGCTGGAACAACGCAACCGCCGTGCCCGGGCCGAGGTAGATGTCATGGTACAGGCGCATGAAATAGTCGAGCGGAATGGCGCCGGTCATGACTCCGGCAAAGGATCCGTCCGGTGCTTCCAGCCGCCGCACCATCAGGACGGCGGGCATACCGTTACTCTGGAACTTGATGGGCTCGCTAATGAACCGGAGCGGCGTGCGATTGTCGCGCGCGCGCTGGAAATAGTGACGGAACGATATATCGAGATCCGCCGGTGCGGCGGCCTCGGAGGAACTGATCAGGCGGCCGCGCGCGTCGAAGAGCGAGATGCTCGTGAGTTGCGGAATGCCGCCGGCCTCGGCACGCAACAGCTGCGCCACGCTGTGGCTGCCATAGATCGCCCGTATCGTCTGGGGGTTCGGCGCGCCGTACCGCTGCAACAAGAGTGTGACTGTATCCTTGAGCGTGAGTTCGACTTCGTTGAGCGCGCCTTCGGTCTGCTCGGCGAGAACGATATCCAGGCTTGACAGCGTCTGCCGCGCATATTCGGTTGCGTTGTCGCGCAAGTGCACGAGTAGAAGTGCGGCGATAAAGACGATTGCGGCGCCGACGAGGATGCTGCTGACGACAAGAAATTTCATTGGCCGGGCGGAAATCGTGGTCCGGCCGGGAGCAACAGACGTCGATCGTGATGCGGTCGTGTCCTGATCCGGCATCGCCTGCGTCCGTGGGAAAACTCGCCCGATTAAGGACCGATAGGCTGAGGAAATCCTTAAAATCATGTCGTTCGTCTTCGGTCAGTTAAGGTTAGAAAAGGGTTAACGCACGCCGTGCGCGTCGCCGCCGAGGGAGCGGGGATCGCGTGCCGGCCAGCGGCCGAGTTCGACCGCCAGCAGGAACTCGCGCAGTGTCCGATTGAACAATGCCGGATCCTCGAGATTGACCAAATGGCCGGTCTTGGGAAGCACGACCAGCCCGGCAGTTACAATGGCATGTTTCATCAGGAGTCCGGGCTGGAGACAGGCCTCGTCCTCGTCACCGGCTACGATCAGGGTCGGAGCGCGGATTCGCGCCATCGGCTCGACGAGATCGTATAGCGATGGCCGCCGAGCCTGTACGCCGCGCAGCGTATTCGCCGAGCCCTTTGCCGAATGTTGCGCCAGCCGTTCGGCGAACTCGCGCCAGGCGCGCGAATCCTTGTTCTGCAGCTGTACGCGCGCCGCGCCCTCTGCGTATTGCTCGGCGACTTTGGCACTGCCTTCGCGCTCGAACCGGTCGGCAAGCGCTTCGCTTTCGCGCTGAAACCGCTCGCGCTTGTCTTTCTCCGCGCCATAGCCACAGCCGCAAATGGTCAGCGATCGAGCGCGCGCCAAGTGGCGCAGTCCGAAATGTAGCGTCGCAAAGCCGCCCATCGACAGGCCAACGACATGCGCCTTGTCGAGTCCGAGATGATCGAGTACGGCGGCAATATCGTCGGCGGCGCGTTCAACCGAATAACGGTTTATGTCCTCGGGCACGTCGGACGGTGGAAAGCCGCGCGCGTTGAATGCGATGCACCGGTAGTAACGGCCGAAATAGCGCAGCTGGGGTTCCCAGCTGCGCAAATCGCCGCCGAATTCATGAACGAAGATCAGCGGCTGGCCGTCGCCGACTTCCTCGTAATGCAGCCTGACGCCGTCGTCGGCGTGCGCGAAGGGCATGGCGGTGCTTCCCCCGATGTGATTTCCGGCGCTGCGGCGATCCTTGTCAAGATTGACCGCACAGACCAAGGCGTTAGCGCGCCGTGACCTGATTGCGGAAATCCAGCGGCGCGGCGATCTTACGGAATGGCTCGATGCTGGAGCCAGTGCCGTGCACGATGATGTCGCCGTAACCCAAGATTCGCCCAGCCAACGACTGGTCAACATCGACGGTTTCGACCTTGTCCATGTTCATCTCGATGGTGTGACGCCGGATCAAGCCGCGCTTGAAGATCACGCGTCGATCGGTGACGGCTATCTCGGTGGTCCAGCGCCGAACGGCCGCTGCCATCAGGGTCAGCAAGCTCGCGAGCATCAGCACGACAAGAGCCATCAAGAGATAAGGCACCGCATTACCGAATTGACCGGCTGCGACAATTGCCAGCGACAGCACCACTACGACTGCGAACAGAGCCAGACCGGGGAGATAGACGATCCAGTGCAGCCGGCCGACATAGCGCAGCGTCTCGCCTGGCTGGAGAATTCGTTGGAGGTAACTCATGGATGCTGAAGTTGGCGAGAATTGGTGAGCCCGCCGGGATTCGAACCCGGGACCCCATGATTAAAAGTCATGTGCTCTACCGGCTGAGCTACGGGCTCGCGCAATCGGGCCGGACAATAGGCGCGGCGGCGAGGCCGGTCAACCGAGGGCGCGGCGCGGCTCGAGGCCGCGTTCCTCGATACGGATGCGCCAAGCCAGCAACACGGCATTGAAGATCGAAAAGGCCAGCGCGATTCGCCAAGCACCAAAGACCAGCGGCAGCACGGCAATCTCGCCGGCGACGATCAGATAATTGGGATGGGCGACGAGACGGTAAGGGCCATGCCGCACCAGCGGCGCGTCGGGCACGCTGTAGACGCGCGCGGTCCAAAACGGGCCGAGGCTGGCAATCGTCCAGACGCGCAGCGCCTGAAGAACGACATAAATGGCGAGCCAGAGCCAGTTGATTTCAACGCCCCACGGCACCAAGACAACAAGCGCAAACAGCCAGGCCGCATGCAGTGCGACGAAAAGCGGATAATGTCCGGCGCCGAGTTCAATCGCGCCTCGCGCCTTAAGCCTGCGCGCATTGTGCGCCGAGTGTACGAGTTCGCCAACGCGCGCCGCCGCCACCAAGCCGACGATGAGCAACAGTGCGCTCACGATTCGAGAACGAGAAAGCCGGCGGTAAATCCCGGACCGAGCGCCGACATCAGCATGCGACCGCGCGCGCCGGCCTTGAGCGTGCGCTCGAGCACGAACAACACCGTCGCCGCCGACATGTTGCCGCAGTCGCGCAGCACCGCGCGTGCGTGATCGAGCGCGCCAGTGGTAAGCGTGAAGGCTTCTTCGATCGCGCTCAATACTTTGACGCCGCCGGGATGGCAGACGACGTGGTCGATGGCGTCGAGCACAAGGCCGTGACGGGCAAGAAACATGTCGGCGGCGGTGCGCAACTCGCTCCGCACGAGGGCGGGAATGTCGCGCGAGAAGATCGCCTTGAGACCATCTTCCATCACGTCCCAACCCATGACGGCGAGGGAGTCCGGCCAAGTGTGCTCGCCGGCCGCGCCGAGGATCGGTCCGTCGCCGTCGCTCGACACGATGCCGGCCGCGGCGCCGTCGCCGAACAACGCCGTGGCGACGACGTTGCTTTTCGAACTGTCGCCGCGACGGAAACACAGAGCGCAAAGCTCGACGACCAGGAACAGGATGTTGGCGCCGGGTCTGGCGCGGGCGAGATCGGCGGCACGTGCCAAGCCGGCAACGCCGCCGGCACAGCCGAGGCCGAACATCGGCAGGCGCGTGACGTCGGAGCGTAAACCAAGGCGATTGAGCAGCCGCGCGTCGAGGCTAGGCGTTGCGATCCCGGTGGTCGAGACTGTGACCACGGCGTCAATTTGTTTGGGCACAAGGCCAGCCGTGGCAAGTGCGCCGCGCGCCGCGCGCTCGAGCAGGCGTACAGCATTGTCGAGATAGAGCTCGTTGCGCTCAGCCCAGCCGTGCGGCCGGTCGTACCATTCGAGCGGCACACAGGAATAGCGTGCTTCGATGCCGGCATTGGCGAAAACCGGCATCAGCCGATCGAGATCGAGCGCGGCGGCACCGGCGAAATAACCGCGCGCGCGGCTTTCGATATCGGCCTGACGTAAGGCATAAGGCGGCAGCGCCGTGGACAAGGCGCGTAGGCGAGGTGCGTTCATCACTGGCGGTAGGCTCCCTGCGTCGTTACAGTGTCGGCGCTTCTGGCCGGTGCACAGTAGAGCCATTGCGGCCGATCGTGAATCACATGTTCGCGCGTTTCATTGCCTAACTGGGACGAGTAGGGACGAGGCACGAGATGGCCCGCAAAAGCCGCAAGCCGCCGCCGGAGAACGGCACTGTCAACGGCAATGGCAATAGCGTCGGCGAAAGGCTGCGCGCCTATTTCCTTGCCGGAATCCTGGTTACCGGGCCGATCGCTTTTACGCTGTGGATCACCTGGAGCATCATCGACTTCATCGATCGGGCGGTCTCCCACCTTGTGCCGACGAGCTACAACCCCAGCACGTATTTTCCGTTCAACATTCCAGGCTTCGGCCTGGTGGTAGCGATCGTTGCGCTGACGCTCATTGGCTGGCTGACCGCGGGTTATGCCGGCCGATTGCTGTTGCGCTTGTCCGACCGGATCATGAAGCGCATGCCGGTGGTACGTGGCATCTACGGCGCCTTCAAGCAGATTTTTGAGACCGTGCTCGCCAAACGCTCGAACACGTTTCGCGAGGTTGTTTTGGTTGAATGGCCGCGCCGCGGCATGTGGACCGTGGCTTTCGTGACGGCCCAGGGCGAGGGCGAAATCAGAGCCAACGTTGCGCCGGAGACCATCGGCTTATATGTGCCTACGACGCCCAATCCGACTTCGGGCTACTTGGTTTATGTCTCGCGTGAAGAGATTGTGCCGCTGTCGATGTCGGTCGAAGACGGGATCAAGTTGGTGATCTCGGGCGGTATCATTACGCCCAAGCACGCCGAGGGGTCGTTGGCTGCCAAGGTTCAGGAAATCGTCGCGCAAAAGTAACCACGTTCGCTCAGCCAGCGCGTAGATAACGAACCGCTGCGTCGCGGGCGAAGAGATAGAGCAGGGTACGCAGCGCAACGCCGCGTGGGCTTTCGAGTTCCGCGTCACGTGCCAGCGCCAGCCGCACCTCTTCGCGCGCGATCGGAATGAGATCGGCATGCGCAGCCAAATCCGCGAGTCGGAACGCGGCAAAGCCGCTTTGCCGCGTGCCAAGTACTTCGCCGGCGCCGCGCAGCCGCAAATCTTCCTCGGCGATGCGGAAGCCGTCATCGCTTTCGCGCAGGATGGACAGGCGCTGCTTCGCGGTCTCGCTCAACGGGGGAGCGTAAAGTAACAAGCACGCCGCTGGCTGATCGCCGCGGCCGATACGGCCGCGTAGCTGATGGAGCTGCGCCAGGCCAAAGCGCTCGGCGTGTTCGATCACCATGATGGTGGCGTCGGTGACATCCACGCCGACTTCGATCACCGTCGTCGCCACCAGTAGATCGATGCCGCCGGATGCGAATTCGGCCATGGCACGATCGCGCTCCGGCCCTTTCATTCGGCCGTGCACCAATCCGACGCGATTGCCGAAGATCTGGAACAATTCGGAGAAGCGCGCTTCGGCTGCCTGCAAATCGCTGTCTTCTGACTCTTCGATCAGCGGACAGATCCAATAAATCTTGGCGCGCTTGGCGAGCGCGCGGCGGACCGCAGCGATGACTTCGTCGAGGCGCTCGACCGGCACGGCGCTGGTCGTGGTCTTGGCACGGTTGGCCGGCTTCTCGTCCAGGCGCGATGAATCGAGGTCGCCGTAAGCCGTCATCTCGAGCGTGCGCGGGATCGGCGTCGCCGTCATCACGAGGATGTCCACCGCGGATCCTTTGCCCGCAAGCTGGACACGCTGCTCGACGCCGAAACGGTGCTGCTCGTCGATAACCGCCAGCGCCAAATCCTTGAACGCGACGTCGTCTTGGAACAGCGCATGGGTGCCGACGGCGATCTGGATTTCGCCGGCCGCGAGACGGTCGAGGAACTCGGTCCGCGCGCGGCCTTTCTCGCGGCCCGTGAGCAGCGCGATCGCGATGCCGGAATCCTTCGCTAGGGAGGCCAACGTCGTGAAATGCTGCCGCGCCAAGATTTCGGTCGGCGCCATCAGCGCCGCCTGGCCGCCGGCCTCGACCGCGTCGCAAATCGCCAGCAGCGCGACCACCGTCTTGCCGCTGCCGACGTCGCCTTGCAGCAGCCGGTTCATGCGCGAAGGCTGCGCCATGTCGGCGGCGATCTCGCCGAGCGCGCGCCGCTGTGCGCCGGTGAGCTGAAAGGGCAGAGTGCGTTCGACACACTGGCGCAAATCACCTTTGGCGGCGATGGAGCGGCCCGGGCGCTTGCGGCTGCGCGCACGCAGCAGCGCGATGGTCAGCTGGTTGGCGAGCAACTCGTCGTAGGCGAGCCGTTGGCGCGCCGGATGCGTCGGTAACAGATCCTCCGGTCTGGCTGGCGCATGCACGGCGGTGATTGCCGCACGCCATGTCGGCCAGCCGCGGCGCTTCATTAATTCGGCGTCGCTCCATTCGTCGAGTTGCGGCGCACGTACCAGCGCCGCTTCGATTGCCTTGTGCACGATGCGAAGGGTCAAGCCGGCAGTCAGGCGATACACCGGTTCGATCAGCTTCATGCTGTCGAGCGCCGCCGGATCGAGGATGTAATCCGGATGCGTCATCTGGGTTTGATTATTGAATCTTTCCACCTTGCCACTGACAATGCGGCTCGCGCCGACCGGCAATTGCCGTTCCAACCAGTCGCCTTTGACGTGAAAGAAGACGAGAAACAGCACACCGCTTACGTCGCGGCAGCGCACACGATAGGGCTGCCGCGGATTGTGCGGCTTCTGGTGCTGCTCGACCGTAACGGTCAGGGTGGCGATGCGGCCTTCGGGTGCGTCCGCCACTTTCGGCCGAAAGCTGCGATCGACGAGATCGACCGGCAGATGCCACAGCAGATCGACGACATGCGGCCCACACAGTTTCTGGAGCAGCTTGCCCAGGCGCGGTCCAACGCCCTTGAGATCGGTGACCTCGGCAAAAAGGGGGTTGAGGATCGCAGGCCGCACCGCGCGCCGCCGATGCGCCTCAGACCTTGAGCTTCAACAGCCGCCGCGCATTGCCATTGAGCAAGGTTTCCTTGTCGGCAGCAGGCAGCGTCAACTCCTCGAGCGCCCATTTGGTGCCCGGCGGATTCGGCACGAACGGATAGTCGACCGAGAACATAATGCGGTCGAGGCCCATCTCCTTGATGCAATAGTCGAGAGCGTTGTTGGAGAAGAAGCCGCTGGTCGTGATGTAGAAATTGCGCAGGAATTTCTCGCGAAAGCCCTCGGCGTGCTTGCCGTCGCGCGCGAGCGCCATGTTGACACGCCAGAGCAGGAAGGGAAGTCCTTCGCCGAGGTGCCCGAGGATGATCTTGATCTTGGGATAGGCCTCGAGCACGCCCGACAGCACCAGGCGGACGCCGAGCGTCGCGGTCTCGATGGTGAAGCCCCAGGCGGCATTGCCAAGCGAAGGATGCTTGGCGAGGTAATCCTTGAGATAGACCTCGACGACCGCCGGATGCGGCATCGCAGGGTGGAAATAAAGCGGCACGTCGAGCGCCTGAGCACGCTCGAAGATCGGCCAGAAACGCTTGTCATCGGGAAACACGCCGTTCGATAGGCCGTGGATCATCGCGCCGACAAAGCCGAGCTTGGCAACGCAACGCTCCAACTCGTCGGCCGCGTGCTTGGCTTCGGTCGTCGTCGGCAGCGCGGCAAAGGCGCCGAAGCGCTTGGGATGCGCTTTGACCACATCGGCGAGCCGGTCGTTGACGCTGCGTGCGACTTGCAGCGCGGACTCCGCCGGCAGGCGCTGGGTCGCCGGCGCACCGAGCGACAGCACCTGATAGTCGATGCCGGCTTCGTCCATTTCCTTGAGGCGGAGTTCGCCGAGATCGTCGAGCCGCTTGGCTAATTCCGGGTTCTTTCGGCCCTCAAGGTGCGTCAGCGCGGTGATCTGCGGGTCGTGATAATGTTCCTCAAGCGCGACGATGTAGGGCTTGTTGGCCATCCGCGTCCTCCCTGCGCTCGCTTTCTAACAGGCGCTCCATCGGCTGTCATCCCGGCGCCGCATGGGCCGATGCGTCTTTGGTGCTTGTACGCCGCGAAATACAGCGCAATATCCCGTGCCGAGACAGCCCCGCTATGGCACAGGAAGAAGACGGGGTGGAGAAGCAACGCAAGCGGCTGCTCTACCAAAGCCGCCACCGCGGCACCAAGGAAAGCGACCTCTTCCTGGGCGCTTTCGCGGACCACTATTTGCCAAATTTCGGCGTGGCCGAGCTCGCGGAGTATGAATCCATCCTCGCCGCGGACGACGATACGCTGTTCGACTGGGTCTACGGCCGCGTCAAGCCGCCGCACGACGGCGCGGTGCTGCGCCTGCTACTTGCATTCCGGTTCCACCCTTGAGCACGCTCAACGCCTTTATTGACGCGCCGCCGCGCAGCGAGCGCCTCGTTCTCGCCAACGCGCCGGAAGGCCATGATGCTTTCGTGCTTGGCGGCCTCGTTGTGCGCACCGGTCGTACCCTGATTCATGTCGGCCGCGACGACGGCCGCATGGCGCGTATGCGTTCCGCGTTGGGATTCTTTTATCCCGAGCTCGAAGTGCGGACATTCCCAGCCTGGGACTGCCTGCCGTACGATCGCGTCTCGCCCAACCCCGAGATTGTCTCGCGGCGCATTGCGACGCTGGCCGAGTTGGCCGCTGGCCATTCCGCGCCGCAGATCGTTCTGACGACGGTCAACGCCGCGATCCAGCGCGTGCCGCCGCGCAAGCTCTTTGCCGAACGCACGCTGATTCTCGAACGCGGCAGCGATATGCCGCTCGACCGGCTCAAGAGCTTCCTCGAGCGCAACGGATACAACCGCGCCGAGACGGTACGCGAGGCGGGCGAATATGCGGTGCGTGGCGGCCTGGTCGATCTCTACCCGTCGGGTGCGCCCGCGCCGTTGCGGCTCGACTTCTTCGGCGATCGGCTCGAGGCGATCCGCTCATTCGATCCGCTGAGTCAACGCAGTGCCGGCGCGCTCGAACGCGCCGATCTGAAGCCAATGAGCGAAGTACTGCTCGATCAGCCGGTGATCGAGCGCTTCCGCTCGCGCTACCGGCAGGAATTCGGCACCGGCGTACAGGACGATCCGCTGTATGGATCGGTCAGCGCCGGCCGGCGGCACGCGGGCATGGAGCATTTTCTGCCGCTGTTCTATGAAAGCCTCGACACGCTCTTCGATTATTTGCCCGGCGCGGACATCGTCCTCGACCATCAGGCGGAAGAGGTCCGCGGCGAACGGACGGTCGCTATTGCGGATTTCCATAATGCGCGCGAGACAACCCCGGTCACGCGCGGTGTACTCGGCACGGCACCGGTCTATCGGCCTCTGCGGCCCGAACTGCTGTACCTCGGTGATAAAGAATGGTCTGAAGTGCTCGCCAGCCGCCACGTCGCGCAGCTGTCGCCATTCGCCGCGCCCGAAAGCGTTACGTCGTTCAATGCCGATGCGCGGCCGGGGCTGGATTTCAGCGCGGCGCGCGCCGATCCCAACGTCAACCTGTTCGACGCGGTGCGCCAGCAGCTCGAAGCCGAAGCCGCCGCCGGACGTCGTGCGTTGATCGTCGCCTACAGCACCGGCTCGGCCGAGCGCCTCAAGGCAGTAATGAAGGACCACGGCATAGCCGAACCGGCTTTCGTTGAATTCTGGCAGGGCTTTCTCGATTTGCCGAAGGGACACGTCGGGCTTGGGGTGCTGCCGCTCGAACGCGGCTACGTCGCCGGCGATGCGACGCTCGTCACCGAACAGGACATTCTCGGCGACCGTCTGGCGCGACCGGCGCGGCGGCGGACCAATCTCGACCAGTTCGTCGCCGAAGTCGCGACGCTGACACTCGGCGATCTTGTCGTCCACGCCGACCACGGCATCGGCCGTTATGATGGGCTGGTGACGCTCGAAGTCGCCGGCGCGCCGCACGATTGCCTGCGGTTGATCTATGCCGGCGATGACAAACTGTTCGTGCCGGTCGAGAACATCGAAGTGCTTTCGCGCTATGGCTCTGAAGACGCGGCGGCGCAACTCGATCGCCTCGGCGGCGTGGCGTGGCAGTCGCGCAAGGCGCGCGTCAAAGCGCGTATTCGCGACATCGCCGGAGATCTGATCCAACTCGCGGCCGAGCGCCAGCTCAAGGAAGGCGAGGCGATGGCGACGCCCGAGGGATCATATGATGAATTCGCCGCGCGCTTTCCGTATCCCGAGACCGACGACCAGGATAAGGCGATCCGCGACACGCTCGGCGATTTATCGTCTGGCCGGCCGACCGATCGCCTAATCTGCGGTGACGTCGGCTTTGGCAAGACTGAGGTGGCGCTTCGTGCCGCCTTCATTGCGGTGATGACGGGGACGCAGGTCGCCGTCGTGGTACCAACCACCTTGCTGGCGCGCCAGCATTACCGCACCTTTGTCAACCGCTTCGCCGGTCTGCCAGTCAGGATCGAGCAACTGTCGCGCTTCGTGCCGCCAAAGCGTGCCGAGCAAATTAGGAAGGACCTGACCGAGGGCCGTATTGACATCGTCATCGGCACGCACTCGTTGCTCGGGAAAGGCGTCGGATTCCGACATCTCGGCTTGCTGGTGATTGACGAGGAACAGCATTTCGGCGTCGCGCAGAAGGAACGGCTGAAGAAGCTCAAGGCGAACGTCCATGTCGTCACACTGACCGCAACACCGATTCCGCGCACTTTGCAGATGGCGCTCGCCGGCGTGCGCGAGATGAGCATCATCGCCACGCCGCCGATGGACCGGCTGGCGGTGCGCACCTTCGTCATGGCGTGGGATACGGTTGTGGTGCGCGAGGCGATTCTGCGCGAGCTGCATCGCGGTGGACAGGTATTCTGCGTCGTGCCGCGCATTGCCGATATTGCCGACGTCGAGCACGAACTGAAACAGCTCGTGCCCGAGGCGCGTCTGGCGGTGGCACACGGTCAGTTGGCCCCGACGCAACTCGACAAGGTGATGACGGCCTTCGACGATGGCGCCTTCGACGTGCTGCTGTGCACCGACATCGTCGAAAGCGGGCTCGATATCCCGACCGCCAACACGTTGATCGTCCATCGCGCCGATATGTTCGGTCTGGCGCAGCTCTATCAGCTCAGGGGCCGTATCGGCCGCGGCAAGATCCGCGCCTATGCTTATCTGACGCTGCCGCCGGGCAAAGTGCTGTCGTCCACCGCCGAGCGCCGGCTCGAAGTGATGCAGACGCTCGACCAGTTGGGCGCCGGCTTCACGCTGGCAAGCCACGATCTCGACATTCGCGGTGCGGGCAATCTCTTGGGTGAGGAGCAGTCGGGCCATATTCGAGAAGTCGGCGTAGAGCTCTATCAACACCTATTGGAAGAGGCGATTGCGACCGCGCGCGCCGGCGGCGATCAAGCCAACGCTGAAGCCGAATGGACGCCGCAGATCGCCATCGGCACCTCGGTGCTGATCCCCGAAAATTATGTCGCCGATCTCAATGTGCGGCTCGGCCTTTATCGCCGCATTGCCAACCTGGTCGATCGGCAGGAGATCGAGGCGTTCGCCGCCGAACTCATCGATCGTTTCGGCAAACTGCCGCACGAGGTCGAGAACCTGCTCGAGATCATCGCCATTAAGCGGCTGTGCCGCGAAGCCGGCGTCGAGAAGATCGAGGCCGGCCCCAAAGGCGCGGCGATCACCTTCCATGCCGGCAGTGTCGCCGATCCAGCGGCGCTGGTGCATTGGATCGCAAGCCAGGCGGGCAGCGCGCGGCTGCGGCCGGATCAGCGCCTGGTCATAGTGCGCGATTGGGACGACACGCGCGCGCGCATCAAGGGCGTGATTCAGTTGCTTGAAAAATTGACGGCGATTGCCGCAGGCCCGCAACCAGTCGCCGCGCGCGGCTAAGACTTACCCGGCCGCGCGGCTGGGTCCGTTCTGCACCAGGTCGAATACCGGAAGGAAGAATGGCGGCTCCTGCGCGCCGGAAATTGCGTACTGGCCGGCGAAGATGAAGCAGGGCACGGCGTTGATACCGAGGCGCCGTGCGCCGGCATCGTCCGCCGTCACTTCGGCGCGCTCGCTGGTGCTGGCAAGAAATTCGCGTGCCGCTTTCGCGTCAAGACCGCCGTCTCCGGCGATTGCCGCCAGCGTGTCGCGATCACCGATATCGCGGCCTTCAATAAAATAGGCGGCGAACAGCCGGTCGACCAGCTCGTTAGCGCGACCCATGCGCTGCGCAAAACGCACGAGCCGATGGGCAGGTAACGTGTTGGGCGTGCGCTCGATTTTCTCGAAAGCGAACGGGATACCGACGGTGGCGCCAGCGTCGATCGCCGCCTGGTTGATGCGCTTGGCGTGCGCCTGGCCGCCGAACTTGGCCGACAAGTAGTCTCCCCGCGCCATGCCTTCCGCCGGCATGTCGGGATTGAGCTGGAATGGTCGCCAGGTGATGTTCGGCGCGATCGCCGGGCGCTGCGCCAGCGCGGCCTCGAGCCGGCGCTTGCCGATGAAGCACCACGGGCAGATGACGTCGGCAACGATATCGATGCGCATGCCGCATCATAACACAGCTCGCCCGACGGGCCGTGGGCGTTAGCGTTATTAGCGTTAATGGATGTCGTCGACGCGTCACGCTTGAGCCGCAGTCGCCAGGCCGCTTAAGCTTGGGCCGGGGAAGGAAATGTCGGGCATCTACGATGAGGCGCATCTGCAACGCGGCGCGGCGAACCACGCGCCGCTGACTCCGATTTCATTCCTCGTCCGCGCCGCCGCGATCTTTCCCGATAAGCCGGCGGTGATCCATGGTGACAGGATCATCACGTATGCCGAATTGTTGCTGCGCTGCCGCCGTCTCGCCAGCGCGTTGCGCGCGCGCGGCATCGGCAAGGGCGACACGGTCTCAGTGATGGCGCCCAACGTGCCGGCGATGCTCGAGGCACATTATGGCATCGCCATGGCCGGCGCGGTACTCAACGCGCTCAACTATCGGCTCGATGCCAAGACCATCGCTTTCATCTTCGGTCATGCCGAAACTAAGCTGCTGATTACCGACCGCGAATTCTCGCCGACCATCAAGGAGGCGCTGGCGCTCACCGCGCACAAACCGTTCGTCGTCGATATCGATGACCCGCTGTTCACCGGTGGCGAACTGCTCGGCCAGATCGAATATGAGGCGTTTCTCACCACGGGCGATCCGGCTTCTGACGTTTCGCTCCCGGACGATGAGTGGCAGGCCTATTCGCTCAACTACACATCGGGCACGACTGGCAATCCAAAGGGTGTCGTCTATCATCACCGCGGCGCATTCCTGAATGCGGTCGGCGACGTGATGTATTTCGGCCTGTCGCCGCAAGCCATCTATCTGTGGACGCTGCCGATGTTTCACTGCAACGGCTGGTGCTACACTTGGGCGGTGACCGCGGCCTGCGGCACGCATGTCTGTCTGCGCCGCCTCGATCCGGCACAAGTCTTCGCCTTGATCGAGAAACATCGCGTCACGCACCTGTGCGGTGCGCCGATCGTGCTCAACCTGCTGGCCTATGCGCCGGACAGTGCCAAGCGGCGGTTTGACCATCCGGTTAAGGTGATGACCGGCGGCGCCGCACCGCCTTCGACCATCATCGCCAATATGGAACAACTCGGATTCAGCGTGACCCACGGCTACGGCCTGACGGAAAGCTACGGCCCTGCAACCATCTGCTTCGCGCAGGACGATTGGCCGGGATTGCCGCTGGCGGAGCGCACTGCCCGCATGGCGCGGCAAGGGATGGAGGTCGCGACGCTGGCCGGCGCGCGCGTTGTGGACGCGAAGTTTGCTGATGTGCCGTCCGACGGCGCGGCGATCGGCGAGATCGTGCTGCGGGCCAACACCGTGATGAAGGGCTATCTCAAGAATGCGAAAGCAACCGCCGAGGCTTTCGCCGGCGGCTGGTTCCACACCGGCGACCTCGCCGTGCGGCATCCCGACGGCTATATCGAGATCAAGGACCGCGCCAAGGACATCATTATATCGGGCGGCGAGAACATCTCGTCGCTCGAGGTCGAGGAGGCGCTCTACAAGCATCCGGCGGTGATGGAGGCGGCGGTGGTGGCGCGGCCGGACGAAAAGTGGGGCGAGACGCCGTGCGCTTTTGTGGCGCTCAAGCCGGGTGCGCAGGCGACGGCGGATGACGTCGTCGCCTTTTGCCGCACCAATCTGGCGCACTTCAAGGTGCCGCGCATGGTCGTGTTCGGTCCGCTTCCGAAAACCTCCACCGGCAAGATTCAGAAATACCTGCTGCGCGAGCAGGCCAAGAGCCTGACACCGTGAGCGCCGATTTCTCGCTCGCCGGCAAGCGGGCATTGATTACGGGTGCGTCGCGCGGCTTAGGGTTCCACTTTGCGCAGGTCTTGGCTTCGGCTGGTGCCGACGTGGCACTGATGGCGCGCGACCGCGCGACGCTCGAAAAGGCGGCAGCGACGATCGCCAAGGCGACGGGCCGGCGCGCAATCGCGGTGGCCGGCGATGTCACTGACGCGGTGGGCGTGCGTGCAGCGTTTGATCGGGCGGAAACAACGCTCGGCCCGCTCGACATCCTGGTCAATAACGCCGGCACTGCGGTGTCGAAGCCGTTGCTCGAGCATGACGAGGCCGATTGGGATCGCGTACTCGACACCAATCTCAAGGGCGCCTGGCTGATGGCGCGCGAATTTGCCGCGCGACGCATCGCCGACAACCGCGGCGGCCGCATCGTCAACTTGGCGTCGCTGCTGGCTTTCCGCACCGCGCGCAACGTGCCGGAATATGCCGCCGCGAAGGCCGGCTTGGCACAGCTGACGCGTGTGCTGGCGCTCGAGCTCGCACGGCACGGCATCGGCGTGAATGCGCTGGCGCCGGGCTATTTCGAGACCGACATGAACCGCGCATTTCTCCACAGCGAAGCGGGCAGGGCCATCGCGGCACGGATTCCGCTAGGCCGCACCGGCACCGCGGCCGATCTCGACGGCGCACTCCTGCTGTTGGTGTCCCCCGCAGGCACCTATATCACAGGTGCAATCATTCCGGTCGATGGCGGCCATTTGGTCGCCTCGATCTAGGTCAACTCGATAACACGAGGTTTGGCTAGACCGCACCGGAACGCGGCAAACGGCTCGATCGTCGGAGTCTAAAATCGCTTTACAAAAATTATGAGAAGACTCTGTGGGTGAATTGGCAAACGTGGGGGCCCGTTGCCGCCGGCTGTAAGCCGTTTGACCGCTTCGACGCCGCTTTGCAGAATGAAGCCATGGATCGAATCGATATCGTCGCGGTGAGCGCGTTCTATCCACCGGTGATGCAAGCGCTGACGGCGACCTATGCCGTGCACCGGCTCGATCAGGCGACCGATCGTGCCGCGTTTTTGCTGCCGCTCAAGGACACGGTGCGCGGTGTCGCGACGTTCACTGGCAAGGTTGATGCGGGCCTGATGGAGGCCCTGCCGCGACTCGAGATCATTGCCTCGATGAGCATCGGCCTCGACCACATCGACCTCGCGGCCGCCAAGGCGCGCGGCATCCGGGTCACTAACACGCCTGGCGTGCTGACCGACGACGTCGCCGATCTGGCGATCGGCCTGATGATTGCAGTGGCGCGGCAGCTAGTCGTCGCCGACCGGTATGTACGCGACGGCAGCTGGCTCAAAGGACCAATGCCGCTGCAAAGCAAGCTCGGCGGCACCACCCTCGGTGTGCTCGGTATGGGCCGCATCGGCCAGGCGATCGCCAAGCGCGCCGCCGCGATGGGGATGACCATCGCCTATCACAATCCGCGGCCGAAGCCAGAGGTGCCCTATCGTTTCTATCCGGATCTCGCGGCCATGGCGGCCGACGTCGATTATTTGGTGGTCGCTGTTCCCGGAGGTACGGCCACGCGGCACTTGGTCGACGCGCGTGTCATTGCGGCGCTCGGGCCCAAAGGCGCGATCATCAACGTCGCGCGCGGATCGGTGATCGATCAGGCGTCGTTGATTGCGGCTTTGACGGCGCGCAAGCTCGCCGGCGCCGGCCTCGACGTTTTCGAGGACGAACCGCGCGTGCCCGAGGCGCTGACTCGCCTCGACTCGGTGGTGCTCACGCCGCATGTCGGCAGCGCGACGCACGCGACGCGCCTGGCGATGGGACGCCTGATGCTCGACAATTTGGCGGCGCAATTCGGAGGCAAACCGCTACTGACGCCGGCGATCTAAATCGCCGGCAACCGATCGGGCGCAGTGCCAACTCGTGCCGGCGCGTTACGCCGTTCGAGCTCCAGCAGCAGTGCGCTGTGGTCGTAGCGGGCGCCGCCATGGGCGACGAGGTCGCTGAACAGCGCCAGGGCGGTTTCGGCAAAGGGCAGGGTGAGGCCGGCAGCCTTGGCGGTCGCGACAATGGTGGCGCAATCCTTGACCTGATGATCGGCCGGGCCGCCAGGAATGAAATCCCGTAAAATCATACGATTGCCGTGCAACGTTAAGACGCGTGAATCGGCAAATCCGCCTATAATCGCCTGCCGCACCGCGGCCGGATCGGCGCCGCCCGCCGCCGCCAACAGCAGCGCCTCGGCGACCGCGCCGATGGTCACCGCGACGATCGCCTGGTTGGCTAGCTTAGCGAGCTGGCCCGAGCCGGCCGGACCAACCAATGTCGGGCGGCCGAGCGCGGCAAGAACCGGCATCGCGCGCTCGAATACTGCGGGCAAACCGCCGGCCATGATCGCCAGCGTACCTTGTTCGGCGCCGACTGTGCCGCCGGAAACCGGTGCGTCGAGATAGTCGATGCCGCGGGCGGCAAAGCGCCGGGCGTGTTCACGCGCAAGTTCTGGTGGCGCAGAACTCATATCGATGACAAGAGCGCCGGTCGCGATGCCGGCGGCGGCGCCATGTTGGCCAAAAAGCACGGATTCGACGGCGGGACCGTTGGCCAGCATGGTGATCACCGTGCCGGCGTCCGCAACCGCTTCGGCGGCGGTGTCGGCCACGGTGGCACCTTCGGTGAGAAGCGAGTCGGCCTTGGTTTTGTCGCGGTTCCAGGCGGTCAGGGAGCGGCCCGTTGCAAGCAGATTGCGGGCCATGCGGCTCCCCATCAAGCCGATGCCGAGGAATGCGACTCGACCTGTGGATTGATTCATTTCACGCTTCTCCATCAAGCCATTACCCTGCAATAGTTGGTGTGGATAATGAGGGCCATTTCCAGCTGGCTTAACCAAAAACTAACCATTTTGATCTGAGTCTCGCCCCGCTTCGGCCTGGATGGCTGACGGCTTTAAGGGGAGAATCCCAATGTACGATACGACGATGGCGCGGCTGGATCCGGCATGGAAACCGTGGTCGGTGCCGCGCGTGGTCAAGCGCTCGGCTCCAGCACGCGCAAACCTGATCGAACGTTGGAAGGCATGGCGCCGGCCAACAGCCTTTCAGCGCTGCTTGGCCATCCACATCCTCAATACCACCGAATCGGTCAACGACGTAGCGCCGATCAGCGACGCCGCTTAGAGCGATGTCTGCGCGTCGGCGTGTTGGCGAAGCCGCATCTGCGGCCGTCCCGCGCCGTCGATAAACCCACCAGTCTCAAGCGCCGCAAGGATGCCGGTGAAATGCGCCGCCGTGCCAAGCCGACCAGCGCCTTCGAGCCAGTTCTGATCGAGCAGCGAGGCGAGGGCAGGATGGCCGAGCTCGGCTTCCCACAGGATGCCGAGCAGCGACGCCATCGCCTCCTCCCGCTCGCGCGCCAAGCCGAATAGCACTTGAGCCTGAGTTGCCCGGATCCGATCGCCGGTTTCGGGGCCGGGGCCAAGACCGAAATCCACCAGCGCTCGGCGTGCTGGCGCCGCCAGCTGAAAGTGCGCCACTTCGTGGATTAGCACGTAGGCCTCGGTTTCGCTGCGCAGCACACGGCCGTTCCAAGAAACGTCGAGTTGCGGCGCACCCGGCGTTATTCCGACGTGAAAAGTTGTTATAAGATCAATAGCGTCTGTATGGTTTCTAACGGCTTTTTTCGGCGTCGCGCGGGCAGCGTCAGCGCCTTCGGCGATGCGGTCGAATACCACGCGCGGCTGGCCAGCCGGTAGCGACGCGGCAAATTGCGCGAGAACGGTCGAAAGCCGGTCGTCGGCGAGTGGCGTCAGGATCATTGGACAATTTGGGCGGCGAAGCGCGGACGCCCGACCTACACCAATTCACCTGAAAATTCAAAGTGGTGACAGATTTTTATGTGGCCGAACCAAGCGCGCGGCCGATCAGCGGCTGGATGCCGAGAACCGACTGGCTGCGCGCCGCGATAGTGCGGGCCTCGTCGCGGCCGAATGACGGTGCCGAGCGAACCAGATAGCGGGCAAAACCGGGCTGGTGACGTTCGACGATTGATGCGTCCACGCCGGCGCGATGGAGCTGGTCGCGCAACGCCAAGGCGTAATGCGGCGCGTTATAGGCGCCGAATTGCACCCAAAAATGTGCCGCCCGAAGGCCGTTGGCGGGCGTTTCGGCTTTGGCCGCAACCGGCTGCGCCGCGGCTCCACCATTGCCGCGGCGGATCAAGGGTGCAATGTCGAGCTGCGCCGCCAGTTCCACGTCGGCTTTAGCGCGGTCGCGGTCGCTGCCGGCGTTGGAGCGAACGCTGAAATAGAGGCCGCCGCCCGCGCCGGGCAAGCGTTTCACGACTGCCTTAATCCCGAGCGTACTGAGCCTTGCGACCAGTTTGTCGGCGTAAGACGAACCGCGATAGGCGCCGTATTCGACCCAATAGGCTGGTTGGACTGCGGCCAATGGTGCCGGCAAGCTACGGCTGGCGGCTGGATTGACCTGATCGAGTTGTGGCGGCACCGGAATCGCAACCATCGGCGGCGCAACTTGCGGTGCGGCGGCTGGCGGCTGCATTGGCGCCGCGGCTTGCTGCAGCCGCGCCGGCCGGAACGCGTCAATGGAGACCGCGCCGTAAACGCCGAGAACGAGCGCAAATAGCACCGCCATCAACAGGGCGGCACCGACAGTTCCACCGAAGCGCGATGTGGTTTCGGACGGATTGTCCACTCTGCCGGCGACCTCCTCGAATGGCCCCCGACGGCGCGGGCGGCGGATCGCGAAAAATTTATCATGTGTGTCACACGTGACCTACGCCGAAAGCCGCGGAAACCAGCCGCGAATCGGGGCAAAGCCTGTTGATTGCGTGGATAACTCGAGTGCAGCCATGCGGTTCGCTGTGTCTGCGCTCGGCAGACACCGGAATTTTGCTGCTAAGGCATCGAATCCGGCCGAACAGCGTACGAATCGGGCCAAAAAGTGCGTCAAAACCTGAGGCTTTCCGAGTTTCTTGGAGCAGCCCTGCGTGGCGTGCGGTTGCACCCCCCGGAGCGGAGGCGCACAGTTGCGCACCCGTGGCCCGCCGTTCTGCCTTGGGGACGGCGCGTCTAGCGTCAGGAGCGGGCGATGGTGTTGCGAATGGGCGGAGGACAAGCGGTCGTCGAAGGCGCGCACGTCGAGCGCATGCGCGACCTGGCTCGCCGTTGCCGCGATCTGGCGGAATTAACGGCAGTACCCGAAATGGTTCGCGAGCTCGAACGGATCGCGCGCGCGCTCGACGATGAAGCTGGGTTGGACGAGGGGGAGTGACGACAGCGCGGCGACGCGCTGCCGGGCAAGAGTAAGGAGTAGCGTCGTTGCTGCCGACCGATACGCGTTCGCCCGATTACTTCCATAAAGTCGTCGACTGCCAGTGGGCGTGTCCTTCCCACACGCCGGTGCCGGAATACATCCGTTTGATCGCTGCCGGCCGTTACACCGACGCCTACATGGTGAATTGGCAGTCGAACGTATTTCCCGGAATTCTCGGACGCACCTGCGATCGTCCGTGCGAGCCGGCATGCCGGCGCGGCCGCGTCGAAAAAGAGCCTGTGGCGATCTGCCGACTAAAGCGCGTCGCCGCTGACAACAAGAACGACGTCAAAGCGCTGCTGCCGAAGGCGCCGGTGAAGTCGAACGGCAAGCGCATTGCGTTGGTCGGCGCCGGTCCGGCATCGTTGACGGTCGCGCGTGATCTCGCGCCACTCGGCTATCACATCGTCATTTTCGATGGCGATCCCAAGGCTGGCGGCATGATCCGGACTCAGATCCCGCGTTTCCGCCTGCCGGAAAGCGTGATCGACGAGGAAGTTGGTTACGTCACCGGCATTGGTGGCATCGAGCTGCGTCTCGGACAGCGCATCGACAGCCTGAAGAGCCTATTGGCCGAAGGCTACGATGCAATCTTTATCGGCTCGGGCGCACCACGCGGCCGCGAACTCGACATTCCCGGCCGCAAAGAGGCTGCGGCCAACATTCATATCGGCATTGATTGGCTGTCGTCGGTGTCGTTCGGTCACGTGGACAAGATCGGCAGGCGCGTGATCGTCCTCGGCGGCGGCAACACGGCAATGGATTGCTGCCGCACGTCGCGGCGTCTCGGCGGTGAGGACGTCAAAGTGGCTGTGCGCTCGGGCTTCGACGAGATGAAGGCGAGCCCGTGGGAAAAAGAAGATGCCATGCATGAGGACATTCCGATCCTCAACTTCCTTGTCCCCAAGGAATTCACCCACTCCGGCGGCAAGCTCACCGGCGTCGTGTTCGAGAAGGTGAAGGCGGAATACGACGCCAAAGGCCGGCGCAAGTTGGTGCCGACCGGCGAACCGGCTCAGCACTTCGAATGCGACGACGTCCTGGTTGCGATCGGGCAGGAGAACGCATTTCCCTGGATCGAGCGCGACATCGGCATCGAATTCGATCAATCGAACATGCCGAAGGTCGATCCGAAGACCATGGCGTCGACCCACCCGAAAGTATTCTTCGGCGGCGATGCCGCGTTCGGTCCGAAGAACATCATCTGGGCGGTGGCGCACGGCCACGACGCTGCGATCTCGATCGACAAGCTGGTGAACGGCGAGGACATCAATCGACGGCCGCCGCCGATGGTCAATCTCACCAGCCAGAAGATGGGCATCCACGAATGGAGCTACGACAACGCGATCTCCAACGATCTGCGTTATCGAGTGCCACTCCGCGAGAAGAATGTCGCGCTCAAGGACGTGCGGCTTGAAGTTGAGTTGGGCTTTGACCAGAAACTTGGCTATCTCGAGGCCGAGCGTTGCCTCAACTGCGACATCCAGACAGTGTTCTCGGCCCCGCTGTGCATTGAGTGCGACGCCTGTGTTGATATTTGTCCCGTCGATTGCATCACCTTCACCGAAAATGGCGATGAGGCCGATCTACGCCAGCGCCTCAATCAGCCAGCGCGCAACCTGTCGCAGGCGATTTACGTCTCGGGCACGGTCAAGACCGGCCGCATCATGGCGAAGGACGAAGACGTCTGTCTGCATTGTGGCCTGTGCGCCGAACGCTGCCCCACCGGCGCGTGGGACATGCAGAAATTTCTCCTCGACATGACCCTCGCGGGACCCGCATGCCGCAGTCAATAACCAGCACCAACGATTTCGTCGTCAAATTCGCCAACGTCAACGGTTCAGGCTCGGCATCGGCTAACCTGCTGTTCGCGCGCTCGATCCTGCGCATGGGTGTGCCGGTGGCTACGCGCAACATCTTCCCGTCGAACATCCAGGGTCTGCCGACCTGGTACGAGGTGAGGGTCAGCGCCGCCGGCCATCTGGGCCGGCGTGGCGGCGTTGACTTGATGGTGGCGATGAATCCGCAGACTTGGGCGCAGGATGTCGCTTCGATCGATCCCGGCGGTTATCTCTTTTATGATTCGACCAAGCCAATGCCACCGTCGAAAGTTCGCGACGACATCACTGTAATCGGTATGCCGCTGACCGAGATATGCAACGAGGCTTATTCCGATCCGCGGCAGCGCCAGCTGTTCAAGAACATCATTTATGTCGGCGCGCTTGCGTCGCTGCTTGGCATTGACTTGGCGGCGGTCGAGCAGCTGATCGGCGAGCAGTACAAGGGCAAGGAAAAGCTCTTCGTACCAAACCGTGACGCACTCCATCTTGGACACGATTACGCGACCAACCACCTGAAGCCCGTTGGGCTCAGGGTTGCACGCGCAGAAGCCGTGGGCGACCGCATCTTCATAGACGGCAACTCGGCCGCCGCGCTCGGCGCAGTCTATGGCGGCGCGACGGTCGCCGCGTGGTATCCGATCACGCCATCGACATCGATGGCCGAGGCGTTCCAACGTTATTGCCGGCGTTTCCGCGTCGATCCGGCGACGCAAAAGAACCGCTACGCCATAATCCAGGGCGAAGATGAGCTTGCGTCAATCGGCATCGTCATCGGCGCCGCCTGGAACGGCGCACGCGCCTTCACGTGCACCTCTGGACCCGGTCTTTCGCTGATGCAGGAATTCTTGGGTCTGGCCTATTTCGCCGAGATACCGGCGGTGCTGTTCGATGTGCAGCGGGCAGGGCCGTCGACGGGCATGCCAACACGCACGCAGCAGGCCGATATTCTCGCCGCCGCCTATGCCTCGCACGGCGACACCAAGCACGTACTGCTGTTTCCGGAAGATCCGCAAGAATGTTTCGCGTTCGGTGCGCTCGCCTTTGATCTCGCCGACCGCCTTCAGACGCCAGTGTTCGTCATGCTCGATCTCGATATCGGCATGAACGAATGGCTGACGCAGCCGTTTCAGTGGGACGACAAGCGTCATATTGACCGCGGCAAGGTGATGACTGCCGCCGATCTCGATGCGGGCAATGAATTCGGCCGCTACCTCGACGTCGATGGCGATGGCATTCCGTATCGCACCTATCCCGGGACACATCCGAACAAGGGCGCCTTCTTCACCCGCGGCACTTCGCGCGACCGCTATGCCAAGTACACCGAGGACGGCGCGGCCTATGTCGACAACATGCAGCGGTTGCTCCGCAAGTTCGAGACTGCAAAGAAGCTGGTGCCGTCAGCGCTGCGCACGCCGGCAAAGCAGCCGACCCAGACCGGCGTGATCTATTTCGGTTCGACGTCGGCGGCGATGCACGAAGCGCTGGCCGCGCTCGAGGCCCAGGGCCTTCACCTCGATGCGCTGCGCGTGCGCGGATTTCCGTTCGGGCCGGAGGTGAGCGAGTTCATCGTCTTACACAAGCAGATTTTCGTCGTCGAACAAAATCGCGATGCCCAGCTCCGCACCTTGCTGATGGTCGAGGATGGCGTCGATCCAGCCAAACTGGTGCCGGTGCTGCATTATGACGGCACGCCGATCACCGAGCGTTACATCACCGGCGCGATATCCTCGCTGTTGCGGACCGCGAAACCCCTGAGGGAAGTCGCATCATGACTTATCTCGCCAAGCCCAAGCTCCACCATCCGGCGCTGCCGAAGAACAAGCTCGGCTTCACCCGGCGCGACTACGAGGGCGCGGTGTCGACGCTGTGCGCCGGCTGCGGCCACGATTCGATCAGCGCTGCGATTGTCCAGGCGTGTTTCGAATTGGCGCTGCCGCCGCACCGCATTGCCAAGCTTTCGGGCATCGGCTGTTCATCCAAAACGCCGACTTATTTCCTGGGCGTGTCGCATGGATTCAATTCCGTCCATGGCCGCATGCCGTCGGTGCTGACTGGCGCCAATCTCGCCAATCGCGACTTGATCTATCTCGGCGTGTCCGGCGACGGCGATAGCGCCTCGATCGGCCTCGGGCAGTTCGCCCACGTGCTGCGCCGCGGCGTCAACATGGTCTACATCGTCGAGAATAACGGCGTGTATGGCCTGACCAAAGGCCAGTTCTCGGCGACCTCTGACAAGGGCTCGAAATCAAAGCGCGGCGTCCAGAACATGGATGCGCCGATCGACCTCGTCGGCATGGCGCTCCAGCTCGGCGCGACGTTCGTAGCGCGCAGCTTTTCAGGCGACAAGGAGCAGCTCGTGCCGGTGATCATGGGCGCGTTGCGCCATCATGGCGCCGCGTTCATCGACGTGATCAGTCCGTGCGTCGCCTTCAACAACCATCTCGGCTCGACCAAGAGTTTCGATTACGTGCGCGAGCATAACGACGCGGTGAATCGGCTCGACGTGATCGAAGGACGTGCCGAGATTACTGCCGAGTACGCGCCGGGCACGGTTGAAAGCGTGGTCCAGCACGATGGTTCGGTGCTGCGCCTGCGCAAAATTCACGCCGACTATGATCCGCACGACCGCATTGCCGCGATGGGTTATCTTCAGGAGCGTCAGGCCGCGGGTGAGATCGTCACCGGCCTGCTTTACGTCGATCCCGAGGCGCACGATCTGCACGACCATATCGAAACGGTCGAAACGCCGCTCAATGCGCTGGGCCAGGCCGAGCTCGTGCCCACCAATGCGGCGCTGCAAAAGATCAACGCCAGCTTGCGCTGACACCAGCTAGCGTTGGAATTGTCCTAGGACGAAGGTGCGGCCGCGCGCGATTTCTCGGTAGTGCGGCACTTGCGTGGAGGACAATTCCGCAGGCCGGATCAGCAGCACGTAATCGAATTTTGGTGCCAGCGAGGCGGTCGGGTTCTGCGTCGCCAGCTCGCGGTACGGTGCGCGGTAGTCGAGCAGCTCGTAACTGCGACCAGCGAAGAGATCCGGCACAAGCGCACCACGTTTGCCGACGGCCAGCGCGTCGACGTGGGCCAGCGGCGGATGCGCGGCGGCATCGATTTCATTAGGATCGCGCGTCAGCGGCAGCAGCTTGGCGCCAGGCGGCAACTGATCGAAGGCGGCGCGGTACTGCGCGTAGTCCGTTTGCCAAGCGTGGAATTGCCCGACCGTCAGCAGCCAACGCAGACCGAACAGCACAACGATGAAAATCTCGGCGTGAGGTCGCCGGCGGCTCTCGCGCCACGTTAGGCTGCCGCAAATGAACAATGCGATCACAGGCGGCAACCGAAAATCGACGAAGGTGGCGCTGCCGATTTGATGAGGCAAGGCGATGTATGCGACGACGAGAGCCGCCAGAGGCAGGGTCATCTCGCGCGCGAATTCAAGGCGGTGCGCGACCGCCGTCACGCCGAGCAAAATCGCCAATAGTGACAGCATATCGAAGAGCGGGTTGTAGAAGCCGATCGCGCCGGCAAGCTGAAGCAATTTCAGCAGCGGCGACGCGTAAGCGAGACCGCCACCAACGGCGTGACGCATCCCAAAGACGTAAAGCGCGATTGGCACCACGAGATGCAGCAGCGCCAGCCACTCGCGACGCCGTTGCCGGCGCCGCTGTCGTGCCGCACCGAACTCATAAGCGCACACCACCAGCGCGTAGACCGCAAAGGCAAACACGTGCGCCAGCAGGATCAAACAGCCGACCAGCGCGAAGAATGGCAGCGTCCACGGTTCGTCGTGCCACCGGATCCACGCGGCCGTCGCCCACAGCACCATGCCGATGCCGAAGCCGAGATTGATGAAGCCGAACAGCAGCGGGCCATTATAGGCGAACAGCGCGGCGGCGAGGGCAAAGCGGCTGCGGCCGCCGAATAGCGCCTTATGGAGCGCGATCGTGCCCCAGAACAACTGCGCGACGGTGACGGCAAGGAACAGCCGCACCGCGACATCAACCGACAAGGCGAAATGAAAAACACCGACCCAGCCCTCGACTGCGAGGTTCGGCACCAGCTTCCAAGTGGCGACGTAATACTGGCTTGCCGCGGCGGGCACTTCGCCGAACAGGACCTGCAAGCCGGCGATGCGATTGGGTAGGTCGTAAAGCGGAACGTCACGGAAGATGAAGAAGGGCGCGATCAGCAGAATCGTTGCCAATCCGTACAGCGTGCCGCTATCGCCCCAAAACCGCCGCATCGCCCCCCGGCTCGCCGCTGGCTCGCTTTGTCATTAGCGGTCATCGCGCCGCGGCGCAACCGACGACTGGAGGCCGCAGATTGCGCGCCGTTGCAGCCTTCGCTATGACGGCGCGATGGCGACGATCGTCTTGACCCGCCATGGGCATGTCGAAGGCATCAAACCGGAGCGTTTCCGCGGCCGGCGCGAGACGCCGCTGACCGCGCTCGGACGGGCACAAGCGAATGCCGTTGCCGGGCGCATCGCCCGGACGTGGAAGCCGGCGGCGATTTATACCAGTCCGATGGGCCGCTGCATCGAGACCGGCGCCGCAATCGCGAAGGCTTGCGGCGTCGCTTCGACGCCGATCGATGCGCTCAACGACCTCGATTACGGCACGTGGGAATGGCGCACGCTCGACGAAATGCGCGCGGCCGAGCCGGTGCTTTACACCTGTTGGTTTACGACGCCCGAATGCATGCGCTTTCCCGGCGGCGAAACGCTAGCCGAGCTGGTGGCGCGCACCGCCGGCGCGATCCGCCTGGTTCAGGAGCGGCACGCACGGGATACGGTTGTCCTCGTCGGCCATCTCAGCGTCAACCGTGCCTTGCTGCTGCAATGCCTCGATATGCCGCTGTCGGCCTATTGGCGGCTCGAGCAGCTTCCGTGCACGCTCAACGAAGTCACGATCGAGGATGGACGCGTGCGCGTCTTGCGCGTCAACGACGCGCAGCACATCGAAGGCTTATCCTAACCGCGACCAGCCATCGCTGGACGGATCAGATGCGCGTACCGATCTCGCCGACCGACCCGGCCTTGTCGCGTACCGGTCCGGCCGAAACGGTGGCAGCCGGCTTCGCCGCCGCATGGGTGTTCTTGTTGGCGGCCTTGCCTAATTCGGGCCGGCAATGGCCGTCAATGTAGGCACCGGATTCGATCTTGATGTCCTGATGAACCACGTCGCCTGACATATGCGCCGTGCTGGTAAGGATCACTTTCTTGGCCTCGATCTTGCCATCGATCGTGCCGGCCAATTCGACCGTATCGCCGTAGACCGTGCCTTTTACTTTGGCGTTGCTGCCGATCTTGACCGACAGGCCGCGCACATCGCCGTCGACTTCGCCGTCGACCTGAATGTCTTCCGTGCTTTCGAGCTGGCCAGTGATCTTCAAAGCCTTGCTGATCACCGAGACCACCCGCGTCTGCGGTGTCGCAACTTCATAAGTCTGCGGCGCCGACGGTGGCGTCCGCTTCGTCTCGGCGAGCGGCGCGACCGGAACTTCGGTTTTGTCGCGCGCCGGCGTCGTACTTGCGGCGTTCGCATCAAACGATTTGTCGTTACGTGTAAACATATTCATTACTGCGCCTCCCGGAGATGTTCGAGCCTTTCGAAGAAGTTGAGCGGACGCCAAGGCATACGCCCATCGATCCGCGCACCCTTAGCGACCGTGACGGTGTGATGGAAAATCCGGCCGGTGACGTTGGCCGAACCGTCGAGCGTGACATGGCGGGCGAAGACGCGCCCCGTGAAGCGCCCACCGATCCGCACATCGTTGGCGATGATGTCGCCTTCGACAACACCACCAGCGCCGATGACCAAACGGTCGGCGGTGATCTGGCCGTTGACGATGCCGTAAATGTGGACGATGCCGGTCGTCTCCAGCCGGCCCTTGACGGTCAGGGCCTTGCCGAGATGCGACGCCGGAAATTCGGTGCCGTCATTGCCGAGCGGCACTGGAACCAAGGCAAGGCGAGACAACGCGGGCATGCCAATACCAACCCCAGGTCAAACAGACCCCAACTAGCGCCCGTCCCCCGCTAGTAACTATCAGGATCGTAACGTAGAGTCGCGCAAGGCAGCAAGCGGGTTAGCCGCGCATTTTAGCTTTCAGCCTTAATTCAGTCCGCGTGTTGAACCTTATTGGCGAATGTTCGCGACGTCGCGCGAGCGCCGCTGGCGGATGGGGTGGGATTCGAACCCACGACACGGTTGCCCGTGTGCCGGTTTTCAAGACCGGTGCCTTAAACCGCTCGGCCACCCATCCGGCGACCTAGATAGCAAAGAGTCCGGATGGGGGCCATCGTGGCGCCGGTGCGGTCTGGAAGCGGGTAGCAGAGCGCCTATTGCACGACGACGGTGCCGAGCATGCCGCCGCCTTCGTGATGCGTGCAGAAATAGTGATAGGTGCCCGGCGTGTCGAAAGCGTGGATGTAGACGTTGCCTGCGGCAATATCGCCCGAAGCGAACGATTGGACGCCTGATGGCAACGCGGCGTCGCCTGCTTTCGTCGCCGCTTGCGGATCGAAGCTGACGGAATGCGTAATCGGCGAAGTGTTGCGCCATTCGACGAGTTGGCCGGCTTTGATCGTCACCGTCGCCGGCGTAAAACTTTCGAAGCCCATATCGACGACGGCAGCCGCGCGCGCGTCCGGGGGGCCGTGCGCGGGGCCGCCGACGCCACAGCCGGCCAAGGGGAGAGCCATGGCCAGCGCGATAATCAATTGCCGTCGGATCGCCATCGTCATGCCATCCACGTATCGCGTCGTGCGGGCGGCGCGCAAATCACGAACGTGAGATCGGATCCGGATCGATGACATTGGCGCAGGCGTCGGTCGGCGTGGCCGCGACGTCGCCCACCAGTGGCACAGCCTTGATGACGCCCGAACTGACGCGACACGGCGCCGCAACGACACCGCAGCCGCCGAGCGCAGCTGTTATGGCGAGCAAAAGCCATAGCCTCGCGATCATCGCAATCACCGTGAACGACGCGTTGTCGGGGAGGAGACGCGATCGCGCCGAATAGGTTCCAAGCCGGTCGGGCGGTCACAGTTTTCTTACGATGCGTGTTGCCGGTACTGATCGGGACAATTGGGTGCGTACCCCGTCATTGGCGGCCAATTGAGCGTGATCGCATCGGCACAAGATCGCGAGGGCGAACAAGATCATCGTCGGCGTCGTTATGCTGGTCTCATCGCAGCCGTCGGCAATACCGGCCAGAACGTCGAGGGCCAAGCCCAAGGGAATGTTCGGGAAGTAGGCGGCGTTTTACGCGCCTTAAAAGCGCCACGAAGCCGTGGCGTTATAGCAGGCGTTATAAGAACTGTAGCGTCTTGCGCAATGCACGGTTTCGTTTACCGTGCCTCGGCGTGGTCACCCGACGATAGTTTGATTCTGATTGTACATTCTCCCCACCCCCAACAAACAACCCTGAGGCTCATATGATCGAAATCTCCAAGCGACATGGCACCTTTGCCGCCGTGGTGGCATTGACCGGTGCCTTGTTGGTCGTTCCGGCGCTTGCTCAGACGACTATGCCAAGCGCGCCACCGCCGGCCCCGCCAACCGCCCCGGCCGCTCCTAGCGCCGAGCCGGCGACACCGAGCACGGCACCGGCCGCGAAGCCCGCGCCGATGAAGACCAGCAAGCGGATAAGCGGCGTCGAAGCGCGCATCAAGAGTCTGCACGCCCGCCTGAAGATCACCGCGGCGCAGGAACCGCAATGGCAGCCGGTGGCAGAGGCAATGCGCGATAACGCCGCGACCATGGAAAAACTGGTGAGCGAGCGGAACGCGAAAGTGAAGACCATGACCGCGGTCGACAACTTGCAAACTTATTCTGACATCGCGCAGGCGCATGCTGACGGACTCAAGAAATTGGTGAGTGCATTCGACCCGCTCTACGCCTCGATGTCGGATGCGCAGAAGAAAGTCGCCGACGGGGTCTTCCGCGGCATCGCCGAGCGTCATCGCGCGGCGCACAAGCCAGCGGCGAAGTCTGCGGCACCCGCAGCGCCGGCACCGGCTCCGTCACAGCAGTAGGAAGGTCGAATGAGAAACTGGATCAGGCCGCCAGGCCGCGCGGTTCTGGCGGCGGCGACGGTCGCCCTGATGGTCGGCGCCACTGCAGCCGCGTTCGCGCAAAACGATTACGACCGCGGCCATGGCAATCATTACGGCTACGGCGATGACCACGACTGGCACGACCACCACGAACGCCAGCCAGCCTATTACTATGAGCCGGGCTACGTGTATCGGGCGCCGCCGCCGGTCGTCTACGCGCCGCCGCCGCCGCAATACGCACCGCCAATCGATTTGTTCTTTTCGATCGGCATCCGCTAAACCGACCAGCCGTGTCGAGGCTGCAACGAAGCCGCGCGTGAACCGCGCGGCTTTTTTGCGCCCGGCCGCCGGTGACGCCGCTATCCTGGCTGTGTCCTCTAGGGGGAAGCCGTGCCGTTGCTGATCGCGCTCAGCGTTGCCGCATTCGCGAGTTCGATACAGATGCGCGCGCTCGATCCGATGGTGCCGATCGTCGCCGGCGATCTTGGCGTCGACCTCTCGCGTGGCGCTTTGCTGGTGTCGGCCTACAGCTTTCCCTATGCGGCGATGCAGATCGTGCTTGGGCCGGCGGCGGACGCGCTCGGCAAGGTGCGGCTCATTATTGTGTCGTTGGGCGGCGTGATGATTGGTTCGCTCGCCAGCGCGTTCGCACCCGGATATGACAGTTTGATCGTCGCTCGCGCCGTTGCCGGCGCGTTTGCCGGCGGCATCATTCCGATCGCCTGGGCCTTGATTGGCGATCGCATCGCGCTCGGCGAGCGGCAGGTGGCGATCAGCCGCGTGATGGTGGTGTCGATCGTCGCCCAGATGATCGGCGCTGCCGGTGCCGGGCTGTTCGCCGTGACAATCGGCTGGCGTTGGGCGTTCAGCGTCGCGGCAGCGGTCGCGGTCCTATCGCTCGTGATCGTCGCAACCGTCCTCAGTGATATCGAACTCGCGATGCACCGGCCGACATTGCGTGCGGCCTTCGCAAGCTATCGCACAGTGTTCGGTTCGCCGATGGCGCTACTGGTGTTTGGCGCGGTAGCCGGCGAAGGTATCTTATTCTTCGGCTTGTTTCCTTTCGTCGCGCCGCTGCTGGCAGAGCACGGCGGCGGCGGCACGGCGCAAGCCGGTATCGCCATCGCCGGTTTCGGCGCTGGTGGCGTCGGCTATGGATTGCTGGCGCGGCAGATCATTCGCGGCCTTGGTCCGTGGCGCATGATGGCATGGGGCGGGGCGCTTGCCGGCGCGATGTACCTGATCATGGCGTGGCCGCTCGCTTGGACTCTGGTCGCGCTGCTGTTTGTGATGGCGGGCTTCGGCTTCTACATGGTGCACAATACACTGCAGGTACAAGGTAGCGAGCTGGCGCCACGCGCACGCGGCGCAGCGTTTGCGCTGTTCGCATCGTTCTTCTTCATGGGACAGGGCGCCGGGCCAATCGTCGGCGCGGCAGTGGCACGGCATTTCGGCTACACCGCCTTGTTCGCCGGCGCGGGCGTGCTGGTCGTGCTGCTGGCGGCAGTCGCGGCGGCGGCGATGCGTCGAGTCAGCCGGCGCGGGCTTGCGGTGGCGCCAGCGCGGTGGCCAGCGCCCGATTGATTTGTTCGACGACGCCGTGCCAGTCGTCGCCATAGGCGCGCCGGAACAGCCAGATGGTGGCGCCACGCGCGCGCGGCGCTGGCGCGTCGGCGGGCAGCATGATCCAGGCCGGTACGCCGAGCGCTGCGGCCGTCGCCGCCATCCGATTGTCGCCAGCAATCAGCAGATCGAGTTGGCTTACGAGCGCGGCGGCATCGGGCGGCGAACCTTCGGCGAGCGCAAAATCGCCGATTTGGGCGCCATAGGTGTTGCGCGCCGCCTGGATTGAGGTGCGGCGGTCGAGGGCATAGAAGCGCACGCCGGGCTGGGCCAGCACCGGCGCGAGATCGGCGAGCAGCGGCGTATCGCCATCAAGCGCCAAGCCGATCTTCAGGCCGCCGCCGGCGAAATATCGCGCATAGCCGGCGGCGCGCGCCGGATCGACGGTCGGAACCGGTTCAGCCGACGCGGCGAACAGCGCCAGCGAGTCCGCGATTTCCTGCGCGACTCCGAACCAGCCGCCGGCATTCTCGTGGAACAGCAGCAGCGATGGATACCATGGGCTGTCGGTGTGCCCGGTGAGCCAGCGCCAATGCGCATCACGCCCGAGCATGACCCAGCCGGGGCGGCCGAGTGCGCCGGTGATGTGTGCGACCGGGCCGTCGACGGCGATAATCAGGTCAAGCTGACCGATGACGGCCGCGGCGTCGGCGGTGTCGGCGAGACAGGCGGAGAGGTCGACGATCTTGTCGCCGAGGCCAGCCGACGCCGCCGTCGCGCCAGCCGGATCGAGGGCGAATAAGCGGACATTGGGAACGGCAAACAGCGGCGCGAGTTCGGCCAGGCTCGGCGCACGCATGCCGGCTTCGCCGCTCCAGGCAAGCCCGACCTTGAAACCGCCGCCCGCAAGCAACGTGCCGAAAGTATCGGCGCGTGCCGGGTCGGCAGCGAGATACGGCGTCTCGGCCGGAATAGCCTCGCCGCGCAAGCCGAGCCGATGCGGCAAGCTGCCGATCGGCAGGTGCGCATCGCAGCGCGGATAAGGACCGCCGAGCGCGACGACATCGTCGATGCCGGGTGCGGAAGCGAGCAGCGACAGTAACTCGGCCGGCGCAGCAAGGATCACGCGTCCGACGAGCGTGTGCAGCAAATAGGCGAGGCGGACGAGGCGTAATGTTTCGCTCGCGCCGCCGTCGCTCCACAACAGCAATGAACTGTCTTCGCCAAGCGCGCTTCCATCCCACAGTGGCGCCGGCCACTCTGGCAACGGCGTTTGTTGCCAGCGCCACTCGTATTCGGCGCTGCCTTCGGCGAGCCGGCCGGTGGCGAGCAAGGCTTCGGCAAGCGCGACATGCGATGCTGGGCGATTGGGCTTCACGGCAATCGCGCGCTCGAAATAGGTGATTGCTTCCGCCGCCTTGCCGGCATCGCGCAGGACGAGGCCGGCGAGCGCGAGGGCGCCGCCATGATCGGGTGCGAGGGCAAGAGCGAGGCTGGCGCACTCGGCAGCCTGATCATTCCGTTTTTGTGCGCGCAACACCTGGCCGGTGCTCGTGAGCAAGTCGGGCGATTTCGGATGGAGCGCGAGACCGCGGCGCAGATGGAGTTCGGCTTCGTCGAGACGGCCGCTCTGCAGTAAAACAGTGGCGAGATTGTTGATGATGGCGGCGTCGTTGGGCGCGGCGCTGAGCGCGCCGGTGAGAAAGCGGATGGCTTCCGGGCGCTTGCCGGTCTGCGCCAGCACCGTGCCGTAAAGGAACAGGAGTTCGGCATTGGCCGGCGCAACCTGTAGCGCTTGGGCCAGCCAATGTTCGGCCTCGTCGAAGCGGTCCTGCCGCAACGCCTCCCGGCCGGCTCCAATGAGGTCGGTCGTATTTGCGTTCGCCATCGGCTCGAACGTAGTGAAAAATGTTTTACGAAATGCCTTACGCCGGGCGGTTTTCGCCGCTGCGGACGGGGCGCCCAAAGACCGCAGAGCGAAAATGCCGTGGAACGGCCCGGCCTGCGCCTTATTGCCGACATGGTTACGAGCGATATTTCAACCATGCCCGAAGCGGGCGACGTGGTTAAGTTTCGGTTAAGGAGCGCAGCGTGCAGTGGTGGATGACCGGCGAAGTCGAGCTCGACGAGCTGTTGGACGACAATGTTATGGAGCCGGTTACGCGCAGCGCAGGCGTGAGCACGGACGATATCCGGCGTCAGCTTATCGAACTCGCGCGTCGGCTCGGACCGCGTCCGGTGATGGCCACCAGCATCACGCTGCGGGGCGAGCGTCTGACGCCCTGAGCGTCTCCGCCTGAGAAGCCGGCGCTGCCGGCAAAGTGAAAATTGCCTTCAATCCCGGTTCGTTATCATCGAGACGGACGCTGCCGCCGTGCAGTGTGGCGACCGCGCGCACCAGGCTGAGTCCGAGGCCATTGCCCGGCGTCGAACGGCTGCCTTCGAGGCGGACGAACCGATCGAAGACGACTTCGCGCCGATCGAGAGGAATGCCCGGCCCGGTATCGGCCACTTCGATACGCGCGACATTGCCGTCGCGGCCGACCGATAAAGACACGGTTCCGGACGGCGTGTATTTCAACGCATTGTCGAGCAGATTGGCGATCGCTTGCGACAGCAAATGGCGGTCACCGCGCACTGGCAGGTTGTCGGGTACGCTGACGAGCAACGTCAGACCCTTGTCGTCGGCGACCGGCTCATAGAGCTCGGCGACGTTGCGCGCAATCTCTGCGAGATCAACAATCGTCGCCGTGTCGCGGCGCGAACCGGCCTCGGCTTCGGCGATGCTGAGCAGCGCGTTGAAGGTACCGAGCAGCTGATCGGCCTCGGCAATGGTCTCCGTCAGCACTTCGGCATAGCGCGCGGTACTGGGCTTCTCCAGCAGCGTGACCTCGAGGCGCGAGCGCAATCGCGACAAGGGCGTGCGAAGATCGTGCGCGATATTGTCGGTGACTTGGCGCATGCCGACCATCAGCCGCTCGATCTGGTCGAGCATGGCGTTCAGGTTGCCGCCGAGCTGATCGAACTCGTCGCCGCTGCCGGTCAACGGAATGCGCTGCGCCAGATCGCCGTGGATGATGTGGCGCGTGGTGTTTGCGACGGTTTCGACGCGCCGCAGCATCTGTCGCGTCATCAGCAAGCCGCCGATGATGCCGAGGCCGAGGCTGATCAGCGCCGCCCAGGCGATGGTGCTGAGCACGTGTTGGCGGAACACCGTGGCGTCCCGCAGATCCCGCGCCACCAACAGGCGGTCACCTCCAACGATGAGCTGCGTGCCGAGCGCGGTATGGATTTCGGTGCCGTTGGGCGTGTGGACGTCGAAAGGGAAGGTGATCCAGCCGGGCTTGACTGGCGTGGTACGCCGCGGCCAGGCCGACAGATTACCCGCAATCTCGTGCAGGAACGGGTCGGTCATGACGTAGATCATGTTATCAACGCGCTCGTTGAGGCTACGTTCGCGCACCAGCGCGACCAATCCGCCTTCGCCGAGCTGTTCGTATTGTTCCTGTAGCCCACGAATCTCGGCGCCGACCGTCTGCTCGATCTGGGTTTCGATGAAGCCCGCCGTCGACAGATAGAAGAAGGCGAACAGCGCCAGCACCGAAGCGGCAAACAGCGCGAAATACAGCGCTGCAAGACGAAACGCGTTGGTATTGAAAAAGCGCGCCACGCTATCCGACGCTCAGGCGATAGCCGGCGCCGCGCACAGTGTGCAGCATCGGATGCGCGAACCCCTTGTCGAGCTTGTGCCGCAGCCGGCTGATATGCACGTCGATGACGTTGGTCTGTGGGTCAAAATGGTAATCCCACACGCTTTCAAGCAACATCGTGCGGGTCACCACCTGGCCGGCGTGTCGCATGAGGAATTCGAGCAGGCTGAATTCGCGCGGCAACAAATCGATGGCGCGGCCCTGGCGCGATACGGTGCGCGCCAGCAGATCGAGCTCGAGTTCACCGACCTTAAGCTTCGTCGTCGTCTGGACCGGCGGCCCACGCCGTAGCAGTGCTTCGATACGGGCGAGCAATTCCGCGAAGGCGAACGGCTTGACGAGATAGTCGTCGCCGCCGGCGCGCAGGCCTTTGACTCGATCGTCGACCGCGCCGAGCGCACTGAGGATCAGCACCGGCGTGCGCACTTCGGCGGCGCGCAGCGCGGCGATCAGCGACAGCCCGTCCATGCTCGGAAGCATGCGATCGACGATCAGCGCGTCGTAGCCGCCGCTCGACGCCATGAACAAGCCGTCACGTCCTTCGAACGCTCGATCGACGACGTAGCCCGATTCCGCCAGGCCTTTGGCGATGTAGGCCGCCGCCTCGCGGTCATCTTCGATGACCAGGAGCTTCATGGCGGCGACCATAGCGCGGGCGCAGCGCGGCGGGAATTGTCACCGTGCAGCAATATCGGCCCGAGTGGCCGGGAAATTGGCTTCGTTTCGCAGAATTTAGTTTTTCGCCGGCTAACCTCAGGTCAGCGTGGTGACGAGCGCAACGAACCAGCCGAACAGGAGCACGGCTATGGCTTGGCCATCCCAGCCTCCGGCAGTGCGATTGGTGAAACGCATGGATTCCCTCCCTCAGAGAGACGGAATCTAGCAAAAGAACAAAAAGCGAACAAGGGGTTTCTCAATGGCGCCTTCGTTGTATCCCGTTGGCGCATGGCCTCACGCGTTGCTAAGGCGATATCCTCAAGCGCAACCAGGGGGTATAGGCCATGACGACATTTTCCGAGATTCGGAGTTCGACTCTTGCCGCCGGTACCCCGCGGGAAATCGGCTGGTCGCGACGCGGCTTTCTCCGATCGTCGGTTGCCGGTGTGGCGGCCGGGATAATGACAGGAGCGGGCACGCAACTCACGATGACGCCTTCGGCGCACGCGCAGACGGCGCTCGGTCCCGAAGCTGCGTTGCAAGAAATGATGGAAGGCAACCGCCGTTTCGTCGAAGGCCGGATGACGTCCTTCAACGACGATCTCAAAATGCTCAAGGCTAAGACGGCGGAAAAACAGGAGCCCTTCGCGGCGTTGCTGTCCTGCGCGGACTCACGCGTGCCGGTCGAGCTCATCTTCGATCAAACCATTGGGCACCTTTTCGTCACGCGCGTTGCCGGCAACGTGGCGTCGTCCGAGATGATCGCCAGCCTGGAATACGGCGTCGCCGTCCTCGGTACGAAGGCGATTATGGTGCTCGGTCATGCCAATTGCGGTGCGGTGAAGGCGTCGATCGAGGCCAAGGCCGTGCCCGGACAGATCAGCGCGCTTTACCGCTATATCCGGCCGGCGGTCGACCAAGCCGGCAAGGATCTCGACGCGGCGACCAAGGCGAATGCGAAAATCCAGGCGGCACTGCTGCGCGAATCTTCGCCAGTGATTGCAGACGCCATCAAGAAGAAGCAGCTCACAGTCGTCGCCGCGTTCTATGATCTTGCGAGCGGCAAGGTCAGTCGGGTCGACTAATCGTCGCTACTTCGCGCTTTCGGCCGCTTTGATCTCGCCGCGCGCAATCGCGCGGAGGTGAACCTCATCCGGGCCGTCGACGATTTGTAAGGCGCGGCCCCAGCTCCAGATTTCCGCCAGCGGCGTATCCTGCGTCAGGCCGGCGGCGCCGAATACCTGCATCGCACGATTGGCGATCATCACCTGCATGCGCGGCACCGCCACCTTGATCAGTGCCACCTCGCGGCGCGCGGCCTTGTTGCCGGCCCGATCCATCAGCCACGCAGCCTTTAGCACCAGCAGTCGCGCCTGCTCGATCTCGATGCGCGACAGGGCGATCCATTCGCGGATCGTTCCATGTTCCGCGAGCGACGCGCCGAACGCCTGACGCGAACGGGCGCGATCGATCATGTGCTCGACCGCAAGCTCACACGCACCAATCGATCGCATGCAGTGATGGATGCGGCCGGGCCCGAGCCGGGCTTGGGCGAGAGCAAAGCCGCCACCTTCCTCGCCGAGCACGTTGGCGGCCGGTACGCGCACGTTGTCAAAAGCGACTTCGCAATGGCCTTGCGGATGCAGTTCGTTCATCACCGGCAGGTTGCGCACGACGGTGAGGCCTTTGGTACCGGCCGGAACCAGCACCATGCTCTGCCGCTTATGCGCTTCCTTGCGCTCCGGCGCGGTCAGGCCCATGACGATGAACAGCTTACAGCGCGGGTCGGCCGCGTTGGTGATGAACCATTTGCGGCCATTGATGACCCAGTCGCTGCCATCGCGCCGGATCGACGTGCGGATGTTGGTCGCGTCCGACGAGGCGACGTCCGGCTCGGTCATCGCGAAAGCCGAGCGGATCTTGCCCTCGAGCAACGGCATGAGCCATTGTTGCCGCTGCGCCGAATTAGCCGCGAGATGCAGCAGCTCCATGTTGCCGGTGTCGGGCGCGTTGCAATTGAACACCTCGGCCGACCACAGCATATGGCCCATGATCTCGGCGCACGGCGCGTAATCGAGATTCGACATCTGCGTGCCGGGCTCATCGGGCTTCAGGCCGGGTAGGAACAGGTTCCACAGGCCGGCGGCGCGTGCCTTCGCCTTGAGGTCTTCGATGAATGGCGGCGGAAACACGCCCTGCGCGACAAGACGCCGGTACTCGGAGTCGCGCGGTGCCACGTGCTCGGCGATGAAGGATTTGAGCTGTGCCTGGATGCGCTTCGATTTGTCGGAGAACTCGAAATCCATGTGCCCCCGCTTTCTCCGGCCGTGGAGGATAGGGCATATTGGGGCGATGACAAAGCGAGCGGCGCTGGCAGCGCTATTGCTCCTCGGACTTTGGACCGAGCCCGCTACAGCCCGCGCTATCACGGTTGCCAACACCGCCGATATCCTGACGGCGCTGCAACGTGCCCAGCCCGGCGATGTCATCACCATTGCGCCGGGCCAGTACACGCTGCCGGCGATCCGCCTGCGTCACGGGGGCACGAAAGCCCATCCGATTGTCTTACGCGCGCCCCGCCCTGGCGATGTCACGCTGATTTCGAAAGTGACGGAATTCATCAAAGTCTCGGCCTCGGACTGGGTGTTCGAAAATCTCGACATCGCCGGCGCCTGCGCGATCGACACCGATTGCGAGCACGCGTTTCACATCGTCGGCAGTGCCGACCGTGTCGTCATCCGCCACAACCGCATCCGCGATTTCAACGCGCACATCAAAGGTAACGGCGAGGGCGGCCGCTTCCCCAACGACGTGCGCGTCGAGGACAATTGGCTCTTCGGCACGCATGTACGCCATACCGACAATCCGATCGCGCCGATCGACGTGGTCGGCGGCAAACGCTGGATCGTACGCGGCAATCTCATCGCCGATTACGGCAAGACCTTCGACCATCCGGCGACGCGCACCGACGATTATGGCTATGCGCTATTCTTCAAGGGCAACTCGTCGGGCACGCTGGTCGATCGCAACATCGTTTTGTGCGCCGACCGGTTGCCGCATCAGCCCTATACGCGCGGACTATCGCTCGGTGGCAGTGCAACCGGTCCGCAATTCTGCGAAGGCAACTGTGACAAGGACGAGAATCGCGATAGCGCCATCCGCAACAACGTCGTGCTCGCTTGTCCGGCCGAGCCGGGCATCTATCTCTATCGTGCCCTGCATGCGCACGTGACGGGCAACACGCTCATCGCGACCGGCGGCATCGTCGCGGCGGCGCCCGATACCAGCGCCACCGTCACCGACAACACCATCGCCGGTGGCGACATCGTGGCGCAGGTCGGCGCGCACCTCGATCTTGGACACAAGCGGCACGACAGCGGCCCGGCCAGCGGGACACCGCCGGCCGTGATGGAGCAACGGATCACCGCCTATCGCGCCTATTGGGACACGCTGGCGAAGCCGAAGGAATAGTCGCGCGATTCTACGGCTGGAACGGGATCGCGCCGGCGTCGAGCGCACCGGTAGCACCGCGCGCGGCGATGCCGAGCGGCGACAGCGGCACGTAACTCGGCCGCAAGCCGAAGCCGCCGGCCGAACCTGGATCGTCACCGGCGCCGATAGCCGGCGAGCCACGCTGCAAGTGATAGTCATAGTGCGCGGCATCAACAAAACGCGCGTTGCCGACAACGCGGTTACCGTGGCTGCCGTTGGCATTGAGTTGATCGGGTTCGGCGCGCGCGCCGTTGGTAAGCACGTTGTTGATGAAGACGCCCGCACCGGTAATCAACATACCCGGCCCGGCCATGATGTTATCGGTGACGACAGCGGCATTGGGCGAGCGCGAGCGGATGAACAGGCCCGAGCTCCGGTCCATCACCATCGTGTTGCCGACGACATAAAGCTCCTGGACCGGATTGGTCGGTCCTTCCATCGCATAGGCGATCATCGCGTAGTTCTCGGCACGCGGACCTTTCTCGATGACGTTGCCGATGATGTAGGCGCGGCCGCCATTCGACACGTCGATCGAATAGCTTGCCGTGCCCTCGGGGTAATCCATGATCCGGTTGTAGAGGATGTAGCTGTTGAGGGCGCGCGTCTTGACATGGTGGCCGGTGACGGTGTCGTGGAAATAACTGCCGCGCAGCACGAAGTTGCGCACCTGGCCGATATAGATGCCGTGAGTCGAGCCGCTGGTCGTGCCGTTGTGCGCGAACTCGGAATTCTCGATGACGATGTCGCTCTTCGGATTGGGCGCCGACAGAATCCCGTCTTCGTCGTCGTGTATATAGGCGTTGGCCAGAATCAAGCCGGCGCCTTCGGCACGGATCGCGGCGCCATTGCCGTCGGCGACCTTGCAGCCCGAGAACTCGATGTTCTCGATGCGGATCTTATCGCCGTGCGTGACCCAGATCGCCTTACCCTGGGCCGCGTCGCCATCGGCATAGAGGTGCGGCCGGCCGCCAACGCCGCGGATGACGATGTCGTTCTGGTTCCAAACGGCGACGTCGCCGCGATAATCGGCGGCATCGATCTCGATGATGTCGCCGTCTTTGGCCTCGTGGGCGGCCTGACTCGGCACTTTCAGCGCGCGGCTGGGGCCGACATGCAATGTGCGGCCGCTCGGACGGTCGGGTTTCATCGGCGGAATGACGAGGGCGTCAGCGGGCGGATGCGCGCCCGTATCGTGCGCACTGACGGATGCAGGCACAACCGAAGCAGTGGCGGCTGGAATCGTGATCGGCACCGCAGCGGCCGATGCTGGCGTACCCGCGGAATTGGGCCCAGTGAAACTCAGCGACTCGATGTTGCTGGGCTGGACCGGCACGGTGATCACCTGGCCGTTCCGGAGCTTTATGACCATGTCGGCGAGGGAGGGCGCGGTGGCCAGCGCGAGGATGGCTACCGCGAGCAAAACAGCGCGGTGGAGATGCATGAAGGGGCCGAATAAAAATGTTTCAAAACCAATATATCAAAGACCCTAATTAATCTTTGAGATGAGAGTATGGTTAATAGGCCTTGGTAGCGTTAAGTATACGCTCGGGTCGGCGGTAAACGCGGCCTGCGACCGCCCGTCGCAAGTCCCTGACCAGATAAGGGTTGTTTCGGCTTGAAAGCCGGGGTTTAGTGCCGATCTTATTGAGTACTAGAACAGTCCTAAATACGGGTGAATGCGTGATCATCCTAAGCAAACTTGCCGATTATGGCGTCATCGTCGCGACCCAGTTGGCCGCTGAGCCGGAGCGACAGACGAACGCCGCAACACTGGCCGAGCAGACCCGGCTGCCGCGGGCAACCGTTGCCAAGCTGCTCAAGGCGCTGGCGCATGGCGGGCTGGTGACGGCATCGCGCGGTGCTGCCGGCGGCTATCGCCTGGCGCGGCCGGCGGCGGCAATCTCGATCGCCGAAGTCGTTGCCGCGATCGACGGCGCGATCGGCGTCACCCAATGCTCGATCCACGGGCCGGATTGCACCCGGACCGATTTCTGCTCGACCAAGCCGCATTGGAAGCGGATCAACGACGCGGTCGGCACGGCGCTTGCCGGCATGACGCTCGCCGAGATGACGCCTGCGGCCCTCTTCGCCCAATGGATGAAACTGCCGCCCAAATCGGGTCCGAAAGACGGGCAGGGAGCGGTGCAATGACCGATACCGCTGCTGCCCGCAATCTCGCGCCGCTGCGCGAGGGCTATAAATATGGCTTCGTCTCGGACATCGAGAGCGAAAGCGCACCGCCGGGCCTCAACGAAGACACGGTCCGCTTCATCTCGGCCAAGAAGCAGGAGCCGGAATGGCTGCTCGACTGGCGGCTGGAATCCTTCCGCCATTGGCAGAAGATGGACAGCCCGCATTGGGCCAAGCTGCGCATCGCGCCGATCGATTATCAGGCTGCGACCTATTATTCGGCGCCGAAACGGCAGAACGCGCTCACGTCGCTCGATGAGGTCGATCCCGAGCTGCTCAAGACTTATGAGAAGCTCGGCATTCCGTTGAACGAGCGTGCCGCGTTGGCAGGTGTCGCGGTCGACGCGGTGTTCGACAGCGTCTCGGTAGCAACGACCTTCAAGAAGACGCTCGGCGAGCTCGGCATCATCTTCTGCTCGTTCGGCGAAGCGGTGCGCGAGCATCCGGATCTGGTCCGCAAATATCTCGGCTCAGTCGTGCCACAGGGCGACAATTTCTTCGCCGCGCTCAATTCGGCTGTGTTCAGCGACGGCTCGTTCGCCTACATCCCGCCGGGCGTGCGTTGTCCGATGGAACTGTCCACTTATTTCCGGATCAACGCCGCCAAGAGCGGCCAATTCGAGCGCACGCTGCTGGTTGCCGATAAGGGCGCCTATGTCAGCTATCTCGAAGGCTGCACGGCGCCGCAGCGCGACGAGAACCAGCTGCACGCGGCGGTGGTTGAATTGGTCGCGCTCGAAGGTGCCGAGATCAAATACTCGACGGTCCAGAACTGGTATCCCGGCGATGCCGACGGCAAGGGCGGCATCTACAATTTCGTCACCAAACGCGGTGCCTGCCGCGGCGCGCGCGCCAAGATTTCATGGACGCAGGTCGAGACCGGCTCGGCCATCACGTGGAAATATCCAAGTTGCATCCTCGAGGGCGATGATTCGGTCGGCGAATTTTACTCGGTCGCGATCACCAACAACTTCCAGCAGGCCGACACCGGCACCAAGATGATCCATCTTGGCCGCAATACGAGCTCGACTATTATTTCCAAGGGCATTTCGGCCGGCAAGGGACAGAACACCTACCGCGGCCTGGTCCGCATCCAGCCGAAGGCGGCGAACGCGCGCAACTACACGCAGTGCGACAGTCTGCTGATTGGGGACAAATGTGGCGCGCACACTGTGCCCTATATCTCGGCGCGCAATCCGACCGCGCGCGTCGAACACGAAGCAACGACGTCGAAGATCAGCGACGAACAGATGTTCTATTGCCAGCAGCGCGGCCTGTCGAAAGAGGACGCGCTCTCGCTGATCGTCAACGGCTTTTGCAAGGAAGTGCTGAAAGAGCTGCCGATGGAGTTCGCGGTCGAAGCCCAGAAACTGCTGGCGGTCAGTCTCGAAGGCAGCGTGGGTTGAACATGCTTGAAATCAAGAATTTGCACGCGCGGATCAGCGAGGGCCGCGAGATCCTCAAGGGCGTCGATCTCACCGTGAAACCTGGCGAAGTCCACGCCATCATGGGGCCGAACGGCTCGGGCAAGAGCACGCTCGCCGGCGTGTTGTCAGGCAAGCCGGGCTACGAAGTGACCGAAGGTCAGGTGCTGTTCCAGGGCCGCGATTTGTTGGCGATGGCGGCGGACGAGCGCGCGCGCAACGGCGTCTTCCTGGCGTTCCAGTATCCGGTCGAGATTCCCGGCGTCAACAATATGTATTTCCTGCGCGCTGCGCTGAATGCCGTACGCAAGCAGCGCGGCGAAAACGAGATGGACGCGGGTCAGTTCCTCAAGGCGGTGCGCGCCAAGCTCAAGCTACTCGAGATCGGCGAAGATCTACTCCAGCGCGGTGTCAACGTCGGCTTCTCCGGCGGCGAGAAGAAACGCAATGAGATTTTCCAGATGGCGATGCTCGAACCCAAGCTCGCCATCCTCGACGAGACCGACAGCGGCCTCGATATCGACGCTCTGCAGATGGTGTCGCGCGGCATCAACGCGTTGCGTGGGCCGGAACGCGCGATCGTGATGATCACGCACTACCAGCGCCTGTTAGAGCACGTCGTGCCCGACCGCGTGCATGTTTTGTCGGGCGGCCGCATCGTCAAGTCGGGCGGCAAGGAATTGGCGCTCGAACTCGAGCAGACCGGCTACGGTGCCTATGGAGACGCGGCGTGAGCGCGCTCGCCGAAATCCAGCCTTACGTCGAAGCTTTCAAGGCGCGGCCGCGCGCGGCGGAGCCGGCGTGGCTCAAGCAGCGCCGTGACGGCGCCATGCAGCGCTTCGCGGAAATCGGCTGGCCGACGCGCAAGCAGGAGGCGTGGCGCTTCACCGATCTGCAGCCGTTGCAGCGGGCGACGTTTCTGCCTTCATCCGGCGCGAGCGCGATCACTGCCGCCGACCTCGCGCCCTGGATTTATACGGAAGCGGCGCATCGCATCGTATTGGTAGACGGCGCTTTCGTGCCGGAGCTCTCCACCGTTGGCGCGTTGCCCGAAGGAGTGTGGCTCGCGTCGACCGCGCAAACGCTGCGGGCGCGGCCCGAATTGCTGAGCGGAGCGCTGCGCGAGACCGACACACTCGGTGCGCAACCTTTCGTCGCGCTCAACGCCGCGCTCTTCGCCGACGGCTTCGTGTTGGCGCTCGAGCCGAACGCGATTCTCGACCGCGCCATCGAAATCGTGCATTTCGGCCGCGCCGCCGGCCGGTCGGCGCAGTTGCGTAACCTCATTCTCCTCGATGCTGGCAGCCGGGCGACTGTCATCGAGACCTATGCCGGCGAGGGCACCTATTGGACCAATACCGTCGGCGTAATCGCCGTCGGCGCTGGCGCGGCCTTGCGTCACGTCAAATTGCAGGATGAAAGTGTGGCGGCGGTCCATCTTGGCCATCAGCGCATCGAGCTTGCCCGCGACGCGCTCTATGAGAATTTCACGCTGTCGCTCGGCGGCCGCCTCGCGCGCACCGACATCCACTTGAAATTCGACGGCGAAGGCGCGGCATGCGGCCTATTCGGCGCGACGCTGTTGCGTGGTGAACAGGAAGGCACGATCGCAACCGTCGTCGATCATGCCGCGCCGCGCTGCGTCACGCGGGAATACTATAAGAGCGTCGCCGCCGATCGCGCCCACGGCGTGTTCCTCGGCACCATCGGCGTGCGCCCGCACGCGCAGAAGACCGATGCCAACCAACTCAGCAAGAACCTGCTGCTCGGCGCCCGCGCGGCGATCGACGCCAAGCCCGAGCTCGAAATCCTCGCCGACGATGTCAAATGCAGCCACGGCGCCACGGTCGGCGATCTCGACGAGACGGCGTTGTTCTATATCGAAAGCCGCGGCATTCCCGCGGCTGATGCGCGGCGGATGCTGGTCGAAGCATTCGCTGCCGAGGTGATCGAACGCATCGAGGACGATTCCGCAATGCGCGCGCATCTGGGCCGCCACGTCGCGCGTTGGCTCGCCCGAGGCGTCGCATGAGCCGCGCGGCGTTGCAGACGAATGTGAAGCCTGCGCTCGATCCGGCGCGCGTCAAACGCGACTTCCCGGTCTTCGAGCGTAATCCCGGCCTGGTGTTTCTCGACAGCGCGGCCTCGGCGCAGAAGCCGGCCGCGGTCATCGACGGTGTTGCCGAATTCTATCGCAGCGATTACGCCAACGTGCATCGGGGTGTCTATCGCCTGTCGGCACGCTCGTCCGACCGTTTCGAAGGCGCGCGCGAAACCATTCGGCGCTTCGTTAACGCGGCGTCGGCCGACGAAATCGTCTTCGTCCGCGGTGCGACCGAAGCGATCAATCTCGTCGCCTATTCCTGGGGCATGACCTTCCTTAAGCCCGGCGACGAAGTGCTCATTACCGAGCTCGAGCATCACGCCAACATTGTGCCGTGGCAGCTGATCCGCGAGCGCACCGGCTTGAAGCTCGTCGTCGCGCCGATCGACGCATCGGGTGGGCTCGACCTGGCCGCGTTCGAGGCGCGGCTGTCGTCGCGGACCAAGCTCGTGGCAGTGACGCAACTCGCCAATGCTACGGGTGCGATGCTGCCGGTCGAGGCGATCGTGCGCTTGGCGCACAAGCGCGGCGCCAAGGTCCTGGTCGACGGCTGTCAGGCGGCTCCACGCATGCCGGTCGATGTCCGCGCACTCGACTGCGATTTCTATGTCTTCTCCGGCCACAAGATTTATGGCCCGACCGGTATCGGCGTGCTCTATGCCAAGAGCGCGATCCTCGACACCATGCCGCCGTGGCAGGGCGGCGGCGACATGATCGAGCACGTCACCTTCGAGAAGACGACGTTCCAGAAGCCACCGCATCGTTTCGAAGCAGGCACACCGCACATTTCGGGTGCAATCGGTTTGGCGATCGCGCTCGATTATTTCGAAGCGCTCGGCCGCGACGCGATTTCCGCGCACGAAGAGGAGCTGACCGGCTACGGCGTCGACAAACTGTCGTGCCTGCCGGGTATCCGGTTGGTGCCGGCGGGACAGCGCCGTCTCGGTATCTTGTCGGTTGACGTGCGGGGCGTGCATCCGCACGACCTGGCAACGGTACTCGACCAGCACCATGTCGCAGTCCGTGCCGGACATCATTGCGCCCAGCCGCTGATGGACAAGCTCAACCTCGCTGGCACGACGCGGGCGTCGCTCGGTATCTACAACGACGCACGCGACATCGACGCGCTGGCCGCCGCGCTGACCGCGGCGCAGAAACTGTTTGCGTGAGGACCATGGACGCGCGCGAGCTTTACCAGGACATCATCCTCGATCACGGACGCCATCCGCGGAATTTCCATACGCTCGCGCACGCGACCAATCTCGCGCACGGGCACAATCCGCTGTGCGGCGATCGGGTCACGGTGTATCTCGAGCTCGACGGCGACCGGATCAAAGACGTCAGCTTCGACGGTCGCGGCTGCGCGATCTCGACCGCATCGGCGTCGCTGATGACCGAAGTCTTGAAGGGCAAGACGCTCGCCGAGGCTGACGCGCTGTTCAAGGGCTTCCACGCGGAGGTAACCGGGAAAACGCCGCCACCGCTGCCGGGCGCACTCGCCGAGGACATGGAGCGCCTGGCGCCGCTCGAAGGCGTGCGCGCCTATCCGACGCGGGTCAAGTGCGCGACGCTGGCGTGGCACGCATTTGAGGCCGCGCTGAAAAATGGCACGGCGGCTGGCGCAAGCGCCGCGATGGTGAAGACGGAGTAGGCGGTGAGCAGCGAACAGACCAGCCACGATCCGTTCGAATTCCTGCGCGATGACGCGGAAGACGCCGCAGCGATGGAAGATGTCGAGCGGCCGGCGCCTGACGCGGGCGATCCGGCGCTGCGCGAACAGGTGCTCGAAGCGCTCAAGACCGTGCGCGATCCCGAAATTCCGGTGAATCTCGTCGATCTCGGCCTCATCTACGAATTGATCGTCAACAAAGACGGCGTGGTCTATATCGAGATGACGCTGACGACGCCGGCCTGTCCAGTCGCCGGCGCATTGCCCGGCCAAGTGCGCGACGCGGTTTCGGCCGTGCCCGGCGTGCAGGACGCGCGGGTCAAATTGGTCTGGACGCCGCCGTGGGACAAGAATCGGATGTCCGAAGAAGCTAAGCTCGAGCTCGGGCTGCTCGACTGACGGAGCGCATAGGGCCGCGCAAGGGGGAGGGGGACATTTTAACGATCTGGGGACGGAAGACGTCGTCGAACGTCCAGAAGGTGCTGTGGGTGTGCACCGATTTGGGCATCGAGTACGAACGGCTCGATTGGGGCGGCGAGTTCGGCGGCAACGATGCGCCGGCTTACCGCACGATGAATCCCAACGGTCTTGTGCCGACAATCCAGGACGGCGTGGTGGTGATTTGGGAATCCAACACCATCATGCGCTACCTGTGCGCCGTGTATGGCGGAGCTGCACTGTACCCCGCCGATCCGGCGCGCCGCAGCCATGTCGAACGTTGGATGGACTGGCAGCTGTCGCGCCTCAATGCGCCGCTCGCAGGACTCATGCGGGGCTATTACCGAACGCCGGAGCCGCAGCGTGATTTTCCAATGCTGACGCGTTACCGCATCGAGGCAACTGCGCTGTGGGAGATAGTCGAGCGCCAGCTCGCGGGACAGGATTATCTGGCCGAGAATACGTTCACCCTCGCCGATATCGGCATCGGCATCTGGGCGCATCGCTGGTTCCATTATCCGATCGAACGGCCCGCGATGCCGGCTTTGACCAAATGGTACCAGCGGCTGCAGCAGCGGCCAGGGTTCGCTGCACACGTCGCAGGTCCGATCGGCTGAATCTAACGCAATCGTGAAGCCGGCCTGACACACGATTTTCGTATCGTGTGTGTCCGGACATGCACACACGTCTCAAAAGCGGGACTTGCACGGCCCTGCGCAAGCTGATCCCCTAGCGCGCCCAATTGGACCGAAAGACGATGAAGCCCTGGCTCGCCGCCATTGCCGTCATCCCTTTTGCGTTGTCCGCATTGCCGGCGCGCGCCGCCGACGATGCGGCGATCGCTCGCGGCGCGTACATCTTCGCTGCCGCCGACTGCGGCACCTGTCATACCGATACCAAGAATAACGGCGCGCCTCTGGCGGGCGGCCGCGCGCTCGTTACCGCCTTCGGAACCTTCTACACGCCCAATATCACGCCCGATCCGACCAACGGAATCGGCAGCTGGTCGCTCGCCGATTTCCGTCATGCGCTGCGCGATGGCAAGGGGCGGAATGGCGAATATCTGTACCCGGTTTTTCCGTTCGCGTCGTATACCGGAATGAACGACGCCGACATCGCCGACCTCTACGCCTTCCTGATGACACAGAAGCCCGAACCGGTTCCGGATAGGGCCGATCAGATCAAAGTTCCCTTCGAGTTCCGATCGCTCTTGCTGGCATGGCGGCTTTTATATTTCACGCCGGGCCCGTTGCAGCCAGTCGCCAGTGAAAGTACGCAATGGAACCGCGGGCGTTATCTTTCCGAGGCCGTCGTGCATTGCCAGGAATGCCACACGCCGCGCAATTTCCTCGGCGCCCTCGAAAAAAGCGGGCACGCTTACGCCGGCAATCCGAACGGACCGGACCGCGTGCGTTCGCCCAACATCACGCCGGACAGCGACACCGGCATTGGCCAATGGAGCTTGGCCGACATCGTTACGGTGTTGAAGACCGGCCAAACGCCGGATTCCGACGCCGTCGACAGGCAGATGAGCGACGTGGTCAAGGGCACAACCTTGCTGACAGAATCCGATCGCTTGGCGATCGCGGTCTACCTCAAATCCTTGCCGCCGCTGCACGCGACCCCTAGGAATTAATGTCGTATCGTCGCGAATGGCGGAGGACACATGGATTTGGGCCTCAAAGGCAAGGCGGCGCTGGTCTGTGCTGCAAGCAAAGGTTTAGGCAGGGGTTGTGCCACCGCGCTGGCCGCCGAGGGAGTAGACCTGGTAATCACCGCGCGAGGCCGCGAGGCGCTCGAGGCGACGGCGGCCGAGTTACGCGACCGTTATGGCGTCAAGGTTACAGCGATCGTCGGTGACATTACGACGACAGAAGGCCGCGCCGCTGCGCTCGCCGCGTGTCCGTCGCCTGATATCCTCGTGACCAACGCCGGCGGACCGCCGCCGGGCGATTTCCGAAATTGGACGCGCGACATCTGGATCAAGGCACTCGACGCCAACATGCTGACTCCCATCGCGCTCATTCAGGCGACTGTCGACGCGATGATCGCACGGTGTTTCGGCCGCATCGTCAACATCACCTCGAGTGCGGTCAAAGCGCCGATCGACATTCTCGGCCTGTCGAATGGTGCACGGACCGGCCTCACCGGATTCATCGCTGGCCTGTCGCGCAAAACCGTGGCGCACAACGTGACGATCAATAATCTGCTGCCGGGCGCGATGGACACCGACAGACTGCGCGCCAACACTGAAACGATGGCGAAAAACGCGAATATTTCCGTCGAAGAAGCGCAACGTCGGCGGTTAGCGACCATTCCGGCGGGCCGAGCCGGCACGCCTGCCGAATTCGGCGCTGCTTGTGCATTTTTGTGCAGCACCCAAGCCGGCTACATCACCGGCCAAAACCTGCTGATCGACGGCGGAGCTTATCCGGGAACGTTCTAAGTCGGCGGCGCGCTAGGCGACGTCACGCGCACCCTGAACCGGCGCCCTGCGCAGGCTGCGCTCGGGCGGAAAGCGCACCGTGACGGTCGTGCCTTTGCCGACCGTGCTGTCGATGGAGAAGCGGCCGCCGTGCAGCTCGCACATCGAGCGGGCGAGGGGCAGGCCGAGGCCGGTGCCCTGGTACTTGCGATGCAGCGAGCTGTCGATCTGCTCGAATGGTTGCAAGGCGCGTTCGAGGTCGGCAGCGGCGATGCCGATGCCGGTGTCGGAGACCTGGATGACCAGACCGTCTTTGTCGTCGACGCGTGCAATGATGCGCACCGAACCACCCGACGGCGTGAACTTGATAGCATTCGACAGGAGGTTGAGCAGCACCTGCTTGACCATGCGCTCGTCGGCGTTGAGAGTCGGCAGGTCCGGCGCCAACTCAGCGACGAGGTTGATACCGGCATTCTCGGCACGTTCGCGCACAATGCGCATGCAGGTTTCGATCGCCTCGCGCGGATCAACCGGGGTTTCGCTGAGCGTCAGCTTGCCAACCTCGATCTTCGACAGGTCGAGAATGTCGTTGATGATGCGCAACAGGTGCACGCCGCTTTCATAGACGTCACGCACATAATCACGATACGACGGATGTCCGAGCGGGCCGAGTGGCTCCTGCTTCAGGATTTCGGAAAAGCCGATGATCGCGTTGAGCGGCGTCCGCAGCTCGTGGCTCATGTTGGCCAGAAACTCGGTCTTGGCGCGGCTCGCTGCCTCGGCGCTGTTCTTGGTCTCGACCAACTGGGCTTCGACGCGTTTGCGCTCCATCGCATAGCGGATCGAACGTTTGATCAGATTGCCGTCACCCTGGCCCTTGACCAAGTAGTCCTGTGCGCCTTCCTGCAATGTCGCCATCGCCATGGTCTCGTCTTCGAGGCCGCTCAGGACGATCAACGGCATCAGCGGAACGCGCTGCTGCATGCGCCGAACAGTTTCGATGCCGTGGGAATCACCGAGAGAAAGGTCGACGAGTGCGATGTCGAAACCGCCGCCGGCTAGCGCCGCCAACCCCTGCTCGAAACTCGTCACGTGCACAAGATCGAAGGAGAAATCGCTGGCCTCTTCGAGCAACAGCTGCGTCAGCCGGGCGTCGCCCGGATTATCCTCCATCAGAAGGATGTGCAGCGTGCGCGTCGCGGAAGGAGCGCCAGCGTCTGACATGATCAAGATTTTCCGGCAGAATTACGCAGCGGTCTCGCTGCGCGTCGGCAACGTGACGACTGCCAACCAGAAGGTTTCGATTTGGCGTACGATCGAGATGAATTGCTCGAGGCCAACTGGCTTGGTGATATAGCAATTGGCGTGCAGTTCGTAGCTGCGGACGATGTCGTTTTCGGCTTCGGAGGTGGTCAGCACGACCACCGGTATCTTGCGCAGCCGCGGATCCTGCTTCATTTCTGCGAGCACCTCGCGCCCGTCCTTGCGGGGCAGATTAAGGTCGAGCAGAACGAGATCGGGCATCGGCGCCTTGGCGTGTGCACCTTCGTGCCGCAAGAACGCAAGCGCTTCGACGCCATCGCTCGCATGGTGCAGATTATTACGGATCTTGCCTTCGCGCAAAGCTTCCTGCGTCAGGCGGGCGTCGCCCGGATTGTCCTCGACCAGGAGGATTTCGATAGGGCGGCTCGAAAAGGCTTCAGCCATTGGCGGCTCCATTCTGGATGTCAGCCGGGAGTGTGAAATGGAAGCGGCTGCCCTGGCCCGGCGTCGATTCGATCCAGATGCGGCCACTGTGGAATTCGATCACTTTCTTGGCGATAGCGAGCCCGATCCCGGTTCCGGGATATTTGTTGCGCTCGTGCAGGCGCTGGAAAATCAGGAACACGCGCTCGAGATATTGCGGCTCGATGCCGATGCCGTTGTCTTCGACGACAAAATGCCACATCGGCCCGTCGCTCGTGGCAGAAATCGCGATCGCTGGCGCCACGCCTTCGCGCTGGAACTTAATCGCGTTGCCGATAATGTTCTGCATGAGCTGCGTCAGTTGCATGCGCACGCCCACGACGCGCGGCAGTGGGCCGACAGTGATCGTTGCGCCGCTGTCGGTGATCGCGCCTTTGAGATTGGCGAGCGCCGTTGTGACAGCATCGGCAAACTCGAACGGCACCGGATCGCCGCCTTTGCGGCCGACGCGCGAGTAGGAGAGGAGGTCGTTGATTAGGCGCTGCATGCGGTTTGCGCCTTCAACGGCGAAACCGATGAACTCGTTGGCGTCCTTGTCGAGCTTGTCGTTGTAGCGACGCTGCAGCAATTGGCAATAGCTCGCCACCATGCGCAGCGGCTCCTGCAAATCGTGCGACGCGACATAGGCGAATTGCTCGAGCTCGGCGTTCGACCGCTGCAATTCGTGATTGCGCTCTTCGATTTCTCGGCTCTTCTGGCGGATCTCTTCGTCTTTCGCGTGCCGCTCGGTGACGTCGCGGATCGTGCCGATCATATAGAGCGGCTTGCCTTTGGCGTCGAACTCGACCGCGCATTCACGGGCGATATTCCGGATACTTCCGTCCGGCCGAATAATGCGGTACTCGAACGGCTCGGGGTTACGGCCGGCTGCGATTTCGCCGCGCGTGCGCGCGATGATCGCATGGTCTTCTGGTACGACCATCTTGAGGAAGTTGTCTGTTGTCGGCACGAACGTTGCCTTGTCGACGCCGAAGATCTCGTAGCTCATATCCGACCATTCGCCGACATCAGAACGCAGATCGCGGAAATCACTGCCCATACGCGCCAGACGCTGCGCCTGCGAGAGGTATTCCTGGCTCCGCCGCACTTCGTCGGTCAGCGCTTTGAGCGCTTCGGCCGCTTTTTCTTCTTCGGTGATGTCGCGGTAGGTGCCAATCCGCTTCCACGGCTGGCCCGCAGCATCCGTCACCAGGGACGTTTCGCAGTAGAACCAGCGGATCGAGCCGTCGGTGTGCATCGCGCGGAATTTGAATGGCTGCGAATTACGCCCACTTTCCGACGCGATCATCGATGTTTCGTACGTGGTACGGTCGTCGGGGTGGACGAGGGCGAGGAATTCCGCGCGCGTCGGCGCCGGTAGTTTCGGATCGCGGCCGAACATGCGGCTGCATTCCTCAGACCATTTGACATCGCCGGTCATGAGGTTGCGCTCGACGCTGCCGGTCCCTGATGTGCGTTGCGCCTGCGCCAAGTGCTCCTGGCTCTTGCGCAAAGTCTCGCCCAATGTCTCGAGTTCGACTTCGCGCTTCTTAAGTTCGGTGATGTCGATGCGTACACAAACAGTGCCGCCGTCGGAGGTGTGCCGCTCGATGGCCTGTGTCCAGCGCCCGTCGGGAAGCTGATCGGATGGTACGATCCCCGGGTTGCGGAACTGATGCAGCCGCTTTTGTACCGCCCTCTCGATTTCGGCTTTTGACTTGTGGGGATAGAGACGGCGATAACGCGTGCGGGTTAAATCTTCGATCTTGGTTCCCGGCACAAGGAGATCGGCAACCTCCGGGAAGAATTTTGCTGCGTGATCGTTGCGGAGGAGAATCTTTTCCTCGCGGTCATAGAGAATGAGCGACGCCGGCATGACCTCGATCGCATCCTTGAGCCGGGCTTGCGCGGCCTCATTTTCTTTTTCATGCTTCTTTAGTTCGGTGATATCGATGCGGACGCCGATGATGCCGCCTTCCGAGGTGCGGCGCTCGATGATCTGTGTCCAGCGGCCGTCCTTATAGGCGCGGATAAGGTTAGTGTTGCCAGAACGGTGTTGCGTCATCCGCTCCGCGATCCATGCCTCGAAATTATCGCCGATGCCCTCGACGTAACTGGCGGCGTGTTCGCGCAACAGGTCTTCATACTTGGTGCCGGGGATCAGTAGATGCGAAGAGGTTGGGAAGTAGCGCTGCGTCGCGCTGTTGCAAAACACGATACGGTCGTCGCGGTCGCACAGCATCAGGCTCGCCGGCACGGTCTCGATCGCTTCCATGAAGCGACGATGCGCTGCGGCGGCGCGGCGTTCGGTCTCAATTTGTGCGGTGACATCGCTGGCGATGCCGTGATAGCCGATGAATCGGCCCTCGACGTCGAACAGCGGCTTGCCGCTCGCTTTGAGCCAGCGCACGCCCTTG
>DASQHO010000048.1:0-23165 GCA_035632055.1 Allostellaceae bacterium
GCACCGCGTTCGCCAGAATGTCGACGCCGCGGAGCAGCCGCTCGCGCGCGTCGCCGTGGAACTTGACGTCCTTAGCAGCCATTGAAATGTCTCCTTGAAAGGGGCTTTAGGCGGCTTTGCGCTTCGCGGCGCTGCCTTCGATGATGCCGAGAATGTCCGACTCCTTGACGATGACGAGCTCTTCGCCGTCGATCTTGACCTCGGTGCCGGACCACTTGCCGAACAGCACGCGATCGCCCGCTTTGACGTCGAGCGCGTGGAGCTTGCCGTCCTCGGTACGGGTACCGGGACCGACGGCGACGACTTCGCCCTCCATCGGCTTCTCCTTCGCGGTGTCCGGAATAATGATGCCGCCCGCCGTCTTCTCCTCGGACTCGAGACGACGGATCAGGACACGGTCCTGCAACGGCTTGAACTTCATGGGTAAAACCCTCCTCGTTGGTTTGATCCAAATACGGCCGCCAACCCCCGTTCCGAGGCGGCTGTTAGCACTCGCGGCCGTTGAGTGCCAGTGAGATAGGCGTTGAGCCTGGGCCTGTCAACGGGCCGACTCGGATTTAGCAGCACTTTTTGTTCAATGCTGCTAACTCGTTGAAATAAATAATATTTTCTTGAGGAAAGGACGCCAAGCTGGAACGTTGTTTGCAACGGAAGCGAAGGGAGACCGTCTGGCTTAGTGAGGTGCGCGCTATGAACCGAATGCGGCTGCAACTCTTGGATGGCTATCGGCTGACCACGGCCGAGATCCTCTATCACCTGCCGGACCATCCGCGCCTCCTGCAAAGCTTTGTCTGGCAGGAACTCGACATCGCGCCGCGCTTTCCGGTGCTGCGCCGCTTCCTCGATTTTTGGACGCACAATCTCGACGGCAAGCTGCACTCGGTGAAAGTGGCGCAGGCGCAGCTGCTGGTGCCGTCACGGCTCAGGCACGCGCAGATTTCCCTCAGCCTGCACTGAGCACGAATGCGGCGCGGCAATGCGTCGCTTGCCAGAGCGCGTTCGGCGGAAGAGTGTCGCGCCATGACCGCAACCGAAGCCGGACGCGAGCAAAGCCTCGCTGGCGCACGCGCCGCGCCGCGCGGCCGCGCTGTCGCCTACTGGCTGCTTGTCTGCGCCGCGATGATCTTTGTCATGGTGACGCTCGGCGGCCTGACGCGGCTCACCGAATCCGGCTTGTCGATCACGCAGTGGCAGCCGGTGTCGGGCGTGGTACCGCCGCTAAGCGCAGCCGAATGGCAGGCGGCGTTCGACGCTTACAAGCGGATTCCGCAGTACGATGCGATTCATGCCGGTATGACGCTGGCGCAATTCAAGTCGATCTTTTTCTGGGAATGGTTCCACCGCCTGTGGGGCCGGCTGATCGGCGTCGTCTTCCTGCTGCCGTTCCTCTATTTCCTGTTGCGGCGCAGGATTGCGCCGAACCTGGCGCCGCGGCTCATGCTGCTGTTTCTGCTCGGCGCGTTCCAGGGCGCGCTCGGCTGGTGGATGGTCGAAAGCGGCCTCGAAAGCCGCATCGAGGTCAGCCAATATCGTCTTGCTGCACATCTGGCGATGGCGATCGTAATCTATGGCGCGATCCTGTGGGTGGCGCTCGACCTGCTGCGGCCGGCGCGCCACGAAACCGCGCCCGGCATGCGGCGCGGTGCGAGCGCGCTGCTGGCGCTGGCCTTCATCACGCTGATCGCCGGCGCCTTCACCGCTGGCCTGCGTGCCGGCTACATCGACAACACGTTCCCGCTGATGGACGGTCACATCGCGCCGCCGGCGTGGGGCCATCTGGCGCCGTGGTGGCGCAACCTATTCGAGAATCCGGAAGCCGTGCAGTTCGATCACCGCGTGCTGGCGATCACGACCTGGCTCGGCGCACTGGCCCTGTTCCTCGGTTCGTTCAAGGCGCAGCTATCGCGGTTCGCGCGCGGTGCGGTGCACGCGCTGTTCACGCTGGTGACGATCCAGGCCGGGCTCGGCATCGCGACGCTGCTGCTGGTGGTGCCGCTGCCGCTGGCGCTGTCGCATCAACTCGGCGCGACGCTGGTGATCACCGCCGCTGTGGTCGTGCGGCACGCTCTGGCAAGCCCTGCCTAGAGCCGCGCCGGGCTCGAACTCGCGCCCGGCGGAAGGCCGGGTTAATATCGCGCCATGGCCGATTTCCCGCGCAAAACGCCGGCGGATTGGGCGGCGCTTGCCGCCAAGGATCTTGGCGGCAAGAACGCCGCGACGCTGACCTGGCAGACGCCCGAAGGCATCGCCGTCAAGCCGCTCTATACCGCGGCCGATCTCGAGGCGATCGAGCGGCGCGACGAGCTGCCCGGCTTCGCGCCGTTCACGCGCGGCGTGCGCGCGACGATGTACGCCAACCGGCCGTGGACCATCCGGCAGTACGCCGGCTTCTCGACCGCCGAGGAATCGAACCGCTTCTATCGCGAGAATCTTGCCGCTGGACAGATGGGCCTGTCGGTTGCGTTCGACCTCGCGACCCATCGCGGCTACGACAGCGACCATCCGCGCGTCGTCGGCGACGTCGGCAAGGCCGGCGTCGCAATCGATTCGGTCGAGGACATGAAAATTCTGTTCGACGGCATTCCGCTCGACCGCATGTCGGTGTCGATGACGATGAACGGCGCGGTGCTGCCAGTGCTGGCCGGCTACATCGTCGCGGCAGAGGAACAGGGCGTCGCGCCGTCGAAGCTCGCCGGCACCATCCAGAACGACATCCTCAAAGAGTTCATGGTGCGCAACACCTACATCTATCCGCCGGCGCCTTCGATGCGCATCGTCGCCGATATCATCGAATACACCGCGCGCCACATGCCCAAGTTCAATTCGATCTCGATTTCGGGCTACCACATGCAGGAGGCCGGCGCGACCTGCGTGCAGGAGCTGGCGTTCACGCTCGCCGATGGTCTCGAATATGTGCGCGCGGCGCTGTCGAAGGGATTGAAGATCGATGATTTCGCGCCGCGGCTGTCGTTCTTCTTCTGCATCGGCATGAACTTCTTCATGGAGATCGCCAAGCTGCGCGCCGCGCGGCTGCTGTGGGCGACGCTGGTGCAGGAGAAATTCAAGCCGGCCAATCCGGCAAGCTTGGCGCTCAGGACGCATTGCCAGACCTCGGGCGTCTCGCTCACCGAACAGGATCCGCACAACAACATCATCCGCACGACGATCGAGGCTTTGGCGGCGGTGCTTGGCGGCACGCAGTCGCTGCACACCAATTCCTTCGACGAGGCGATGGCGCTGCCGACGCCGTTCTCGGCGCGCATCGCCCGCAACACTCAGCTCATCATCGCCGAGGAGTCCGGCGTGCCGCACGTCGTCGATCCGCTCGGCGGCAGCTATTACGTCGAGAGCTTGACGCATTCGGTGGCGGCGGCGGCGCAGACGCTGATCGACGAGGTCGAAGCGCTGGGCGGCATGACCAAGGCGGTCGAAAGCGGCCTGCCAAAGCTGCGCATCGAAGAGGCGGCGGCACGACGCCAGGCGCGAATCGATCGCGGCGAGGAAATCATCGTCGGCGTCAACAAGTACCGCGCCAACCAGGGCGAGGACGCCGACATCCGCCTGCTCGACATCGACAACTCGAAGGTGCGCGCTCAGCAGGTCGCCAGACTCGAAACGCTGCGGCGCAATCGGGATGCGACCAAAGTCAAAGCCGCGCTCGACGCGCTGGGCGAGGCGGCCAAAAGCGGGCAGGGCAATCTGCTGGCGCTCACCATCGAGGCGACCCGTGCCCGCGCCAGCGTCGGCGAAATCTCCGACGCGCTGGAGCGCGTCTTCACCCGCCACCGCGCCACCATCCGCTCGGTCTCGGGCGTCTATGGCGGCGCCTATGAAGGCGACGAGGGATTCCGCCGCGTGCGCGAAGAGGTTGAAACCTTCGCCCGCGCCGAAGGCCGGCGGCCGCGCCTGCTGGTGGTCAAGCTCGGTCAGGACGGCCACGACCGCGGCGCCAAGGTAATCGCCACCGGCTTCGCCGATCTCGGTTTCGACGTCGATATCGGCCCGCTGTTCCAGACACCGGACGAAGCCGCGCGCCAGGCGATCGAGAACGACGTGCACGTCGTCGGCGTATCGTCGCAGGCAGCCGGCCATAAGACGCTGGTGCCGGCGCTGGTCAAAGCGCTCAGAGCGCAAGGCGCAGCCAATATCCTGGTGGTCTGCGGCGGCGTGATTCCGCCGCAGGATTACGCTTTCCTGCAGGAAACGGGTGTCGCCGCGATCTACGGCCCCGGCACCAACATACCGCTGGCGGTGTCCGAGGTGCTGCAGCTTATCGCCAAGAAACGCATGGCCGCCTAGCCGCCGGAAGGCTCGCGGAAACCCGGTCACCACGCTATCTAAGGGCCCCGTGGGCACTCTCTTTTTCATCGTCTTCATCGATCTGGTCGGCTTCGGCGTGGTTATCCCGCTGCTGCCGTATTACGCGCTCGAATTCCACGCCACGCCGTTCGAGGTCACGACGATGATGGCGTGCTATTCGCTGGCGCAGTTCTTCGCCTCGCCGCTGCTCGGTCATCTCAGCGACCGCCTCGGCCGTAAGCCGGTGATTCTGGCGAGCCTCGTTTGCTCGGTCGTCTCCTACCTCTGGCTCGGCTTCGCGACACAGCTCTGGATGCTGTTCGCCGCACGGCTGCTGGCTGGCGCCGGCGCCGGCAACATCTCCGCCGCGCAGGCCTATGTCGCCGACGTGACGCCGCCGGATCAGCGCGCCAAGGGCATGGGCATGATCGGTGCCGCCATCGGCCTGGGGTTCACCCTCGGTCCGGCGATCGGCGGCGCGGTTGCCGGCGGCGATGCACAGAGCGCGCATCTCGCCTGGCCGGCATTCGTCGCGGCGGCGCTGTCGGCGGCCGCATTCGTGCTGGCCTTCACGCGGCTCGAGGAAAGCCTGACGAATCACCCGGCGTCGGCGCGCGTCGGCCGGCTTGCCATGGCCAAGGCGGCGACAATGCGCCCGACGCTGCGGCTGCTCCTGCTGCTGGTTTTTGTTTCGATCGCCGCCTTCGCTGGCATGGAAACGACCTTCGCGCTCTGGGCGCATGACGGCTTCGGCTGGGGTCCGTTCCAGGTCGGCATGATTTTCTTCTATGTCGGCATCCTGCTGTCGGCGCTGCAGGGAGGCGCCATTGGTAAGCTCGCCAAGGCGCTGGGCGAAACCAAGCTCGTGGTCGGCGGCGCGGCGATCCTCGCTGTCGGACTCCTGGCGCTGACCTTCGCCCACGCGCTGTGGTGGGTACTGGTTGCTTGTGCCTTGCTGGCGATTGGCATGGGCATGTTCAGCCCGTCGATGGCGAGCCTGTTTTCGCAGCAGGCGGGCGAGGGCGAGCGCGGCGGCGTGCTCGGCCTGTCGCAGTCGGCGCAGAGCTTGGCACGCATCGTCGGTCCCGCGGTTGCCGGCGCGCTTTATGGCGGCCTCGGTCGCAACGCGCCCTACTATCTCGGCGCGCTGCTGATGGCCGGCGTCGTCTGGTTCGCGTTGCAGCTGCCGCGGCCGGACCGGCGATGACGCGCGAACGTCCACCAAGCTCGCTCACGAGTCAGCCATCCGAGGTCGGCTTCCGCCGCGAGCTCAAGGCGCTGTCGGGCGTGCTGCCTTATCTGTGGCCGAAGAATTCCGTCGGCCTGCGGGTGCGGGTGGTCGTCGCGCTGGGCTGCTTGGCGCTTGCCAAGGCGGTCAATGTCGGCGTGCCGGTGCTCTACAAGGCAGCGGTCGATATGCTGGCGCCGTCGGCTGGCGCGCTGATCGTCGTGCCGACCATGCTGATCGTCGCTTACGGCGCGGCGCGTGTCGGTGCGCAGCTGTTCAACGAGTTGCGCGATTCGGTGTTCGCGAAGGTCGAGCAGCGCGCCATCCGCACCATTGCGCTTAACACCTTCCGTCATTTGCATGGCTTGTCGCTGCGCTTCCATCTCGAGCGCCAGACCGGCGGCCTGTCACGCGCCGTCGAACGCGGCGTGCGCGGCATGGAATTCCTGCTGTCCTACCTGCTGTTCAGCCTGCTGCCAACGGTGTTCGAGATCGCGCTGGTGTGCGCCATCCTTTGGCGGTTCTTCGAAGCCAGCCTGGCGCTCGCCACGCTTGGCACTATCGCCGCCTATGTCGTCTTCACCTTCGCGGTCACCGACTGGCGCATCAAGTATCGCCGTGAGATGAATCAGCGCGACACCGAGGCCAACACCAAGGCGATCGACAGCCTGCTCAATTTCGAGACGGTGAAGTATTTCGCCAACGAGGAGCACGAGGCGCGCCGCTTTGACGCCGCGCTCGCCGGCTACGAGCGCGCCGCGGTCAAGAGCCAGGTGACGCTGTCGGCGCTCAACATCGGCCAGGGCGCGATCATTGCCGTCGGGCTGGTGGTGGTGATGTGGCTGGCGGCGCGCGGCGTCGCGGCCGGCCGCATGACCGTGGGCTCGTTCGTGCTGGTGAATTCCTACCTGGTGCAGCTCTACATGCCGTTGAACGTGCTCGGCATGGTCTATCGCAATATCAAGCAATCGCTGACCGATCTCGAATCGATGATCCGGCTGCTGAATGTGGCCCCCGAAGTTGTCGACAAGCCGGCGGCGCCGGCGCTCGCCGTGGCGCGCGGCGAGATCGTCTTCGACCGTGTCTCGTTTGCCTACGATCCGCGCCGGCCGATCCTCGACGACGTCTCGTTCCGCGTGCCGCCGGGCCACACGCTCGCCATCGTCGGATCGTCGGGCGCCGGCAAGTCGACGGTGTCGCGGTTGCTGTTCCGCTTCTACGACGTGAACCAGGGCGCGATCCGCGTCGACGGCCAGGACATCCGCGACGTGACGCAAGCGAGCCTGCGCCGTGCCATCGGCGTCGTGCCGCAGGACACGGTGCTGTTCAACGATTCGATCGCCTACAACATCGGCTACGGCAAGCCGGGCGCGAGCAAGGACGAGATCGAAGCCGCGGCGCGCGTTGCCCGCATCCACGATTTCGTCGCTGCGCTGCCCGACGGCTACAAGACGCAGGTCGGCGAGCGCGGTTTGAAGCTGTCGGGCGGCGAAAAGCAGCGCGTCGCCATTGCGCGCGTCATGCTCAAGGGGCCGCGCATCCTCGTGTTCGACGAAGCGACCTCGGCGCTCGACACCAAGACCGAGCGCGAGATCCAGACCAGCCTGGAAGAGGTCGCGGCCAATCGTACGACGCTGATGATCGCGCATCGGCTGTCGACGGTGGTTCACGCCGACGAGATCCTGGTGCTCGAGCACGGCCGCGTCGTCGAACGCGGCACGCACGCGGCGCTGCTGACGAAAGACGGCCTCTACGCTGCGATGTGGCGCCGCCAGCTCGAAGCCGACGAACGTGCCGCCGCGCTCGCCGCCGTCGCCGCGGTTGCGGAGTAGATGACCGATCCGGCCGCGCTTGCTGCACGGGTCCAAGCCGGCGACCGCAACGCGCTGGCGCAAGCCATCACCCTCGTCGAATCGACGCGCGACGATCATCGCGACGCGGCCGACGCGCTGCTCACCGCCATCCTGCCGGCCAGCGGCAATAGCCTGCGGCTCGGCGTCACCGGCGCGCCCGGTGTCGGCAAATCCACATTCATCGAAGTCTTCGGCCTGATGAGCTTGGCCGCCGGCCGGCGCGTTGCCGTGCTGGCCGTCGATCCTTCTTCCAAGACGACCGGCGGCTCGATCCTCGGCGACAAGACGCGCATGGGCGATCTCGCGCGTGAGAAAGACGCGTTCATCCGGCCGTCGCCCGCGGGGCCGATGCTCGGCGGCGTGGCGCGGCGCACGCGCGAGGCGGTGTGGCTGTGCGAAGCCGCCGGCTTCGATCTCGTCATCGTCGAGACCGTCGGCGTCGGCCAGAGCGAAACCGCGGTTGCTGACTTGGTTGATCTCTGCCTGTTGATGATCGCGCCGGGCGCCGGTGACGAACTGCAGGGAATCAAGAAGGGCATTGTCGAGATTGCCGATATGCTGGCGGTCAACAAGGCAGACGGCGACCTAGCGGCGGCGGCGCAGCGCGCCGCATCCGAATACAGCCATGCGTTACGGCTGCTGCGCTCAGCGGCTGCGGCGGTGCCGGTATTCGCGGTTTCGGCGCTGGAAAAGCGCGGCATCGAGAAACTCCGCCAGCACGTCGAGGCGGCGGCCTATGGCCGGGTGCAGGATGGGTCGCTTAGCCGCAAGCGCGCGGCCCAGGCGCGGGCCGCGCTATGGGGCGAAGTCGGCGAAAGTCTGCTCGAAGCGCTCAAACGCGACCCCGCGGTGGCCGGGCTGCTGCCGGGCCTCGAAGCCGAAGTTGCCGCTGGCCGGCTGACGCCGTCGGGTGCTGCCCACCGCGCTTTGGCGGCTTTCCGCGGGGCCCGATCCTAGCCCGCGCGGCTTGACGGACCCGGCTGCTTCGCTTAAAAACCCGCCAACCGCCGGGGCTCGCCCCGGCCTTCTCTTTCAAGGACCTAGCGATCATGGCGCGACGCTGCAGCATCACCGGCAAGGGCGTGCTCGTCGGCCACAATGTGAGCCACGCCAACAACAAGACCAAGCGGCGCTTCCTGCCGAACCTGCAGGTGACGTCCATGCTATCCGATGCCCTCGGGCACGCGGTCCAATTGCGTTTGACGCCGGGCGCGATCCGCACCATCGAGAAGAACGGCGGGCTCGACGCCTATCTCGGCTCGATGCCGGATGGGAAATTGCCCATCGAGGCGCGACGGCTGAAGCGCCGCATCCGCGCGGCGCAGGCGCGCAAGACCGGAGCGGGCGCGACCGCCTGACGCAGGTTGCGATGGGCGCAGTGTTGCGCCGTCGCCCACGTCGTTTGCCGCCGGGCCTCGGATTGGTCGCGCCTTCGTGGTTGCGGACGAGCGGCTGCTCACCCATTATCCGGCCGCCCGTCGCAACGGGGTCTAAGGAATAACCAAGGGAGCACGACGGTGAGTCTGCGCGATTACGTTTTCACCAGCGAATCGGTTTCCGAAGGTCATCCCGACAAGGTCGCCGATCGCATCTCCGACGCCGTCGTCGATGCCTATCTCGCCGCCGACCCGATGTCGCGCGTCGCCTGCGAGACGCTGTGCACCACCAACCGCGTCATCATGGCCGGCGAGACCCGCGGCCCGGCTTCGGTGACCCACGACAAGCTGATTGAAATCGCGCGCCACGCCATCAAGGACATCGGCTACGAGCAGGAAGGCTTCCACTGGAAGAAGGCCAAAGTGGAATGCATCGTCCACGCCCAGTCGTCGGATATCGCCATGGGTGTCGACGCCGCCGGCAATAAGGACGAAGGCGCCGGCGACCAGGGTATTATGTTCGGCTATGCCTGCCGCGAGACGCCGGAGTTGATGCCGGCGCCGCTCTTTTATGCCCACGCCATCCTCAAGTCTCTAGCCGAAGCGCGCCATTCCGGCGCGACTCCGGAGCTTGGTCCCGACGCCAAGAGTCAGATTTCGCTCGAATACCGCGGCGGCAAGCCAGTGCGTGCCACCTCGGTCGTGGTCTCGACCCAGCACAGCGAGACGGTCGACCAGGACCAGGTGCGCGAGATCGTCCGTCCGCACGTGCTGGATGTGCTGCCCGACGGCTGGATGTGCGCCGAGGAGCATTTCTACGTCAATCCGACCGGCCGCTTCGTCATCGGCGGTCCCGATGGCGACACCGGCGTCACCGGCCGCAAGATCATCGTCGACACTTATGGCGGCGCAGCGCCGCACGGCGGCGGCGCATTCTCGGGCAAGGACCCGTCGAAGGTCGACCGCTCGGCCGCCTATGCCGCGCGCTATCTCGCCAAGAACGTGGTGGCTGCGGGCCTTGCCGAGCGCTGCACCATCCAGCTTTCCTATGCGATCGGCGTCGCCAAGCCGCTGTCGGTCTATATCGACACCGCCGGCACCGGCAAAGTCGACGAGGCCAAGCTGTCCAAGGTGCTGCAGGAAATGGTGAACCTGAGCCCGCGCGGCATCCGCACGCATCTCCAGCTCAATCGGCCGATCTACGCACGCACCGCGGCCTACGGCCATTTCGGCCGCCCGCCGGAGAGCGACGGCGGCTTCTCGTGGGAGAAGACCGACATCGCCGATCAGTTGCGCCGCGCCTTCTAGTCCAAGGACAAATTTTCCGATGACCGCCGATTACAAGATCAAAGATATCGGGCTGGCCGATTTCGGCCGGCGCGAACTCGCGATTGCCGAGACCGAAATGCCCGGCCTGATGGCGACGCGCGAGGCTTACGGCAAGCAGAAGCCCTTGAAGGGCGCGCGCATCGCCGGCTCGCTGCACATGACCATCCAGACGGCCGTGCTGATCGATACGCTCAAGGCCTTGGGCGCCGACGTGCGCTGGGCGTCGTGCAACATCTACTCGACGCAGGATCACGCCGCCGCGGCAGTCGCGGCAGGCGGCACACCGGTGTTTGCCTACAAGGGCGAGACGCTGCAGGAATACTGGGAATTCACCCATCGCATCTTCGAATGGGGCGACGGCGGCGCGCCCAATATGATCCTCGACGACGGCGGCGACGCGACGCTGCTGGTGCATCTCGGCATGCAGGCCGAGAAGGACGACAAGGTGCTGGCCAAGCCCGGCAGCGAAGAGGAAGAGGTGCTGTTCGCGGCGATCCGCACACGTCTCAAGTCGAAGCCCGGCTGGTACGCGAAGCTCGGCGCTTCGATCAAAGGCGTTTCGGAAGAAACCACGACCGGCGTCCATCGCCTCTATCAGATGGAGAAGGACGGCCGTCTGCTGTTTCCGGCAATCAACGTCAACGACAGCGTCACCAAGTCGAAGTTCGACAATCTTTATGGCTGCCGCGAGAGTCTGGTCGACGGCATCCGCCGGGCCACCGACGTGATGATGGCCGGCAAGGTCGCGCTGGTCGCGGGCTTCGGCGACGTCGGCAAGGGATCCGCTGCTTCGCTGCGCAATGCCGGCGCGCGCGTCATGGTGACCGAGATCGATCCCATCTGCGCGCTGCAAGCGGCGATGGAAGGCTATCAGGTGGTGACGATGGACGAAGCTGCGTCCGTCGCCGATATCTTCGTCACCGCCACCGGCAACCTCGACGTGATCACCGTCGACCACATGCGGAAGATGAAAGACCGGGCCGTCGTCTGCAACATCGGCCACTTCGACAACGAGATCCAGGTCGCGGGCCTGCGCAATTTCAAGTGGCACAACGTCAAGCCGCAGGTCGACGAGATCGAGTTCCCGGACGGTAAGCGGATCCTGCTGCTGGCCGAAGGCCGGCTGGTCAATCTCGGCTGCGCCATGGGCCATCCGAGCTTCGTGATGAGCGCGTCCTTCACCAACCAGACGCTGGCGCAGATCGAGTTGTGGACCAACCAGGGCAAGTACCAGAAAAAGGTCTATACGCTGCCCAAACATCTCGATGAACGGGTGGCGGCGCTACATCTGGCCAAGGTCGGCGCGCATCTGACCAAACTGACGCCGAAGCAGGCGCAATATCTCGGCCTTAAGGCCGAGGGGCCGTTCAAGGCCGACACCTACCGCTATTAGCGGCTCGGCGCAGGCGTTTTTGGGCGTCGTAACGCCAAATTAGGTCGAGCGGCAACCGCGGCTGCCGTGCCGCGTTTTGATCTAGGTCAAGGTCGGCGTCGCGCCGACCCGCGTAGGCTGGCCCGCCATGCAAATGCGTCTCCGTTACGAGATCGCGCTTACGCTCGCGGTCAAAGCTGCTGCGCTGACCGCGCTTTACCTCCTCTTCTTCGCGCCCGCGCACCGGCCAGAAGTTTCCGCCGCTACCGTCGCACGACATCTCTACTCCGCTCCGCAGCAGGGAGTTTCCCGATGATTGATCCGGGCACCGTCGAGCTGTCGCGCCTGCAGTTCGGCCTGACTGCGATGTACCACTTTCTATTCGTGCCACTGACGCTCGGCCTGTCGCTTCTGCTGGCGATCATGGAGAGCGTCTACGTCATGACCGGGCGTGGGATCTGGCGCGAGATGACGCGCTTTTGGGGCGTGCTGTTCGGCATCAATTTCGCCATGGGTGTGGCCACCGGCCTCACCATGGAGTTCCAGTTCGGCACCAACTGGGCTTATTACTCGCAGTATGTCGGCGACATTTTCGGCGCGCCGCTGGCTATCGAAGGGCTGATGGCCTTCTTCCTCGAGGCGACCTTCGTCGGCCTGTTCTTCTTCGGCTGGGACAAACTGTCCAAGACCGGCCATCTGGTCTGCACTTGGCTGCTGGCGCTCGGCACCAACCTGTCGGCACTGTGGATCCTGATCGCGAACGGCTGGATGCAGCACCCGGTTGGCGCCGCGTTCAATTTCCGTACCATGCGTATGGAGGTGACGTCGTTCTACGACGTGCTGTTCAATCCGGCGGGGCAGGCCAAGTTCGTCCACACCGTCAGTGCTGGCTACGTCACCGGGTCGATCTTCGTTTTGGCGGTCAGCGCCTGGTTCCTGCTTAAGGGCCGTTATCCCGAATTCGCCAAGCGCTCGATGACGGTGGCGGCGAGTTTCGGCCTCGCTTCGGCGCTCTCGGTGGTCGTACTCGGCGACGAAAGCGGCTACACCGCGTCGCAGAACCAGAAGATGAAGTTGGCGGCGATTGAGGCCGACTGGCAGACCGAAGCGCCGCCGGCCAGCTTCACCGTCTTCGGCTTTCCCGACGTGCCGAACCGCACCACCCATTTCGCCATCAAGGTGCCGTGGGTGCTCGGCCTGATTGCGACGCGTTCGACCGATGAGGAGGTGCCCGGAATCATCAACCTCGTCGCCGACAACGCTGGGCGCATCAAGCAGGGTATCATCGCCTATCGCGCGCTCGAGACGCTGCGTGCCCATCCCGAAGAATCCGGCGCCCGCGCCGACTTCATGAACAACGAACCGGATCTCGGCTACGCGCTGCTGCTCAAGAAATACACCGACAAGGTGGTCGACGCGACGCCGGCCCAGATCGAGCAAGCGGCGTGGGACACGGTACCGGGCGTGGCGACACTATTCTGGTCGTTCCGCTTCATGGTCGCGATCGGCTTTTATTTCATCGCGCTGTTCGCCTTGGCCTTCTACCTGTCGGCGCGGCGGCAGCTTGACCGCCACCGCTGGTTCCTGGTCGCGGCGCTGTGGTCTTTTCCCTTGCCCTGGATTTCGTCCGAACTCGGCTGGTTCGTCGCGGAATACGGCCGCCAGCCCTGGACCATCGACGGCGTGCTGCCGACCTTCCTGTCGGCGTCGTCGGTCTCGCCCGGCACGGTGTGGACCAGCCTGTTGGGCTTCGTCGTATTCTACAGCGCGCTCGCCGTGGTCGAGCTCTACTTGATGATGAAATATATCCGCATTGGTCCCGGCAACGGCGTGGAGCCAGTGGCTGGATCCGTCGCACCGCGGCGGGCGGGCTAGGCGGCAGCCATGGCTTCACTTCTCGATTATGCCACGTTGCGCATCCTGTGGTGGCTGCTGCTCGGCGTGCTGCTGGTCGGCTTCGCGGTCACTGACGGCTTCGATCTCGGCATCGCGATCTGGTTGCCGTTTCTGGCGCGCAACGATGCCGAGCGGCGCCTCGTCCTCAACACCTACGGCCCAGTCTGGGAAGGCAATCAGGTCTGGCTCGTCCTCGGCGGCGGCGCGATCTTCGCCGCCTGGCCACTGGTTTACGCCGTCGCCTTTTCCGGCTTCTACCTGGCGATGTTCCTGGTGCTTTGCGCGCTGATCCTGCGCCCGGTCGCGATCACCTATCGCAGCAAGCATCCGGCGGCGCGCTGGCGCACGCTATGGGATTGGGCGCTTTTCATCTCTGGCTTGGTGCCGGCGCTGGTCTTTGGCGTCGCCGTCGGCAACGCGTTGTTGGGCGTGCCATTCCGTTTCGACGGCGAGCTGCGCATGACCTACGAAGGCGGCCTGCTCGGACTGTTCCGGCCCTTCGCCGTGCTCGCCGGCCTGATCTCGGTGGCGATGCTGGCAATGCATGGGGCGGCATATCTGGCGGCCAAAGCCGCCTCGCCGGTGACCGAACGCGCCCGCGCCGCGGCGAGCATCTCCGCCGCCGTCCTGGTCGTGCTCTTCGCTGCCGCCGGCTGGTGGGCGGCGTCCCTCGACGGCTATCGCATTGCTGGCGCGCTGGCGCATGACGCGCCTTCGAACCCAGTCGGTAAGCAGGTGATCGCCGTCGCCGGTGCCTGGCTCGACAATTATCGCGCGCTGCCCTGGCTCGCGGTCGTGCCGGCGCTGGGCTTTGCCGGCGCGGTGCTGGCGGCGCTGGCGCTGACGCTCAAATGGGACAAGGTCGCGGTTTTCTTCAGCGGCCTCTCGGTCGCCGGCGTGGTGGCGACCGCGGGCGTCAGCATGTTTCCCTTCATCCTGCCGTCGTCGTTGGCGCCGGCGATGAGTCTCACGGTGTGGGATGCATCATCGAGCCGCACGACGCTGGTCATCATGCTCGTGGTAACGTTGATCTTCATGCCGATCATTCTGCTCTACACCGCCTTCGTCTATCGCGTGCTGCGCGGTCGCGTCTCGGCACAGCAGATCGAAGGCGACAGCAACAGCTACTGAGAAGGAAGGCGCGGATGTGGTATTTCAGCTGGGTTCTGGGTCTCGGGCTCGCCTGCGCCTTCGCCATCCTCAACGCCATGTGGCTTGAGGTGCGGCGCGACGGCGACGCGCGCTGAATGCCGCTTCCTGCGCTTGCCACGGCTGATGCGCCGGGCATTAATTGGGCGTGGCCGAAGCGAACACGACTTTCTACGGCGCGGCGACGCGCGAAGATGCGCAGGTAGCTACGCTTCGCCGCGGCATGCCGTTGCGGCTAAGCGACGGACCTTACCCTTTCGCCGAGCCGCCCGATCTCATCCGTCTCGCCACGACCGCGGCGCGCCTCGATTTCCTGCGCGAGCATCTGCGGTCGCTGTGCGGCCTGTGGGCAAGGCTGCCGCGCCGGTTTCTCGACACGTATTTCGCGTGGATCGGTGCGACGTTGACCTCGCCGCCGGCGCAGCGGGCATTGACCGATGCCGGGCACGGCCTGTTCGCGCCCGAAGATTGGAGTTTCATGGCGTTGCGGCCGCTGCCCTCGGCGCTGCTGTCGGCCGGCGGCGACACGGTGCGGATCGATTTCGCGTTCTGGACCGGCAACGGCCTCGTGGCATTCGAGCTGACCGGTGAGCGCCGGGCCAAGCGCCGCGAAGAGCTGACGCGGCTCGCGGCAGGGGGCGTGACCGTCGTTGAGCTCGCGCGAGGCGATCTCGTCGATGCGTCGGCACTCGGCACGAGGCTGCCGCCGGATTTCCGTGAATTCTGGCGCGGCGTGCCGCTGCCATGCAGTCCGTTCGGTGCACGCGATCTGGTGATCGCGCCGGCGGATTAAAGCTTGGCCTCTAGCGTGTAAAGCCCGCCGGTGAAGCGGTCGACGGCATAGACGATCTCGTTCTCGTCAACATAGACGTCGTTGATCTGCGCCGCGCCGGCGGGCGAGCGCGCGGGCGCCTCCGGCACGAAGAACGCGACCTCCTTCGGCTGGAACGGGTCGCTGATGTCGTGCACGCGCACCCCGCCGTTGAAGTATGTGCCGAAGATTAGCGTGCTCGAACGGAACGCCGGTCCCGGCCGGTTCTCGTGCATGTTGTGCGCGCCATAACGGCCGCCGATGTTTCGCTGTCTCTCGACGGCTGGCAGCGGCAGCGTGGCGATGTTGACTAGATTGTCCTCGCGCCGCATGTCGAGCACCCAGACCAACTTCGGCCAATCTGCCGCCTTGTCGCGTACGCTCTCGTCGCTCACCACCAGAAGGTCGCGGTCGAACAGCGGTAGCGCCGTGTGGGTGAAGCCGGGGAAGGGTGGATGCGGATTCCAATGGCCGACCGGTTTGGGCTTCGCCTTGTCGGATATGTCGAGAATCCAGGCGCCGCCGTCGATATAACCGAGATAGGCGCGGTCCGGCCGCTCGGGGTAGACGTTGGTGTTGTGCGTGCGGAACCCGGAATCGAATTTCGGATGGCGCGGCGGCGGTGGCGCGCTGTCGCTTTCGGCCAGGCCCGGCATCCACCAACGGCAAAGCTCGCGCGGCCTCAAAGGATTGCTGACGTCGATGGCGCGATAGAACTGATCGTCCTTCGGATCGCGTGGCTTGAAGTCGGGTGCGCCCCCTGAGAAATGCACGGTCTTGCCGTCGACGAACCAGAGCTGGTGAACGCCGCGCGAGCATGGGCCGGAGCAGTCGAAAAACGAGATCGACTTCGGCTGCTCGGGCTTCGAGATATCGAACAGCTCGACACCGGCCGGCTTCATGCCGTGCGTTGCCGTCTGGTAGGCCACCGCCAGGATGTCGCCGCAGACTTCGAGCGAGTTGGAACGAACCTGCTTATGCGGCAGGTCGGTCTGCACCACCAGCTTGAGCTGGCGCGGATCGCTGACGTCGACGGCGGTGAAGTTTTTTGGCGCCGATTCGTGCGCCAGCCACAGAATACGGCGGCCATCGTGTGCGACCTGCAGGCTCATGCCTTCGCCGATGCCGCCGAAACCGGCGAGATCGTGATGGGCAAGCAGCTTCAGATTGTGGGCTTGCGCGGGCATGGCGATGAAATCGGCGGCGGCTATTTGCCGTCGATGCGGCGCTTCGCCTCCTCGATCAGGGACAAATCGACATATGCCGGCTCGAGCGTCACCGCTTTCGGAATGACGTGCAGCTTCGCCGCCTGCTCGATGTCGTCCTGCGCGGCCTTCATGTTGGGCATGGCGTCGGGCGAGCGATAGAAATCCTTCTTGGTGAAGGCATAAGCGAGATCTTCGGGCTTCTGCTTGGTCGCCTGCTCGGCGATCGCCAGCGCCTCCTCGCGATTCTTCGGGTCGAGGAACCAACGCACGGCGCGGATGTGATCTTCGAAGAAATCGACCAGCGCCGGACGATGCGCCTTAATGAAATCTTCGCGCATCGCCCACAGGACGGTCTGCGACGGTCCGATGGCCTGACCCATGGTGAACAGTGTGCGGTATTTGCCGGCTTCGTCCAATTTGTGCTCGAACTGCGGCATGACGGCGATCAAATCGACCTTATCCTGTTCGATCATCGAGACCATGTTGGCGAAATTGGCCTCGACGGTGGTGAACTGGCTGTCTTCGACGCCGCGCATGTGGAACATCACGCGCATTGCCGCGTCGCTGGCCGAGCCGATGGCGTTGGTGGCGATGCGCTTGCCCTTGACGTCGGCGACGTCTTTGATCGGGCCGTCTTTGCGAACCATGTACGGTTGATCGAAATAGCCGTGTGTGCCGGTTTGGATAACGTCGGCGACGACGCGAACGTCGAGATGCGCGTTGGTGATCGCAAGTGCGAGCGACGATGGCGCGAAGGCGGCAACTTGAAGCTCGTTCGCCGCCATCGCCTGAATTTGCGGCGTCGAGCCGGCGAAGCGCACGGCCTTGGCAACGTAGGTCTTGCCATCATGCGGCAAGATTTCGGGATGCTTCTGCGCCAGGATGTCGAGCAACGGCGCCAGATGGCCGGGCGCCTGCGCCCAGCCAACGTTGATCGAGACCGGCGTCTGAGCCCTGGCGGGTGCGCCGGCGAGGGATAAGATGGCGAGTAGCGCGGCACTGGCGGCCGCAGGGTGAATGCGGATCATGTCCTCCCCCTCGTCGCGTTCTTGCGGCACGCGCCGCTTGACGCGATCTTAACAGAGCGGCCGGCGATGAAAACGCGAGAAAAATCGAGGATTCACGGGGCGATTGCGAACCCGACACCGGTAACACTCGTCAGCGGCTTTCTCGGCAGCGGCAAGACGACGCTGCTGAACGCGCTGTTGCGGCAACCGGCGTTGCGCAACACCGCCGTCATCGTCAACGAGTTTGGCGCGATTGGTCTCGACCATCTGCTGATTGAAACCGCGTTCGAGGACGCCATACTTCTAAAAAGCGGCTGTGTCTGCTGCACGGTGCGCGGCGATCTCAGCGACACGATTGTGGCGCTCGACGCGCGGGTTCGCCGCGGTGAGATCCCACGCTTCGACCGTATCGCGGTCGAAACCACCGGCCTTGCCGATCCGGCACCGATCGTCGCCACGCTGCTCGAGGACGCGCAACTCGCGCCGCTGGTCCGGCTCAATCGCGTGGTGGTGACGGTCGATGCAGTGAACGCCGCGGCGCAACTCGATGCCAACTATGAATCGGCGAAACAGGCGGCGCTAGCTGATGTCCTGGTGCTGACCAAGACCGACCTGGTGTTGCCGGCAGCCCGTGCGGCGATCGAGTCTCGGCTGCGCGCGCTCAATCCGATGGCGCCCATCGTTGCCGCAATCAATGGCGCGATCGCATCCGAGAACCTGTTCGCACCATCGCCGCGCGGCAGCGTTGCTGTGCCCGATCCTGACGACGATCACAATCACGATGCATCGCCCGATCATCTGCTGCGCCATCACGGGATAACGAGCTTCGCCGTAACGCATGACGTGCCGGTTGCGTGGCCGACGTTGGCGGCCTGGCTCGAAGCTCTGGCAGCGTTCAAGGGGCCAGCGCTACTGCGGCTCAAGGGCCTGGTGAATGTCGTCGGGCACAGCGGCCCGGTCACGCTCGACGCCGTGCAGCATCTCGTCCACCCGCCGCGCGCGCTATCGCGCTGGCCCGATGCCGATCGCCGGACACGGCTGGTTTTCATCACCCGCGGCCTCGATCGAGGCGCGATCGCACGCTCCTTTGCGGCTGCCATGGCCCCGCCGGGCTGAGCGCGGCCGGGTAAATCGCCGGTCTCGTCATTGAAGCGTCACGACCGCGCCACGCTAACGTCACTGGCATTGCGCACAGTGGGGCGGTCGCGCGACGGCGCGAATCACGATGCCGGGACTGGGACAGCCCTTCCAGGCCGGCGTTTTCCTGACGACTGATGCCTCCCCCCAAGAAGCAGGGCGGCGGTTCGGCTTGGGGCCGGACCGCTGCCTTTTTTTCGCCGCGACCCGGCGGAAGGCCCGCCGCTTGCTTCAACCGGCTTATGGCGGCGGCGCGCGAAAACGGTATCATCGCGGCCGACCGCGGCTCCGGGAAAGCCCGCGGTCTTGGAGGGCTGGTTCGTGGGGCAGAGCGAAATCCGCGATGGCATTCGGATCGATTGGGACGTGCCGATCGTGATGGACGACGGCGTCGTGCTGCGGGCCGACGTCTACCGCCCGACCGGGCCCGGCAAGGTGCCGGCAATCATCACCTACGGCCCTTACGCCAAAGGTCTTGCCTTCCAGGAGGGCTACAAAAGCGCCTGGGACATCATGGCGAAAAACCATCCCGACGTGACCGCCGGCTCGTCGAACAAATACCAAAACTGGGAGGTCGTCGACCCGGAGAAATGGGTACCTGACGGCTATGCCTGCGTGCGCGTCGATTCGCGCGGCGCCGGCCGCTCGCCAGGATACATCGATCACTTCTCGCCACGCGAGACCCAGGATTTCTACGACAGCATCGAATGGGCGGCGTGTCAGGATTGGTGCAACGGTAAGGTCGGAATCAACGGCATTTCGTACTACGCGATGAATTCATGGACCGTAGCGGCGCGGCAGCCGCCGCACCTAGCCGCCGTTTGCGCCTGGGAAGGCGCTGCCGATTGGTTCCGCGATTCGACTCACCACGGCGGCATCCTCTCGACCTTCTGGGCCAACTGGTACGACATGCAGGTCAAATCGGTACAGCACGGGCTCGGCACGCGCGGACCGAAAAGCGCCGTCACCGGCGACTTGGTCTGTGGGCCCGAAACGCTGAGCGAGGCCGAGCTCGCCGCCAATCGCTGCGACTTCGGAAACGACATTCTGACGCGCCCGCTCGACGATGCCTGGTACAAAGCGCGCTCGCCGCGTTGGGACAAGGTGAAAGTGCCGTTTCTGTCGGCGGCAAATTGGGGCGGGCAGGGCCTGCATCCGCGCGGCAATTTCGAGGCCTTCGTGCGCGCCGCATCCAAGCGCAAATGGCTCGAAGCGCACGGCGGCACGCACTGGGTCGAGTTCTACACCGATTACGGCGTCGGCCTGCAGAAGCGCTTCTTCGCTTATTTCCTCAAAAGCGAGAAGAACGGCTGGGACAAGGAGCCGAAGGTGCGGCTCCAGGTGCGGCATGTCGACGGCTTCCGCGAGCGTTTCGAGAACGAGTGGCCGCTCAAGCGCACGCGCTGGACCAAGCTCTATCTGCGCCCCGATCGGACGCTGGCGGCCAAGCCGGCGGTGAAACGGGCGATGTGCGCCTTCGCCGCGCTCGGCGACGGTCTGACTTTTATGAGCGCACCCATGGCGCACGAAACCGAGATCACCGGGCCGATTGCGGCGCGGCTCGCGGTTTCGTCGTCCACGGCGGACGCCGATCTGTTCCTGGTGCTGCGTCTGTTCAACGCTGCCGGCAAGGAGGTCGCGTTCCAGGGCGCACTCGATCCACACACGCCGATCGCGCAGGGCTGGCTGCGTGCCTCGCATCGCCGGCTCGACCGTCGGCTGACGCGGCGCTGGCGGCCTTACCACACACACGACAAGATCGAACCCCTGAAGCCAGGTCGCAAAGTGACACTCGACATCGAGCTGTGGCCGACTTCGATCGTCGTGCCCAAGGGCTGGCGCCTCGGCTTGTCGGTGCGTGGCCGCGATTACGAACACGACGGGCCGGCAGCGGGTCTTTCGAATATGAAACATCCGATGCGCGGCTGCGGCCCATTTTTGCACAACGACCCGCGCGACCGGCCACCGGCGCTGTTCGGTGGCGAAACCACGCTCTATTTCGGCGCCGGCACGGCGGCCTATTTGCTCCTGCCAGTCATTCCCACGAAGCCCATGCGGCGCAAAAAGGTGCGATGACGGACGCACGGGCAGGCAGCGGCCTCGGCGAAACGTTCCAGGCCTTGCACGAGATCGTGCGCGCCGCGCGGAATGCCTTGCCGACGAATTTCTGGGACTACCTCACCGGTGCCGCCGAGACTGAGACAACGATGCGCCGCAATCGCCTGGCGATCGATAGTCTCGGCTTCCGTCCGCGGGTGCTGCGCGACGTGTCGCAGGTCGACACAACGGCGACGATTTTCGGCAAACCGGCGCGGTTGCCCGTCGTACTTGCGCCCATAGGTTCGATCGAGAACCTCAACGCCGAAGGTACCGGCGCGGTGGCGCGCGCCGCCGCGGCGTTCGGCGTGCCGATGGTGGTGAGTTCCGTCGCCAAGCCCGGCCTCGAGGCGACGGCACAGGCTGCGCCTATGTGCCGCCGCATCTTCCAGCTCTACGTTCGCGGCGATACGGCCTGGGTCGACGATTTCGGAAGCCGGGCCCTGGCACACGGCTACGAGGCATTCTGCTTCACCGTCGACACGTCGATGTACGGTAGGCGCGAGCGCGACATTGCCAAACGCTATGTCGTCGGCGGCCGGCGTCACGTCGTGCCCGAGATGGAACGCTATCAGGCGGCCTTCGATTGGGACGGCGTCGCGCGCTTCAAGGCGAAGCATAAGGTGCCGATCGTGCTCAAGGGCATCGCCACTGCCGAAGATGCCGAACTCGCTTGCCAGATGGGCGCTGCCTGCATCTATGTTTCAAATCACGGGGGGCGGCAGCTCGATCAAGGCCGCGGCGCGCTCGACGCCCTGCCTGAGGTGGTGGCCGCGGTTAAGGGCCGCGCGTCGATCGTCGTTGACGGCGGATTCTGCCGTGGCGGGGATGTCGTCAAGGCGCTGGTGCTCGGCGCCGATGCGGTCGGCATCGGCCGGCTCTACTGTTACGGCCTTGCCGCCGCGGGCGATGCCGGCGTCCGCCGTGTGCTCGAACTGCTTGAATCCGAGATCCGCATGTGCCTCGGCCTGCTCGGTGTGACGCGCTACGCGGATCTCAAACGCGAGATGGTGACGGCGGCACCGTCGGTCTATTCGCCGCACGTCCTGTCAGCGTTTCCGCTGCTCGATCTCAGTCATCCTGGCTACTGAACGGCGATCACCGCGTCGGCTGGCGTAACGCCGCGGGTGACGATTCGCGTCAATTCTTCCGACACTTTATTAATATTAACCATAGCGCAATTACATTTATTACTTTGCTATCCAAATATTAAGCATATTTATGCTTCGCATTAACTATAATTATCTTGTATTTACAAATTTTTAACCATAAAATATAGGCCGACAAATTGGGAATGGACGCAGCACCAGTCGCGTCGTTCCACGGCAAAGGGTACGGCGATGCGGTCTTCATCCGGCACCAATTTCGGCAGCTCACTGCTGTTGTTTGTTCTTTCGGCGATTGGCGGCGCGGCGGTGACGTTGTTCCTCATCATCTCGCTCGGCCCGCTGGTGGCGCTGTTTCCACCGGCCTCGGGCGCGCAAGAGATCGCCAACGGCATCGCGGTGATGTGGGGTCTGGTTGTGGCCGCGACGATTGCGGTGCTGTCGATCGGCAGCTACCGGCGTCGCCGTCAAGTGCCCGATTTTTACGACGCACATTGGCAGCAACGCTATGTTCCGGCGGCGCCGCAGTCTGCGGCGCCGGCTGTGCAGCGTGATGTCGTGCGGCCGGCCCTCGATGCTCGCTTGCGACAGATGGATGCGCTGATGGCGGCAAACCAAGCATTGGTTGAGCGGCTCGAACGCGCTGCCGCCCCGCGGGCGTTACCGGCGGCCCAAGTTACGCCGCTGCGGCCGGCGGCCGTGTGGCGGCAAACTCAACCGCGGCCGATGGCGGCGCAGCCACTGCGCGCCTATCGCTAGACACGGATCGATTTCAGAACGGCCAGCCAAGCCGGACTTGCCCAACCGAGCTGCGGTCGCTGCCATTGGCATTGGCCGAGCCATGCATGTCGGTGCAGCGCGCCAGGACCACGATGACCAACGCGGCAACCGTGGCACGGATCGCGAAGCACAGGCGCGGGTAGGAACTGATCATCGGCTGGTTCTCGAAAGGCATTTTAGCGCACGAGAGGCCGACCGTCAGCCGGTCGGTCAACCGACCCCGCGCCACAACGTGGCCTGATCGCGATCGCCGGCGGAAGTCGTCGCCGGCAGGGTGATGGTGACGGTTGTACCGGTGCCTGGGGTGCTGGATATCGAGAACTGGCCGCCATGGAGCTCGACGAGGCTTTTGGAGAGGGGCAAACCCAGGCCGGTACCTTCGTGGGCGCGGGTCATGGCGTTGGAGATCTGGCCGAAGGGCTCGAGCGCCTTGGGGATGTCGGCCTCTTCCATGCCGATGCCGGTGTCGCTGACGGCGATCTCGACGGCGCCCTCCCAGGCCCGGGCGGCGATCGTG
>DASQHO010000049.1:0-45593 GCA_035632055.1 Allostellaceae bacterium
CGCAACCAGCTAACATTATCGGGCTTGAAAATCATGTCGATCTCGACGAAATCTTGTAGAGGGAAACGCCCGATTGATCAATGGCGGGCAACCCGGACCATGCCGCTCGCCGCACTCTTCAACCACAAATCCCGCGCCGCCGTTCAGGCGCTATACGGCGCTATCGTTGCCGCCGCCCGCGACCCGGCGTTTTACGCCAATTGGGGCGTGCCGGACACACTCGACGGCCGGTTTGAGCTGATTGCGTTGCACGCTTTTCTGGCCCTGCGCCGGCTCAAGCAGGCTGATGACAGCGCCGCCTTCGCGCAGGCACTGTTCGACACAATGTTTGCCGATCTCGACCGCAATCTGCGTGAAATGGGCGTCGGCGATCTGAGCGTCGGCCGTCAGGTAAAGACGATGGCCAAAGCGTTCTACGGCCGGATCGTCGCTTATGAACGCGGTCTTGCCGGCGACGATAGCCTCGATGACGCGCTGCGGCGCAATCTTTACGGCACGGCGTCACCATCCGCGGCACAGGTTGCGACGGCGGCCGCTTATACCCGCCGCCAGGCGCAAGCGCTCGATGCGACGCCCATCAGTCAACTGCTGGCCGGCGAATTCCCGTTGGTACAGGATGGCTGAGATGGACGTCCCACGCGCAACCGAATTCGCCCGGCCGATCGAACTGTCGCGCCTTAACCATGGCGAGCAGCGCTTCGCGATCAACGCCAACGCGTTGGAACGGGCTGCGCTCGCGGCGCGCTTTGGGCTCGTCAGCCTCGACGGGCTCGAAGCGGCGGTGCGCCTCGACCGCATCGCCGGCGGACTCGTCCGGCTTGAGGCGGATTTTAACGCCGACGTCGTCCAGACCTGTGTTGTCACGCTCGAGCCGGTGCGGAACCGCGTCGCCGAAAGTTTCGCCGTGCTTTACGGCGAAGGCGGCGAGGCACGCGAGGTAACGCTCGATGGCGAGGCCGAAACCATCGAGCCGATCGTCGGCGGCGTGATCGATATTGGCGAGGCCGTCGCCCAGCAACTATCGCTTGCGCTCGACCCGTTTCCACACGCGCCTGGCGCCGCGTCGGTGCAGCTCGCGGCGAGCTCCGATGTGAGTGCCGATTCCCCATTTAATGTGTTGGCGCGCCTGCGAAACAAGAACGATTCCAAAGACTAGCCAGGAGGGTTGCGGGAGCGCGGGTTTTTAGCTACTGAAACGCGCGTGCCCCCGTCCGCGGGGCGCTTTTTTCGAGTGATCCCATGGCCGTTCCGAAGAAGAAGACCAGCAAGTCGCGCCGCAACATGCGTCGCGCCCATCACGCGCTCAAGCCGTCGAGCTACGTCGAGTGCCCGAACTGCGGTGAATTGAAGCGCCCGCACCATGTTTGCCTGGCGTGCGGACATTACGACGAGCGCGAAGTGATTTCGGTGAAGACGGAAACGGCGTGACGGACGCCGCTGCCGGAGACGGATCATGACTGGCCGCATCGTCATTGCGCTCGATGCGATGGGTGGCGAACGCGCCCCCGAGATGGTCGTCAAAGGCGCCGCGATCGCTCAGCAACGGTTTCCACAAGCCGAGTTCCTGTTCTACGGGGTGGACGAGCGCATTCGCGCCCATCTGGCCAAGCAGCCGAAATTGGCGCAGCACGCCATTGTCCATCACACCGACGAATTCATCACCGATGATGTGAAGCCATCGGTAGCGTTACGCGGTGGACGCCGGTCGTCAATGCGGCTGGCGATCGACGCCGTAGCGGCGGGCGAGGCGGACTGCGTCGTCTCGGCCGGCAACACAGGCGCCCTGATGGCCATGGCCAAGTTTGCGCTCAAAATGATTCCGGGGATCGACCGGCCTGCGATCGCCTCGTTCTTTCCGACCCAGCGCGGCGAAAGCGTGATGCTTGACCTCGGTGCCAACGTTGCCTGTGATTCCGAAAACCTGGTCCAATTCGCGTTACTCGGCGACGTGTTCAGCCGCACCGTGCTCGGCATCGGTACGCCCAGCGTCGGTTTGTTGAACGTCGGTGCCGAGGATCAGAAGGGTAACGACGCGGTGCGCGGCGCGGCCATGCGGTTGCGCGGACCAGGCACGCCGATCCATTTCCATGGTTTTATTGAAGGCGACGACATTGCCGAAGGCACGGTCGACGTCGTCGTCACCGACGGCTTCACGGGTAACGTCGCGCTCAAGACTGCGGAGGGTACCGCGCGCCTGTTTGCCGAATTTTTGCATGCCGCGTTCAAAAATTCTTGGACAGCGCGTTTCGGCTATTTGTTCGCCTGGCGCTCGCTGACCAAGCTGCGCAAGCGCATGGATCCGAGGCGTTACAACGGCGCAGTGTTTCTTGGCATCCAGGGAATCTGCGTGAAGAGCCACGGATCGACCGACGAACTCGGCTTCGCCAACGCCATCGGCGTCGCCGCCGACATGGCGGTGAACGGGTTCCTGGAAAAGGTGCATGACGAAATGCTGCAGCTTGCAGCCGTCACCGTGTCCGATCAGACCACCGTGGCGCTGTGATGAAGTTCCGCTCGCACGTTTTGGCCTGCGGCGGGTATCTGCCGGAACGGATCGTCACTAACGACGAACTCGCCGAAACACTGGACACGACCGATGCCTGGATCCGGCAGCGCACCGGCATCGCTCAACGTCATATCGCCGCCGAGGGCGAGCTGACCTCGGACTTGGCAACCAAGGCAGCCGAGCGCGCGCTCGCGGCAGCCAACCTCAAGGGCAGCGACATCGATCTGCTGATCCTCGCAACCGCGACGCCTGACAACACCTTTCCGGCGACCGCGACCAAGGTCCAAGCCCGTATTGGCATGAAAGGCGGGTGCGCATTCGACGTTCAGGCGGTTTGCAGCGGCTTCATCTATGCGCTGGCGACCGCCGACAACTTCCTGCGCGTCGGCCAGGCCAAACGCGCTCTGGTCATCGGCGCCGAGACGTTTTCGCGCATTCTCGATTGGACCGATCGCGGTACTTGCGTGCTGTTCGGCGACGGCGCCGGTGCGATCGTGCTCGAGGCCAAGCCGACCAATGGCCATGCCGGCACAGGCTTGCGCTCCAACATGGAGCGCGGCGTACTCTCGACCCATCTGCATTCCGACGGTTGCAACTACGGCATCCTCTATGTCGACGGCGGACCGTCACTCAATGGCCGCACCGGACACCTGCGCATGGTCGGTAAAGAGGTTTTCCGGCTTGCCGTCGAACGCCTCGCCGCGGTGGTCGATGAAGCCTTGGCGGCGAACGGATTGGTGGCCGCCGACATCGATTGGCTGGTGCCGCATCAGGCCAATAAACGCATTATCGACGGCATGGGCCGCCGGCTCGGCCTGCCGGCTGAAAAAGTGGTGGTAACCATCGACCGCCACGCCAATACCTCGGCCGCGTCAGTGCCTCTGGCGCTTGCGGAGGCCGCCGGCGATGGCCGTATCCAGCCCGGGCACCTCGTCCTTGTCGAGGCAATGGGCGGCGGCATTACCTGGGGTGCGGGCCTGTTGCGCTGGTAGACGGTCTGTCTTGTCGTCGGACGATTGTTCGACGTTGTCCCCAGGTTTCAAGATCAGCGCCCAAATTGCTGTAATTGCAAATCTTCCGCCTGCGCGTTAGGGTTTTGGAAAATCCGGGCGCAAATACCCAAGGGAGGCCGGCATGGCGGGGCAAACGGTCACGCGCGCGCAACTGAGCGAGGCCGTCTATCAGGAGGTCGGACTTTCCCGTAACGAGTCGGCCCAACTGGTTGAGACGGTTCTGAACGAGATCGCCGAGGCGCTGGCGCGCGGCGAAATGGTGAAGGTTTCGAGCTTCGGCAGCTTTGCCGTGCGCAAGAAGGGCCGCCGCATCGGCCGCAATCCCAAGACCGGCAAGGAAGTGCCGATCAATCCGCGGCGCGTCCTGGTGTTCCGGGCATCGCACGTGCTCAAGGACCAGATCAATAATACGCTGTCCAAGGCGAGCACCGGGACCAGCGTCGCATGAATATGCGGCTGCCCGAAATGATGCCGGCGCCGCCGGCGGCAGGCCGGGGCAAGTCGGCGGACGCGTTCCGCACCATCAGCGAGGTCGCGACTGAACTCGAAGTGCCGCAGCACGTTCTGCGCTTCTGGGAGTCAAAATTCCCGCAGGTCCGGCCATTGAAACGTGCCGGCGGTCGGCGCTATTACCGGCCCGACGACGTCGCGCTGCTGCGCCGCATCCGCCAGTGCCTGTATGAGCAGGGCTACACGATCAAGGGCGTGCAGAAGCTGCTGCGCGAAGGCGCGCTCAAGACCGACGATATTCCGCGCTTGATGCTTCCGACCACGGTTGCGGCGCGCGAAGGTGAGAAGGTCGACGATATGCGCCGCGAACTGTTCGACCTGCGGCGCGAGCTCATTGCCCTGCGCGAGGAATTGAAGAAGCTTCGGGGCTGAGGCTAGTATCCGCCCCAAGAGTCCGGCCGGAGCGTAGCGCAGCCTGGTAGCGCATCAGCATGGGGTGCTGAGGGTCGTGAGTTCAAATCTCACCGCTCCGACCAATTCTCTCCCTCGTTGCGCAGCAAAATTTCGATCAACTCCAAGGTTCTAAACGGCGAAGCTCATGTCTTTGGCGGAGTTTTAGCGCGTCGCCCTTCGGCGGCGGCTCGGCCTTTTTCCGTCAAACGGCAGATTTGCATCGCCGGGTTGAGCGGATTGGCGAACCACGGCTCGGCCCAGCCCGCATCGAGGCAGGCCTGAATGGTGCGATGATCGATTTCGCGGCCTTTGGCATCGAACAGCGGCAATTTGCCGCCCGGCTCGGTCAGGCCGCGTTGCAGCCAGGCGCGCTGGTTTGCGCTTGGGCTCGGCGGCCGGAGCGGCTTGGCCGGCGATGTCGGTTTGGGGTCCTCGGACACCTCCCACCCCCTGGATGTCGTCGTGCGGACGCGCCATGGTAGCCGCCCCTGGACAGGGCGCATAGACGCTCGATATCGGGGACGCGTGAACGTCATTATCGGCGGGAGAAAAGCATGTCTGGGACAACCGTGATGATGGTCGTCGCGACGGCGCGCGAGCGCGTCCAGGCGGAAGAGATCGGCATCACGCTCGTCAAGGAGCGGCTCGCCGCCTGTGCCAATGTGCTCGATCACGTGCGGTCGTTCTATTGGTGGCAAGGCGAGATGCAGCAGGACACCGAAGCGCTGTTGATCCTGAAGACGACGGCCGAAAACGTCGAACGGCTGATCGCCCGGCTCAAGGCGCTCCACACCTATGATGTTCCGTGCATCGAGGCGATTCAGATTGCCACCGGCTATGCGCCGTATCTCGACTGGGTGCGTGCCGAAACCGCTGCGGCACGCACCTGACGGCGCTAGGCCGGCACGCGCCCGCTCAGCTGAGTCAGTTCGATTTTCGGGCAGCGGTTCATCACCACTTTGATGCCGGCCTGTTCCGCCTTGCGCGCCGCCGCATCGTCGCGCACACCAAGCTGCATCCATACCACTTTGGCGCGTTTGGCGATCGCATCGTCAACCACAGCACCTGCTTCCTCGCTGCGCCGGAAAACGTCGACCATGTCGATTGCCTCGGGGATTTCGGCGAGACAGCGATAGACCTTTTCGCCGAGAATCTTGGGCACGGCCGCGCGCGGATTGACCGGAATGACGCGATAGCCGTGCGCCTGGAGAAACGCCATCACGTAATGTGACGGCCGGTTTGGACGCTCGCTGGCGCCGACCATGGCGATGGTGTGAACGCTACGCAGAATGTTCCGCAGATAATCGTCGCTGTAATCGTCGTGATTCACCGGTTCTCCCAATGCGGCGGACGTTTTTGTAGAAATGCGTCGATGCCTTCCTCGGCGTCGCGCGCCATCATGTTGGTCACCATGACTTCGCTGGTGTAGGTGTATGCCGCGTCGAGGCCAAGTTCGGCCTGGCGGTAGAATGCTTCCTTGCCGATCTTCAGCACCAGCGGCGATTTCGCCGCGACGGTGCGCGCCAACTCGGTCACGGCGTCGTCGAGCCGGTCCGCAGGCACCACGCGATTAACCAGGCCAAGCCGTAGCGCTTCGTCGGCACCGATCGCCTCGCCGGTCAGGAGCATTTCCATCGCCGCCTTGCGCGGCACTACGCGCGACAGCGCCACCATCGGGGTCGAACAGAAGAGGCCGATATTGACGCCCGGCGTGGCGAAACGCGCTTCGGCCGCGGCAACCGCGAGATCGCAGCTCGCCACCATCTGACAACCGGCCGCGGTGGCCACGCCATGCACGCGGGCGATGACCGGCTTGGGCAGCCGCACGATGCTGGTCATCAGCCGGGTGCACTGCCTGAAAACCGCCTCGTAGTGTTGGCGGCCGGGATTGGCGCGCATCTCGCGTAGATCGTGACCGGCACAGAACCCGGGTCCATTCGCGGCAAGCACGACGACCTTGACGGTGCCGTCGCGTGCAATGGCATCGAGCGCGCCCTGCAGCGCGTCCATCAACGCGATCGATAGCGCGTTGCGCGACGCCGGACGGTTCAGCGTCAGCGTGGCGATACCGTTGGCGTCGTGGCGCAGCAGAATGGCGTCGTCGGCCGGCATCGTGTCGCGGGCGTCCATGATCGCGGCTCTCCGTCAGGATCCACCCAACGGTAAGCGCGCCGGCGGGCCGCCGCCAAAAGGAATTTTTCGGCGGCCGCTATCGTGTGCTCATTGCACCGCTGGCTGGCCCAGGCGGCCCGCCAGCCGCGCCTCGTTCAGCCGCGAAATCGAGTGACAGACGACAGCGCCGACGAGGAAGGGCAGGGCCGACCACATATACAGCTGCTGAATCGGCAGCGTCACGAACACGCCGCCAAGCAACGGCCCGACGATCGAACCAATGCGGCCGAGCCCGAGCTCCCAACCCGAGCCGTTAGCGCGCAGCGATGTCGGATAGACCATTGCGCCGGCGACGTTGATCGCGCTCTGGATGCCGAGCGCGCAGAAGCCCGCGAGGAACGTCACGACGAGCAGCAGCGGCACTGAGCCGGCCAGTCCGACGAAGCCGATCGAGCCGACGATCGGCACGGCAAGGATGAAGAGCAGTGTGATCGGCTTGAAGCCGTATTTGTCGATCGGCCGGCAGATCACGAAGGCGCCGACCGTACCGCCGACCTGCAACGCGGTTCCCGCCGCCGCCGCAACCTGCAACGGCAGCTTCGACGCGGTCAGCAGCAGCGGCGTCCAGCTCAGCAGGAAGAAATAGCCCATGAGATTGAGGGCGAAGAGCAGCCAGAGCAGCGGCGTGATGAAATGCAGGCCGTCGCGGAAAAGATATTTCGGGTTGAAGCCGGGGTATTGCTTCTCGTCTTCGATGACGAAACGCGCATTGGGCGCGACCCTGACATCGGGCCGGATCTTGGCGATGAGCCTTTCCATGTCTTTGCGATGGCCTTCGTGGATCGCCATGTATTTGATCGATTCCGGCAGCACGAACCAGGCGATGGCTGCGATCACCAGTGGCGCGATACCGCCGATGAGAAAAATGATCTGCCAGCCGTGCGTCGGCACCAGCGTCGCCGCGACGACGCCCGGAATGCCGGCGCTGATCGGCACCAAGCCGACGGCGATGATGGCGAGCGTCGAGCGCAGACGGCGCGGCGCGAACTCGATGTTCATCGCCACGACGTTCGGAATCACGCCGCCGATGCCCACGCCGGCGACCAATCGTAACCAGAACAATTGCGTCAAGCTGGTCGAATACGCAGCGATCCAGGTGAAGATGCCGAAGACGACCATCGAGCCGATCAATGCTTTCTTACGGCCGTGGCGATCGCCGACCCAACCGAAAATTCCCGAGCCAACAAGAATGCCGACGAGGCTGGCGCTGAACACCGGTCCGAAGGCACCGCGATCGGTGATCGCCCACGATTTGGCGATCGCCGGCGCAGCGAAGCTGATGGCGCTGATGTCGTAACCGTCGACGAAGACGATGAACAGCGACCATACGATCAACAGGATGTTGATCGCGCTGAGGCCGCGCTCGTCAATCAAATGGGAAACTTGAACGACCTGCAGCGGCTGCGATTGTCGGGCGTCGGCCATGCTTTCCCCCTGTGGTGTATGCCGCCGGCGCTTTGCGCACGCCGTGTCGATGGTTCTATTGACGTGCGATTGTAAGGGAAATTGCCCGAACGGCCTAGTCGAGCGCGACGACCGTCGCCAGCACGACCAAACCGGCGATTGCGATGCTCGCGTGAGTCGCAACGACGAATCCGCCAGGTCGCCGGCCGCGCCAAGCCGCGTGCGCAATCAGAAGACCGAAGCCCAGGGCAAGGCCGAACAGCGTGCCGGCAACAATACCGAATCCGCCGGTGCCGTTGTCGGCCTCCGGCAGGCCGTGACGAAGCACCGCGAGCAGAACCGCGAATCCGACAACGCCGACCCCGCCGTGCAGCAGCGGCACCGCTATCGGTGGACGCCGCGCCGAGGGTCCGCGCACATAGAGTACGGCCAATCCGGCGCCGAGTGTCGCTGCCGCGGCTAGGACAAAAAATGCAAGGTGAAGCATCGGCAGGCGACTGACCGGCGCATTAGGTCAGCTGGTCGTCCGGTGAAAATGTCGAGCGAACATCAAGCCGCCGGCAAAGACCGGCAGCGTTCGGCGTCAGCGCGGCGAAACTGCGCTGCCGATCTGATCCGGGCCGCCCATGAACTGTTCGCGATATGCCGGCGACATGCCATAGCTGTTGGAGCCGTTGTTGCCGCCGCTGATGCTTAACGAGGTATTGCCGAAATGGAGGACCGGACTGTTCCTGCCATTGCTGCCCGCGAGATTGGCCGACATGCCATCGCTCTGGCTGTCCGGATTATTCGCGATGTTGGCGCCCAATCCGGCGTTGTTGTTTGTCGGTTGGATCTCGAACGCGAACGAAATTGGCGCGGCGGCAATTAGGGCCGCGAACGCGATCGTCGCCAGCAGGCTGTACCGCATGGGGAACTCCGTTCGAATCAATACCTTCAGGTTATTGTAGGCGACCGGCGCGGGCTTTGTCCATGTAGCGCCGGAAGATTTGGGCCAAATGCGGCCTTTACCGTCCAAATGAAAGACTATTCATAATCCGGGCGCGAAAACCGTGGTTTTCTGCGACACCGCGCCACGTCGGCCGCGCAATACGCGGTGTCGGCAAGTTGCAATAATTCGTCATGGCCACGCCTCGCCAACGCCGCAAATATCGCACCGTCATCCTGCTCGCTTGCGTTCTCACCGCGATGCTGACACTGGTCGGATTTTCGGTGCCGCTTTACCGTCTATTCTGCGTCGCTACCGGCTACAACGGTACGACGCAGCGTGTCGCCGACGACGCGGGCAACATCTCGCGCCGCGTTGTCACCGTGCAATTCACAACCTCGGTCGCACCGAACTTGCCGTGGCGGTTCGTGCCGGTGCAGCGTTCGGTTCAAGTTCATCTCGGCGAAGAGAAGCTGGTTTATTTCTCCGCCACCAATCTGAGCGACAAGCCCATCATCGGCCACGCCACGTTCAACGTCACGCCTGCCAAGGTCGGTCTCTACTTCGACAAGATCCAATGCTTCTGCTTCAGCGACGAAAAGCTGGCGCCGGGCAAGACCGCAATCATGCCGGTCGATTTTTTCGTCGACCCGGCGCTCGACAAGAACCTGGACGCCAAGAACGTGAACACAATCACTCTGTCCTATACGTTCTTCCGTGCCGCCAAACCGGATGACGTGCAGAACCTCGCGCGCTTCGATCCGAACGCGCCGTCGGATCCGGTGCGCGGCGCGCGCCTGTTCGCCGACCGCTGTTCGGGCTGTCATGCGCTCGACCGTACCAAGATCGGGCCGCCGCTCGGCAAGGTGTTCGATCGTGTCGCCGGCAGCGTTGCTGGCTACCCGTATTCGCTGGCGCTGAAGCAGTCGAAGTTGGACTGGACCGTCGCCAATCTCGACCGTTGGCTTGCCGATCCGCAGGCTTTGGTTCCCGACAGCAAAATGCCGATCAAGGTGCTGGAGCCGAATGCAAGGCGCGATATCGTGGCCTATCTCGAGCATCTGCGCGCCGACCGGACCGCGACCGCGGGCACCGCTGGCGCCCCGGTCCGCTGAATTGCCGCGGCTTGGCGGGCCTTCAAGGCGCGGCGATTTGGCTCATGTCCGATGCAATGTTTGGGTAATATGACCGCGCCGACTTGGGGAAAGGGGTTGTGATGGATTCATCGGTCGCGGATGCCGATCGCGCGGCGCGCACCTGGCATGGTCAGGCGGGCGGGCCGGGGCGCTTCCGCCTGGGCAGCGAGCAGCACAAGACGTTGTTCTGCCGGATGCTGCTCGACACTTTCAATCCCTACAAGCCGGCAGTCATCGATTGGCCGAATCTCGATCCCGACGCGCGCCAGCGCCTAGTGTCACTGCCAATCTGGGACATCGCCGTGCAGACCGAGGGCAAGGCAAAGCTGCGCGTTGCGACCTACGGCGACACCGTAAGCGACAAGCTCCTCAAGGAAGCAATCGCGCTCAACGGATTCGAAGAAGGACGACATAAGGACGTGCTCGCCAATATGGTGCGCGCCTACGGCATCGAACTCGCCGAGGAGCCGCCCTATCTCAAGCCGCGCGACCCCGAATGGGCGTTCATGGTCACCGGCTACAGCGAATGTATCGATAGCTTCTTCGCTTTCGGCCTTTTCGAACTGGCGAAGCGTTCGGGCTACTTCCCGCCGGCGCTGGTCGATACGTTCGAGCCCGTGATGCAGGAAGAGGGGCGGCACATCCTGTTCTTCGTCAACTGGGTCGCATGGCACAAACGCAACATGCCGTGGTGGCGCCGGCCGTGGTTCGCGCTCAAGGTGCTCGCAGTGTGGGCGTTCCTGATCTGGGAGCGCATCGGCATCGCCCGCGGCCTCGGCGGCGCGCCCGACGCCGACAATAATTTCACTGTGACCGGCAGCAAGTCCGTCGGCGTCGAAGTTTCGACCGGCGAGTTGATGGATATTTGTCTCACCGAGAACGAGCGGCGGCTGTCCGGTTATGATCCGCGCCTGCTGCGACCGAACGTGGTTCCGCGGCTGGTGCGCTTTGCACGCCGTTTCATGGCGAAACCGAAGCCGGTCGAGCTCGGCAGCACGGCGCATCGCGATCTTTTCTGCGAGCACTTCAAGGCGACCTATCAGCACTACGAGCCTGAAAAACTGCCGTGGCCTGAACTCGACGAGGCCGCGCTCGGCCGCCTGCGCTCCGTGCCGTTCTGGCAAGAGGTGCTACACACCGAATTGCGTGCCGGCCTGATCGTCAAGCAGTTCACCGAGACGGTCGACGATCCGGTGCTCAAGGAAGCAATCGCGCTGCAAGGCTTCGAGGAAGCGCGTCACGCCGATCTCATTCGCGTGATGATCAAGCGCTATGGCATCGACGTGCAGGAGCACGCGCTCGACCCGCTGCCGGCCGACATCGCTACCGCGTTCAAGGATTTTGGCTTCGGCGAGTGCGTCGATTCCTTCCTCGGCTTTGGCGTGTTCAAGATCGCGCGTCAATCGGGCTTCCTGCCGGAATCGATGTTCGCGATCTTCGACACGCTGATGTACGAGGAGACGCGTCACATCGTCTTCTTTGTCAATTGGATGGCATATAACGAGGCGCGGCGCGGTCGTGCGGCCGGCTGGCGACGCGGCCTGACGTCATTGCGCTTCTACGTTCGCGCTCTGAAGCGGCTGATCGGCACCGCGCGGCGCGGCGCGCAGATCAACGACGGTAAGGAGTTCTCCGCCACCCAGGCCAGCGTCTTCCTCGACGGCTTCACTTTCCGGCGTTTCCTCGAGGACTGCTACGCCGAGAACGCGCGCCGCATGCAGGAATTCGATCAAGGTCTCTTGCGGCCGAGCTTTCTGCCGAAGCTTGCCGACGTCGCGCTCTCCAGCCTGCGGCTGTGGAGCTTCCGGCGCAATCCGGCCTGATGCGGATCGTCAGTATCGTTTCGGCGATCGTCGGGTTGCTGGTTGGCACCGCGATCGTCGGCTATTACGGCTTTGCCGACGTCTGGAACGCACTGAGCGCAATCCATTGGGGCGGCTTCGCCATTGTCTGCGCGTACCATCTGGTGCTGTTCTGTTTGCTCGGGCTCGCTTGGTATTGCGTGCTGCCGCCGCCGCGCGCCGCCGGCATCGGCACGCTGATCTGGGGTCGCATCGTCCGCGATTCCGGCTCCGAAGTGCTGCCGCTTTCACAGCTCGGCGGTTTCGGCATGGGCGCGCGCGCTGCGACCGTTGCCGGCCTACCGGGCATGCTGGCCTTCGCGTCGACGGTGGTCGACGTCACCCTCGAAACGCTGGCACAGCTGGTCTATGCCGCGGTCGGTCTCGGATTGCTGGTTTGGCTCCATCCCGGTGCAGCGATCGCCAAACCGCTCGGCGTCGGCTTGATCGTCGGTGTGTTCGCGGTTTTCGCCTTCGTCTTCGTGCAGCGGCGCGGCATGGGCGCCGTCGAGCGCCTCGCCGAACGGCTGGCGCCGCGCTGGATTCCGGATGCACTTGGGCACACGCGCGCGTTTCACCAACACATCCACGCCATGTACGCCCGCATGGTCGGTCCGCAGCTGGGCTTCGTACTGCATCTGGCAGCCTGGTTCGCCAATGGTATCGAAGCGTGGATCGCACTTCGTCTCATGGGCGTGCCGCTTAGCATCGCCGCCGTGCTGACGATCGAAAGCCTGCTCTACGCTTTGCGCAGCTTCGCCTTCTTCGTGCCCAACGCCGTCGGCGTGCAGGAAGGCGCCTATGTCATTCTTGGCGGCCTGTTCGGCTTGCCGCCGGAGACCGCGCTGGCATTGTCGCTGCTGAAGCGCGGCCGCGACCTAGTCATCGGCGTGCCGGCACTGTTGGTGTGGCAGGGTAGCGAGGGACGGCGGGCGCTGCGCGCCGGCCGCGATGTGCGTTCGCGCAACGCAGCGCATTGAGCGATGTCGCGCATTACCATTGCGGAATTCGAGGCGTTGCTGCGTGAAGGCGCACCATTCGCCGCGACGCTCGGTGTCGAGACCGTCGAGCTCACGCGCGAGCGCGCCGTGTTCCGCCTGCCATATCGCGCCGATTTTCTGCGCCCAGGCGGGACCATCAGCGGCCCGATGATGATGGGCCTCGCCGATCTCGCGATTTACGGCGTGGTGCTTGCATCTGTCGGCAAACAGGAGCTCGCGGTCACGACCAACCTCACGATCAATTTTCTGCGCAAGCCGCCACCGGCGGCACTGATCGCCGAGGCGCGGCTGCTGAAACTTGGCAAGCGTCTTGCCGTTGGCGAGGCGGAGATTTTCTCTGAAGGCGACCCGGCGATGGTCGCGCATGTCACGGCAACATATTCGCTACCGCCCGATAAGGACGATCCTACCGAGTCATAGCGGGCCGCGCTTCTAGCCCGCCTGCACCAAGTGTGCCGCCAGTGCGGTGACGCGCTGCGCCATGCGCTCGATATGCCGCAACCGCCGGCCGAGAAACGCGAGCGCGTGGCTTGCCGGCATCTCGGTCCAGCCGCGGCGGCGCAGACGCGCCGGCGCCGGCAACGTTTCCGGCTTGAGCGTCAGCAGATCGAGCGCGCGCGTGCGCGTGGCTTCGAGTGCGGCACGGGCGTCGTCGGGTTTGATCTCGCGGCGCCGCGCCCGCAACAACCCCTGCACCGACGCCAAGTCGGACGCGAGGATATAGTTGGCGCTAAGCAGCGCATTGAGGCCGGCGAGCTGACGTTGTTTTATACCGGGTTCGCTCGACAGCCGCCGCGTCGTGGTGGCGAGGGTGGTGAAGCTGTCGAGCGCACGCTTGCGCGCCAGCCGATAGCGCTGATCGACCGGCGCAGGCGACAGCGCCTCGGCGGCAAAGCTGCGGTCGGCGTCGATCAACCGGCCGGCAAGGCGCGGCACGTCGCGCCATTCCCAGCTCGGCAGGAAATAGCTAAACGCCACCGACAGGCCGGCGCCGATCAGGGTATCGACGATACGATCGGTGAGCAGGAATTCAGTCGGATCCAAAAGGTGAATCAGCACCAGCGCCATGACCGACGCGGCGAACGAGGCGACGCGATAGTCCACCACTGCATACGCGTGGGCGGTTCCGGCCGCGAGGATGATCAGCGCCAGCGCCGCCATCGGCGGCAGGACGGGGACAACCACTGCCGCCGCGGCGCATCCGATCAAGGTTCCGACGATCCGGTCGTTGCGGCGCTGGCGCGTGACCGCAAAATTCGCGCGCATGATCAGGGCGATCGTCAGCAGGATCCATCCGCCATGGACGTAACGCGGCATCGCCACCGTCAGCGCGTATCCCACCAGCATCGCAATCGTCAGCCGCGCGGCGTAACGCATCACCGGCGAAGTCGGGGTCAAATGACCGCGTAACGTTGCGAGCCGCGTGTCGGTGGATTGGACAAAAGCGGTCAGGTTGACGTCCGGTAACACCGTGGTGCGGTCGACGGTGCCGGCGACGATGTCCGTCAGTAGCCGGACATGGCGCACGGCAACGACGATCGCGTCGCGGGTTGTGCGCAAGCTCGCGCGAGCTTCAGTCGGTGCATTGGCGGCAAAGGCGGCGTCGAGCGCCTTGAGCGCTGCGGCGTGCCGGCTATCCGGTACGGCGGCGGTCGGCACGACCAGCGTCAACGCCAGCCCTTCGATGTCGTGCGCCAAGCCGCGCGTCAACGCCGCGAAATGCGCCAACACTTCGGCGCTGGCCGTCTGCCGCAACGTCTCCCAATCGGCATCGCTCGCCAGCACCGCTTCGTAAATGTCGAGCAACGCCAGCATGCCGCCAATCCAGCGCTGGCGCTTCGGATTGGGCCGTCCGGCGAAAATCGCGTTGCGCGCCGCTTGCAGCTTTTCCATCCACGCGCCATGCGCTTCGATGACGTCGCGCAATGCCGTCGGCATCGACATCGCCGGATCGTAAAGCTCCGCACGGACGTGCAAATAGCGGGCGAATGCCAGCAACGCTTCGTTGAGGAACATGCGCCGGTCGCGATCATCGAGCAGCCAGGCACCGGCGAGCGCCAAGACGGCGTAAGCGCTCGCGCCGGCGACGAACAACGCGCCATGCCGTAGCGCCTCCGCCGGGCTGCCAACCGGCACCGCCATGCCAAGAACCAACGACAGGACGCCGGCGATGCCGAAGACGAGAGCCGTGCGGCCGTAAGCTGTCGCCAGAGCGAAGCCAGCGCTCATTACCGCTATCACGATCGCCAGCCAGCCGACCGAGCCGTCAGCGAAGCCGGCCAGCAGCGATATCGCGCCGGAAGCGACAATGGTGGCGAGAAACACCGGCAATTTGCCGGGCAGGGGCCCCGGCTGATCGACGACGCTGACGCACAGCGCGCCGGTAGCGACCAGCACTGCCGTCTCCATGCCGAACGCGGCGCCGGTGGCGATGCCGACGATCGCAAGGCAGACGGCGACGGCGATGCCGTTTTCGATGTGATGGCGGAAGAACAGGCGCGCGGCGCGGCGCGGCAGGCCCAGGGCAACGTTCGAAACAGACATTCCGGGCCAGAGAGTGTTCGAGAACGCGTCCGCTGCCAACTGCCACGGTGGGCCTCGCCTTCGGCAGGCTGGATTGATGGTATTATAATACCTGCGCTTAAAGCTTGACCGCCTGGGACACTTTCCCTAGGGTGCGCGCCTTCGCGAGGACAGGACCCATGCCAGCCGGCCAGACCGCATCGCTCACGCCGAAAGAACTCGACAAGAAGTGGCTGCTCATCGACGCGGACGGGTTGGTGCTCGGCCGCCTCGCGTCGCTGATTGCCCTTCGCCTCAAGGGGAAGCACAAGACGAGCTACACGCCGCATATGGATTGCGGCGACAACGTGATCGTCATCAATGCCGAGAAAGTCGCGTTGACCGGCAACAAGAGCAAGCAAAGCCTCAACCGGCATTACACCGGCTATCCCGGCGGCTTGAAGGAGCTGACCAAAGGCTCGATCCTCGCCGGCGCGCACCCTGAACGCGTCATCGTCAAGGCCGTGGAGCGGATGATGCCGCGCGGCCCGCTCGGCCGGAAGATGATGGGGCATTTGTTTGCCTACAAAGGCGCGAGTCACCCGCATGAGGCGCAGCAGCCGAAAAAGGTCGACATCGCCGCGATGAACCGGAAGAACAAGAGGTAAGCATGGCCGACTTGCAGCAATCCCTGCGCGACGCGCAGGGCGCCCAGCTCCTCAAGACCGCCGCGCCGGCGCCGTCCGAAGAGGCCAAGCCGCGTCTCGACGCGCAAGGCCGCGCCTACGCCACCGGCAAGCGCAAGAACGCCGTCGCGCGCGTCTGGCTCAAGCCGGGCAAGGGCACGATCAACGTCAACGGCAAGGACAGCCAGGCCTATTTCGCGCGGCCGGTGCTGCGCATGCTGCTGAACCAACCGTTCGTCATCTGCCAGCGTCTCGGTCAATACGACATCGTCTGCACGGTCACCGGCGGCGGCCTTTCCGGCCAGGCCGGCGCCGTGCGTCACGGCATCAGCAAGGCGCTGACCTATTACGAGCCGGGCCTGCGCGGCGTGCTCAAGGCCGGCGGATTCCTGACGCGCGACAGCCGCGTCGTCGAGCGTAAGAAGTACGGCCGCGCCAAAGCCCGACGCCGCTTCCAGTATTCGAAGCGCTGAGTTCCGCACGCGATTCACGCATGCAGGGCATCGGCGCAAGCCGGTGCCCTTTTCTTTTGTGCGCGATTATGGTGTGAAAGGATTGCGAATGGCTGCGAAGGTCTTCATCGACGGCGAGGCCGGCACCACCGGTCTGCAGATTCACCGCCGGCTCAAGGCGCGGCGCGATCTCGATCTGCTGTCGATCGACCCGGCCCGGCGCAAGGACGCCGGCGCGCGGCGCGCGCTGCTCAACGGTGCCGACCTGGTGATTCTGTGCCTGCCCGACGATGCGGCGCGCGAGGCCGTAGGTCTCATCGAAAGCAACTCGGTACGCGTCATCGACGCGTCGACGGCACATCGGACCGAGCGCGGCTGGACCTATGGTTTTCCTGAAATGTCGGCGGCGCAGCGGACCGCGATCACGAATTCGCGGCGGGTCGCCAATCCCGGTTGCTACGCGACGGGATTCATCGGCCTCGTGCGACCCCTGGTCGAGGCGAAATTGTTGCCGGCGGCGTGGCCGGTTACGGTCAACGCCGTCTCCGGTTACAGCGGCGGCGGGCGGAGCATGATCGCCGAATTCGAGGACACGACCGCGCCGAATTACACGAAGGTGCCATACCGCATTTACGCGCTCAGCCTCGCGCACAAACATGTGCCGGAGATGCAAACGCACACCGGCCTGACGCATCGCCCGCTGTTCGCGCCGGCGGTCGGCCGTTACGCACAAGGCATGATCGTCGAGGTGCCGTTGCAACTCGATGCGTTGCCGTCAGCGCCCAAGGTCAATGACCTGCACGCCGTCTTGGCGCGCGCCTATGAACACGAGGCCTTCGTCGAGGTGGCCTCGCTCGACGAAGCTGCCGCGCTCAAAACCCTCGAGCCCGAAGCGCTCAACGGTACCAACCGGATGAAGCTCTACGTTTTCGGCTCCGAAACGGCACGTCAGGCACGGCTGGTCGCGTTGCTCGATAATCTCGGAAAAGGCGCCGCCGGTGCCGCGGTGCAGAATCTCAACTTGATGCTGGGCCTGCACGAATCCGCCGGCCTCGCGCCGGAACGGCTGCCAGCATAGGCGGCGCGGAGCGGGGCTGGTGTTCGCGCACGCTTTGCTTGTCTCGCCACTTTATGTCGGCTTGTGCGCGCTGATATTTGTCGCGTTGAGCGCACGGGTGATCCGGGGCCGCAGACGCCGCGGCGTCAATCTTGGCCATGGTGGGCACGGCGATCTCGAGACCGCAATCCGGATCCACGCCAACTTCGCCGAATACGTGCCGTTGGCGTTGCTCATCATCGTGCTGGTCGAGGCGACCGGCTTTAACCGCTATTGGGTCCACGCTCTCGGCGTCGCGCTGGTTGCCGGCCGGCTGCTGCATGCCTGGGGCTTGGCACATCACAAGCAGCCGTCACTTGGCCGCATCGTCGGCGTGACATTGACCTTCGCGGTCCTTGCGATCGGCGGTGCACTGCTGATTGTGCACGTCGTCGGCACCATGGTGTCATAGGCGCCGCTTCCCAACGCGAAAGACCGCGACTAAATTCCAGCGACCGGTTCAAGGGGGTAACGATGGTCTCATCTGCGGGGCGGGGCGTGCGTCCCGATATCGACATGCGCCAGTTCGCGCGCAGCGTCGGCACCAACATGGCGGTGGCGGCGGGTCAGATCATCTTCAACAAGGGCGATCCGGGCCAGTGCATGTATATCGTGCAGTCGGGCACGATCGAGATCGTGATCGGCGATAAAGTGGTCGAGACGCTCGGCGTCAACGAAGCGCTCGGCTTCATGACCATGATCGACAAGCGGCCGCGATCGTCGACGGCGCGCGCCAAGGAAGCGTGCGAACTGTCGCTCATCGACGAACGCAAATTCCGCTTCATGGTCGACGAAGTGCCGAACTTCGCCATTTACATCATGGGCGTGCTCGCTCGCCGCATTCGCGGCATGAGTGAGGCGATCTAGGTCAGCCGTCGCCTACGCGCCCGAACGCACCGTCACGTACGTACCAGGTGCGTCGGCCAGTGGTTTCAATTTGCCGTCGCCCGGAACGCGCGCTTCGGTCTCGCCGCCGGCATACTGTTTCACCCATTCCTCCCAGCGCGGCCACCACGAGCCTTCGTGGAATTGTGCGTTCTTGAGCCACGCTTCCGGATCCTTCGGCAGCTTGTCGTTGGTCCAATGTCCGTACTTCGCGCGGCCAGGCGGATTGACGACGCCGGCAATGTGACCCGAGGCGGCGAGCACGAACGTTATGGGTCCGGCAAACAGCTGCGTCGCGACATAGGTCGAACGCCACGGTGCGATGTGGTCTTCGCGCGTCGAGAGGATGAAGGTCGGCGTCTTGATCCGCCGAAGGTCGATCGGGACGCCCGCAAGCGTAATGCCACCCGGTCGCGACAGGCGGTTCTCCTGATACATGCTGCGCAAGTAGAAACTGTGCATCGCTGCCGGCATGCGCGTCGAATCGCTATTCCAGTAGAGCAGATCGAACGGGAAGGGCTCTTTGCCGAGCAAGTAATTGTTGACGACGAACGACCAGATCAGGTCGTTGGCGCGCAGCATGTTGAAGGTGGTCGCCATGTCGGCGCCTTCGAGATAGCCGTGCCTGTTCATGCGCTCTTCGAGCGACTTGAGCTGCTCGTCGTCGATGAACACCGAAAGTTCGCCGGCCTCTTTGAAATCGACCAACGAGGCGAAGAACGTTGCCGACTTGATGCGGGTGTCATTTTTGGCCGCAAGCCAAGCGAGCGTCGCGGCCAGCAACGTGCCGCCGAGGCAATAGCCGATGACGTTCGACTGTTTTTCTCCGGTCGCGCGCTCGATGGCATCGAGCGCCGCGAGCGGGCCTTCGCGCATGTAATCGTCGAACGTCTTCGCGGCGAGGCGCTCGTCGGGATTGACCCATGAGATGACGAAAACCGTGTGGCCTTGCTCAACCGCCCATTTGACGAACGAATTGGTCGGCCGCAGATCGAGGATATAAAACTTGTTGATCCACGGCGGCATGATCAGCAGCGGCGTCTTCTGCACCTTCGCCTTCGCCGGCGCGTACTGGATGAGTTCGATCAAAGCGTTGCGGAATATAACCTTGCCGGGCGAGACCGCGATATTTTTGCCGACCTGAAAGGATTCAAGATCGGTCATTTTGATCATCAGGCGGCCCTTGCCGCGCTCGAGATCCTCGAGCAGGTTCTTGAGCCCGTTCACCAGATTCTCGCCGCCGCTATCGATGGTCGCGCGCAGCACTTCGGGGTTGGTCGCGACGAAATTGGTCGGCGCGATCGCGTCGACGAACTGCCGCGTATAGAAATCGACTTTCTGTGCCGTCTTGTCGTCCAGCCCGTCGACCTTCTTCACCGTCGACTGCAGCCAGCGGGCCGTCAGCAGATAACTCTGCTTGATGAAATCGAACACCGTGCTTTCGCGCCACGCTTCGTCCTTGAACCGTTGATCGGTCGGAGCCGGTTGCACCACCGGCGCAGGATTGCCGCCGAGAAAGCGCTCCGCTGCGCTCTGCCACAGCCGCATGTAGTCCTGCCACAGCGTGAGCTGCGCCTCGATCATCGGCGCCGGATTAGCAATCATCCGTCGCGTCATTTCGAGAAAGGCACTCCCGATATTAAGCGGGTCGCTCATGCCCAAGCCGCCGTCACCGCGGGCTGTGCCCTGCCGCGACAGGAACTCGCTCACCAGCCGTTGGCTGCGCGCCGCAATCTCGGCCATATTGCGCGACCACACGGCCGGATCGGGGATATTGGGCGAATGGGGCTCAGTCTCGGTCATGGGTCGCTGCTATCCGCTAGGGCTTGCGGCCCGGAGCCGGGCCATCCGCGCCGATGGCGTGAAAGCATTTGCCTGACGGGCAATTGGGGCTCTAATACAACGTCGGCGGGACGCACGGTGTATCTTAGGGGCGGGGCGTGCAGTTCGCCAGAATGTTGAGGCCGAGGCACAGGATGCAGGTTGCACGGGTTTGGGTTGGAGCGGCCATTGCCGCCGTGTCGATACCGTTGGCCGGTTGTGATCACGTGCCCGACGCGGTCAATCCGGTGGCGTGGTATCGCGATGCGACCGGGACTGCGAAAGCGGACGCCCAAGACACCAACCAGCGCAATCAACAAAACCTCGAAGCCGGCAGCAAACAGCCTTATCCCAATCTGGCGTCCGTACCCAGCGCGCCGACCGGCGCGACCAGCACCATTGATCGTGACAAGCTGGTACAGGGCCTCGTTGCCGACCGGACCAACGCCAAATACAGCAGCGACCAGCTGCAGGCCGGCAGCCAGCTCGCGAGCATCGCGCCGCCGCCACCGGCCAGGATCAATCCGTCTGCCGTCGCGGCGACGGCAGCGCACAGTCCGTCGTCGAACACGGCGGCGGCAACTACGCCCACGGCGACTTCAACTGCCGCCAGTCCACCGTTGAGACAGACAACGAACGGCCGCGGCCAAGAAGCGCCGCCAGCAGAATCTACGCTGGCGAGCCCGACAATTCCCAACGTGCCGCAGGGCCAAGCGCCGCCGCCACCGCCACCGCCAGCGCAGGTTGCACGGACGACACCGCCAACGGCACCGGCAATTCCGGCGACGACATCGGCCCAATCGCAGACAGCGCCGCATTTGACGCCGCCGCCGGGCGTGCGTGCCGGCGGCTCGCCGTCACTCGCCATGCGCACTCCGGCCAAGGCGCAAAATCCGATATCGGTTTCAGTCGGCGACGTCGCCTTCGCGCAGGGCTCGTCCGATCTTGCCGAAACGCAGCGCAGCGCGCTTGCCGAAATCGCCGGCCTTTACAAGCAAACTGGCGGCGAGATCCGGATCGTCGGCCATTCTGAGCCGGGCACAGCCAGCGACGCCATTCGTCAACGCGTCGCCGGCCTCGATCTCGCGCTCGATCGCGCCAACGCCGTCGCTCAGGCCCTGGCCAAGCTTGGCGTACCGCCGCGCGATATCCGTGTCGAAGCCGCGCCGGCCAATGCCCAAGAGCAGCCGCGCGCCGAAGTCTTCATGGAATATTGATCGACGAATTGGTGCCAGCCTGCGACTCGGCTGGCGGAAAACTGTCGCCGCCACCGCCGCCGAAGGGTACAAACGGCTCCCCAAGGAGCCGAACGTGACATCTTCTCTTCGCATCGGCATTGCCGGACTTGGCACCGTCGGCACGGGCGTGGCGCAGCTGCTCGCCGCCAATGCCGGGCTCATTGCCCGTCGTGCTGGGCGCAAACTCGAATTGGTTGCCTTGCTCGAACGCGACCGCAAGCGCAATCGCGGCGTCGACCTGTCGAAACCGAAATGGCACGCGACGCCGCATGCATTCGCGACCGATCCGAACATCGATGTCGTGGTGGAGCTGATCGGCGGCGCCGAAGGCGTGGCGCTGGAGCTGGTCAAGACGGCGCTCGCCGCCGGCAAACCGGTCGTCACTGCCAACAAAGCGATGCTGGCGCATCACGGCAACGAGCTGGCGCGGCTTGCCACCAAGCGGGGCGTCGCGCTCGCCTTCGAGGCGGCCGTCGCCGGCGGCATTCCGATCCTCAAATCGCTGCGCGAAGGCCTCGCCGCGAACAAGGTGCAGCGCGTCTATGGCATCCTCAACGGCACCTGCAATTACATCCTCACGCAGATGCGCGATAGCCGCCGCGATTTCGCCGCCGTGCTGGCGGAGGCGCAAAAGCTCGGCTACGCCGAAGCCGATCCGCGCTTCGACATCGACGGCATCGATACGGCGCACAAGCTGGCGATCCTCGCTGCCGTGGCCTTCGGCGGCGCGGTCGATTTCAAAGGCGTCCACGTCGAAGGCATTCGCCACGTCTCCGCTGCCGACATCGAGTTCGCCGAAGCGCTTGGCTATCGCATCAAGCTGCTCGGTATCGCGCGCCAGACGCCGCATGGCCTTGAGCAACGCGTCCATCCCTGCATGGTGCCGGCGGCAACGCCGATCGCGCACGTCGAAGGCGTGTTCAACGCCGTCGTCGTCGAAGGCGATTTCGTCGGCCGGGTTGTGCTCGAGGGCCGCGGCGCCGGCGCCGAACCGACGGCATCAGCCGTTGTCGCGGATCTGATCGACATTGCGCACGGCCGCGCGGGCACCGGCCTCGGCGCCGGCGTCAAGCCGAAGCTCGCGCCGATGGCGCGGCACGAAGGCGCCTATTACCTGCGCCTCATGGTTGTCGACCGCCCCGGCGTGATGGCCGACATCACCGCCGCGCTGCGCGACGAAAAAGTGTCGATGGAGCAGATGATCCAGCGCGGCCGGGCGCCGGACGAAACCGTGCCGGTGGTAATCACCACGCACGCCACGGTCGAGGCACAGATGCGCCGGGCGCTCGACCGCATCGCGCGGTTAAAAACCGTGCGCGAGAAACCGCGCATGATCCGCATCGAGGCTCTATAAAGGTAAGGTACGGAAGCGGAGAACATTGATGGGCGACAACAGCCACCGCATGGACCGCAATCTGGCGCTTGAGGCGGTACGCGTCACGGAAGCTGCGGCGCTGTCCGCATCCCGGCTGATGGGCCGCGGCGACGAGAAAGCCGCCGACCAAGCGGCGGTCGATGCCATGCGCAAGGCGCTCAACGGCCTCGCCATCGACGGGACCGTCGTGATCGGCGAAGGCGAGCGCGACGAAGCGCCGATGCTCTACATCGGCGAAAAAGTCGGCACGGGGCAGGGGCCGAAGATCGACATCGCGCTCGACCCGCTCGAAGGCACGACGATCACCGCCAAAGGCGGCCAGAACGCGCTCGCCGTCATCGCCATGGCCGAGGCCGGCGGCTTCCTCAATGCGCCCGACGTTTACATGGATAAGATCGCCGTCGGCGTCGGCGGCGGGGTTGTCGACCTCGACGCATCGCCGGCGGAGAACCTTAAAAATCTTGCCACGGCAAAGAATGTCACCGTCTCGGACCTGGTGGTCTGCATTCTCGATCGGCCGCGACACAGCGATCTGATCGGCAAGGTTCGCGCGGCAGGTGCGCGCATCATGCTGATCTCCGATGGCGACGTATCCGGCGTCATTGCCAGCGCGCGGCCCGAAAGCGGGGTCGACATCTATATGGGTTCGGGCGGCGCACCAGAAGGCGTGCTGGCCGCCGCCGCTTTGCGCTGCATCGGCGGCTTCATGCAGGGGCGGCTGCTGTTCCGCAACGACGACGAAAAAGGCCGCGCACGGCGCCTTGGCATCGACGATCTCAACCGCAAATACGGCCTGGAGGATTTGGCGAAAGGCGACGTCATGTTTGCCGCCACCGGCGTTACCACCGGCACCATGCTGCAGGGCGTCCGTCGCATCAATCACGGCGCCGTCACGTATTCGATGGTCATGCGCTCGAAGAGCGGCACCGTGCGCATGATCGAGGCGGTGCACAATTTCGACCGCAAGAGCAATTTCGACTTTTTGCAAAAGGATGGACGGTAACGCCAGTCCGCGCGGCTTTCTCGGCGTCGAGCGTTCGCTCCTCGGCAAACGCTGGCGCGAGCGCGGCGGCGATGCGCGTCTCGGGCTGGCGCTGACGCAGCGGCTCGGCGTGCCGGAGATTGTCGGGCGCATTCTTGCCGGTCGTGGCGTCACCGAGAACGAAGCCGAACGCTTTCTGGCACCGACGCTGCGCGACGCGTTGCCTGACCCCCTGTCGTTCAGGGGCATGGAAGAAGCCGTCGCACGCATCGTCGACGCCGTCCGCGGCAATGAGACGATCGCCGTCTTTGGCGACTACGACGTTGACGGCGCGACGGCATCGGCGCTGCTCAAACGCTTTCTCGAAACCGCCGGCGGCAAGGTCCGGGTCTATATCCCGGACCGGCAGCGCGAAGGCTACGGCCCTAATGCACCGGCGCTGCTGAAATTGAAAGCGGAAGGCGCGGCAGTCGTGATCACCGTCGATTGCGGCGTTACCGCATTCGCGCCGTTGGCCGAGGCGGCGGATGCCGGCCTCGATGTCATCGTCGTCGACCATCACGTTGCCGAACCGAACCTGCCGCGCGCTTTGGCGGTCATCAATCCCAACCGGCTCGACGAAAGTGGCGCGCACGGCAATCTCGCCGCCGTCGGCGTTGCGTTCCTGCTCGCGGTCGCGGTTAATCGCGCGCTGCGCCAGGTTGGCCACTACACGGTGCGAACCGAGCCCGATCTGATGACGCTGCTCGACCTCGTGGCGCTCGGCACGGTGTGCGATGTCGTGCCGTTGACCGGACTCAATCGCGCGCTGGTGGCGCAGGGCCTCAGGGTGATGCGCCAGCGCCACAACACCGGCATTGCCGCGCTTGCCGACGCTGCGCGATTGGCCGAGCGCATCGACGCCTATCACGCTGGTTTCATTCTTGGTCCGCGCGTCAATGCCGGCGGCCGCGTCGGCGCCGCCGATCTCGGCACGCGGCTGCTGTCGACCAATGACGTGATCGAAGCACGCCAGATCGCCGCCGAGCTCGACCGCCTCAACGACGACCGCCGTACGATCGAGGCCCGCGTGCTCGAGGAGGCGATTGCGCAGGTCGAGGCGAGCGATGTCAAATCGCCGCTAATCTTTGTGGCCAACACCGGTTGGCATGCCGGCGTCATCGGCATCGTCGCCAGTCGACTTAAAGAACGCTATGGCCGGCCGGCGTTGGTGGCGGCAATCGAAAACGGCATCGCCAAAGGCTCGGGCCGTTCGGTCGCAGGCGTGGCGCTCGGTGCGGCGGTCATCGCCGCACGCCAGGCCGGGTTGCTGGTCAATGGCGGCGGCCATGCCATGGCGGCTGGCTTCACGGTCGAGAGCGGCAAGCTCGAGGCGTTGCGCGATTTCATGGCTGCGCGCGTTGCCGAAGCGCTCGGCGGACAAGAGCCGACGCCAGAGCTCGGCATCGACGGCGCGCTGGCTTGCGCCGCAGCAACACCGGAATTTGCGGCGCTGGTCGAGCGTCTGGCACCGTTCGGCACCGGCAACGCCGAGCCACGCTTCGCCTTCGCCAATTTGCGCGTGCTGCGCGCGACGGTGGTCGGTCGAGACCAGGCGCATGTCAGCTGCGCGCTCGGCGACGGTGCCGGCGCCGGCCGGCTCAAGGCGATTGCGTTCCGCGCGACCGAAAGTCCACTCGGTCCGGCGTTGCTTCGGTCGCAAGGCGCCGGGTTCCACATCGCCGGTCATATCCGCGCCGACAACTGGCAGGGCCGCGAAAGCGTGCAGCTGCTGATCGACGACGCGGCGCCCGCGCTCGGTTAAACGAGCCGCCAAACATCAAAACGAGGAGGCACCATGGACAAGATCAAACCGCTGTTTACTGCAATGGCAACCGCAACCGGCGGCCGCAACGGTCATACCCAGTCGGCCGACGGAATCGTCTCGATCGACCTGTCAGTTCCGAAAGCGATGGGCGGGCCGGGCAAGCCCAACACCGGAACGCCCGAGCATTTGTTTGCGGCCGGCTACGCCGCTTGCTTCGGCGGCGCGATCGATTTCGTCGGACGTCAGCGCAAGCAGGATGCCAGCAAGGTGACCGTCACGTGCTCGGTGTCGATCGGACCGCGCGACGGCGGCGGCTTCGGCATCGCGGCCAAGCTGCGCGTCGAAGACAAGAGCCTGAAGCAGGCCGACCTCGAGGCGCTGGCGCGCGAGGCGCACGAAAAATCTGTCCTTACTCGCACGCCACCCGCAACAACGTCGACGTGCAATTCGAGATCGTCGGCGCCTAGCAACCAACCGTCACGGCGTGCTGCCGCGCAACGAGGCGGCATGGCCGGGCAATTTGAGCGATCCCACGCGGACGAGCTTGCCGCCGGCGAGCCGCAGCACAGTCAAATCACTGTCCAGATCGTTGGCGACATAGGCATAGCGGCCGTCCGGACTGAACGCGACGCCCTCGGCGAGCCGACCGACGTCGATCTCCGAAACTTTGCGCACGCTCTTCCCCTCGACTTTGAGCACGACCGCAACCGAATGGTCATGGTGAAAAAACACGCCCGGCGGGACGTTGCCGGCGCCATTTGTCAGCACAGTCACCGCAACATCACTTTTCGGACTGACCGCTAGGCCTTCTGGCGCGTCCCCGACCGTCACCTGGTCGACGACACGCGGCGGATCGAGGGTCATGTCGATGACCGCGACTGTGTCGGCCTGTCCGTCCGCGCTGCCTGTCGCACCATTGTTGTTGACCAAGCCGAATTTGCCGTCAGGTGTAATCTGTACATTGTATGGAAACACACCCGTGATCATGTCGTAGCCCTTGTAGGTCACGTTTGTGCCGTCGATGTCGAGCAGGGCAACCTTGTCCGCACCAGCTTTTGCAGCGAGAGCGTGTTTTCCGTCTGGCGTGATTGCAATGGCCGAAACCTGCTGACTCGGTGCACCCGCGGGCGCGACCGCCACGTTGCCGACGAGCGAGACGCTCTTGCCGCTTATTGTGAGGACGCTGACCGTGTTGTCGGCGCGGTTAGCGACCAGCGCGAGCGTGCCAGCGCGGTTGATCGCCAGACCCGACGGCTGCTTGCCGAGTTGAATCTTGGTGAGCACTACGGGCGGCGATACGGTCAAATCGATCACGAACAGCGTCGTGTCTGGCACGTTCTTCAGACTGTCGCCGTCCTTGACCACATCGAGCGAATTGGCGACCAATGCGAGCTTGTTATCCGGCGTAACGGCGAGATTGGTCGGCGGACCGACGATCGAATTTTCGAGCGGCAGATTGGCCACGATCTTGGGATGCGCCGGGTCACGGATGTTGATGATGGTGACCGTGTCCTTGCCGGGCAGGCTCAGCTTGAGCTTACCAGCATCGTCGTAAACCGCTTTTTCGTCGTTGCCGACAATCAGATACTGAGCCTGCGCCGCACCGGCACAGACCATGACCGCGGCCAGCACAGCCGCGCTGAAGATCTTTGGCATGGCAACCCCCTTGGACAGCCGCCCTGTTTCGGCCGCAAGGGCACTATGTCACGCCGTGGTCAGGGCAGCCAGCGCACCTTCCACGCTTGGAACATCAGCACGGTCCATAGCGGATATTGCCAATTGCGCGCGCCCGACAAATGTTCGCGCCATTTGGCGCGGATCGGCGCTGGATCGAACACGCCTTCGGCGGCGAGGCGGCGTTCGCCGAGCAGATCTTCCGCCCACTCCTTGAGCGGCCCGCGCAGCCAGGAATCGATCGGCACGCCAAAACCCATCTTCGGTCTATCAATGAGTGCTTTTGGAACGTAGCGGTCGAGCACCCCGCGCAGCACGCGCTTGCCCACGCCGCCGCTCGCCTTGAGTGCCGGCTTCAGGCGCCACGAGAATTCGACGACGCGATGATCGAGCAGCGGCACACGTGCTTCGAGCGACACCGCCATCGATGCGCGGTCGACCTTGGTGAGGATGTCGTCCGGCAAATAGGTGAGGGTGTCGAGATACTGCATGCGTTCGACCGGATCGGGCACGCGCGCGGCGAGACTTTCGTCCCACAGCAGACCCTTGGGCTCGGCGCCGCCGCGCACGATGGCGTCGGGATTGTCCCAATGTGTCACCATCAGGCGATAGAAATCGCCCGGCGTGCCGGCGAGCGCACCGGCGAGCTTGTGCACGCGATCGCCGAATTGCGGAATCGCCCACGAGCCGAGGGCCGACCAGGTGCTGGGCGCGACACTCTTTACCGCCGCCGCGGCGAGGCCGCGCGCGCCGCGCGGCACCACGTCGAGCACGCGGCGCACGGCCTCGGACCGGAAATAGCGTGTGTAGCCGGCGAATAATTCGTCGCCGCCATCGCCCGAGAGCGCAACCGTGACGTGCCGGCGGGTCATCTCCGATACCAGGAATGTCGGAATCTGGGATGAATCGGCGAACGGCTCATCGTACATGTCGGGCAGGCGCGGAATCACTTCGAGTGCATGGCTGGGCTCGACGTAAAGTTCGGTGTGGTCGGTGCCGAGATGCCGAGCGACTTGCGCGGCATGCGGCGCTTCGTTGAAACCTTTCTCGTGGAAGCCGATCGAAAACGAGCGCACCGGACGGTTGCTGCTCTTTTGCATCAGCGCCAGCACGGTCGATGAATCGATGCCGCCCGAAAGGAACGCGCCCAACGGCACATCGGCGACCATGCGGCGCTTGATGGCGTCGGTGAGCAGCGCGTCGAGAATCTGCACCGCTTCGTCCTCGCTGCCCGCGAAGCGGTCGGCCTGACCTTTGGCAGCGACATCGTCGAGCGACCAGAAGGTGCGGATCTCGACGGGCTTTCCCGCGTGCGCCACCAAAACCGTGCCCGGCGCAAGCTGACGCACGCCCTGATAGATGCCGCGCGAGCCCGGCACATAGGCGAAGCGCAAGAAGGCGACGACAGCGTCGCGGTCGAGTTCGGGCGACCAGTCTTTCACCGCGCGCAGTGCCTTGAGCTCGGAACCGAACAGGATCTGTTCGCCGGTTTCGAGCCAGAACATCGGTTTGATGCCGAGCCGGTCGCGCACGAGATAGAGCGTTCGTTCTTGGCGATCCCATAGGGCGAGGGCGAACATGCCGATGAGGCGCTTCAGCGTCGCTTCGACGCCCCAGACGGCGAAACCCTCGAGCATCACTTCCGTATCGCAATGGCCGCGAAACTTGCGGCCGGCGGCCTCGAGCTCGGGCTTGAGGGCGTCGACGTTATAGACCTCGCCGTTAAACGAGACGACAAAACGGCCGCACGACGACACCATCGGCTGCGCGCCGGCGGGCGAGAGATCGATGATCGACAGCCGACGATGGCCGAGCGCGATGCCGGCCGCGGCGTCGACCCAGACGTCGCCGGCATCGGGCCCGCGATGCAGCAGCGCGTCGGCCATGGCACGGCCCTGCGCCGTCAGCGCTTCAGGCGCACGCCGTGCGCGATAATCGAACAGCCCGGCAACGCCGCACATCAGGCGGCCGGAAGCAGGTGAGGGAATCGCATCGCGGCGGAGTGTGCCGATGCAATCCGCCGCCGTCGAGAGCGCTTTCGACTCGCGGCGGCCTGCGGCGAAGGTTGCTTTATCCGGCGCGGACCGCTAGATGAAGCGGCGCGTCCCCATCGTCTAGAGGCCCAGGACATCGCCCTTTCACGGCGGTAACGCGGGTTCGAATCCCGCTGGGGACGCCAGTCCTGAACAAAGCTGAACATTTCCGGAGTGTCCCTTTGACGCGACCGCTGGAGCGTGCCGTTCGATCGAAATATCCACACTTCGCCGTCATCGGCCTCTAGGTGTTCGCCGCCCTAAGCTACTGGCAAAACAATGACGCGGAACCCGTTACCAACTCCATTCCGTGCGATGGGCCGATGCTATCGTCGGCGGATGAATGCGACGGTTCTCGCTGGCGCGGCGGCGGGGCTGACGCTGGCACTCGGCGTGCCTGCGGCGTATGCGGCGCCGCTCACAATCGTCGTCGACAATGTCTGCAGCGCCAAGGGCGAGATCGATCTGACGGTCTTTGTCGCTGACAATTGGCTTTCCGACCGGAGCGAGGGCCGTGACCGTCAGCTGCCCGCGCAAGCCGGATCGGTGACCTTCCACTTCGACTTGCCGCCCGGCACCTATGCCGCCGCCGCCTTTCACGACGCCAACGGCAACGGCAAATTCGACAAGAACCTCGTCGGCTGGCCGCTCGAAGGCTTTGGCTTTTCGAATAAAGCCCAGGTCAGATTCTTCCGCCCACCGAACTTCGCCGCCGCGAGCTTCACGCTGCCGCCCGAAGGCGCGACCGAGATGCTCCAACTCGATTATTGGAGCAAATGTTGAGGCGGGCACAGCTGCATCTGACCGCTCAACTTGACTAATCCTGCCGGCTACGAGAGCCTCGGCGTGCTATCCGGGTGAACAAACTCGAGCGCGGTGATGGCAAACAGGCGAAACCTCAAATCGCTGGTCACGAACGTCAAAGCGCGTATCGAAGCCAGCCAGAAGAACCCCGCGGACAATCCACCTTGGGTGAAGCAAGTTGCGCTGCTGACGGGCGTGCTGGCGGCCTTATCCGGATTTCTGATCGTCCGCTCGACGGCCGTCACCAACAACGCAATCTACGAAAGCAACCAGGCGATCCTGTCGCAGACCGAAGCTTCGGATGCGTGGACCGAATACCAGGCCGACAGCATCAAGGCGCGCATCGTTGAAACCGCGTTGGCCACGGCGGCCGACTTGAGCGCCGCAAGCCGCGCCACGTTGAACAAACAAGCGGCCGATCTGCGCGACCGCCAGCCCAAGATCAAACAGACCGCCACCGACAAGACCGCGGACCGCGACCGGCATCTGCAGGTCGGACTCAATTGGCTCGCCCAAAAAGATCTGCTCGGCTACGCCGGTCTTGCGGCACAGCTCGGCATCGCGCTGGCATCGGTCGCGGCCATGGTGCGCTGGCGTACGCCGTTCATCGTCGGCATTGCCGCCGGCGCGGTTTGCGCCGCGATCACCGCGTACGCTTTCGTGGCGTATTACGGCCTCGCGCCCTAGCGCTCAGCGCAGGAAGTGCGGCCACAGCCCGGTCACGCCGACGATGATCAGATAGATCGCGACGATGAAGTTGAGCAGGCGAGGCACCAGGAGGATCAAAATACCGCAAATCAACGCGGCCAGCGGCGTGATCAGAACAACATTCAAGGTCATGTAATCGGCTCCATGATTTTGGGCAGGTGAGCCTGAAATTCGACCACGATGAGTCAAACGCCACGTCCAGCGACGCGGTTCCACATATCATTGGTGGTGCATCTTGATTACACGGTCCGGCAGCGCCACAGTTAATAGGCGGCCCCATTGCGATGGTGCCCCATGGTCAAGCGGTTGCTACTGGTCGTCTTGCTGAGCGTGTTGGCGCACACCGCCGACGCGCAAATCCAACTGCGCCTGTTTCAGCAGCAGGCGGTTTGGCACCTGCAGCAGCAAGAACGGCAAGCGCTCGCAGCACGGCAGGATCGCCGGCAGCAGGCGCTGCGCGCGCAGTACGATCTGTTGCGGCTGCAAGATCTGCAAACGCGCCGGGCAACCCTGGTCCAACAGGAATCGCCGCAGGACCATTTGCGGGACCTGCGGCAGAATCAGCAGTTCCAGATCCAGCGGCAGCAACAGCAACTTCAGCAAACGCAACAACTTCAGCAGCAATTGCTCTTGCAGCAACATCTGATGCAGCAGCAACCGCCTGACCCGCCGCTCAACCAATCGCCGAACGCGGGACGCTAGCGCGAACGCATTGGCGTTACGCGTGGTTTGTGCCAGAACTGCCGGCCCGGACTATCCTCGCCAGCAGGAGCGGCGCCAACCATGCCCAAAGGCCAAACCCACAAAATCGCGGTTATCGAAGGCGATGGCATCGGGCACGAGGTCGTGCCGGAAGGCATTCGCGTCCTCGAAAAAGCCGCGCGCGAGTTTGGCTTCGCGCTGCAGTTCAAGCACTTCGACTGGTCGTGCGAAAAATTCGCCAAGACGGGCCGCATGATGCCGGCGGACGGTCTCGATCAGCTCCGCAAGTTCGATGCGATCTATCTGGGTGCGGTGGGATTTCCCGGCGTGCCGGATCACGTCTCGTTGTGGGGCCTGCTGATTCCGATCCGCCGCAATTTCCTACAATACGTCAACATGCGGCCGGTGCGGCTGCTTAAGGGTCTCGAGAGCCCGCTCAAGGGCCGCACGCCGAAAGACATCGACATGATCGTGATCCGCGAGAACGTCGAAGGCGAATATTCCGAAATCGGCGGCCGGCTTTATGCCGGCATGGAGGAGGAGGCGGCATTCCAGCAGGCGGTGTTCACGCGCAAGGGATGCGACCGCATCATGCGCTTTGCCTTCGAGCTGGCGAAGAAACGACCGAAGAAACATGTGACATCGGCCACAAAATCTAACGGCATCAGCATCTCAATGCCGTATTGGGACGAGCGCTTCGCGGCGATGAAAAAGAACTATCCCGGCGTGACGGCCGATCAGTTCCTGATCGACATCTTCTGCGCCCACATGGTGCGCCATCCCGATTGGTTCGACGTCATCGTCGCCAGCAATCTGTTCGGCGACATCCTGTCGGATCTGGCACCGGCGGTGGCGGCCGGCATCGGCATCGCACCCGGCGCCAACATCAATCCTGAAAAAGACTATCCGTCGATGTTCGAACCGGTGCACGGCTCGGCGCCCGACATTGCCGGCAAGAGCATCGCCAACCCGATCGGCCAGATCTGGTCCGGCGCGATGATGCTCGACCACCTCGGCCATCCGCATGCCGGCGCCGCCATCGTCAAGGCGATCGAGACCGTGATTGCCGAAACCAAGTTGCGGACGCCCGACCTTGGCGGCAGGACGAAGACCAGCGAGATGGGCAAGGCGATCGCTGACGCGTTGTAAGGTCCCCGCGATCGTCGTGGTGCATCAGTTTCTAGTGCCGTGCTGGCCTTCAAAAATGAAGAGGGCGCCGATGATGACGGCGCCTAATCCGATAACGAGGGGATGGGAAAAAATCGTGCCCGTGAGTGAATTCCACATGTTGTGTTCTCCATTTTTTCGTTTTTACTTTCGGCGAACCGCGCAGATCGGGCCTTGATTTAAATCAGGCGCGAACCACAATTTTCGAGGGCGCACCCGCGCAGCAACCACGCTTGAGACCGCGGCGCCGGACGGATAGGGTCGTGCGATCCCATTACCTGCCATGCATGCCGCGCATCGATTACAGCCGCACGCCCATGCCGCCACCACGCGGCTTTCGTCGGTAGCGCTCGCCGCCGGCGGCATCGGCAATCTGCTCGAGTGGTACGATTTCGGTCTCTACGGCTATTTGGCGCCGGTGCTCGGCCGGCTGTTCTTTCCGTCGCATGATGCGGTGGCCTCGCTGATCGGCGCCTATGCCGGCTTCGCCGTCGGTTTTGCCATGCGACCGATCGGCGGCGCCGTCCTCGGCCATCTCGGCGACCGGTTCGGCCGGCGTTTCGTGCTGCTGCTGTCGGTGACGCTGATGGGCGTAGGCACGACCGCCATCGCGTTGCTGCCGACTTATGCCGCAGCCGGAATCGCCGCGCCGCTGCTGTTGCTTCTGGTGCGGTTGTTCCAGGGATTTTCGGTCGGCGGCGAATACACCGGTTCGGTCGCCTATCTGATCGAAAGCGCGCCGACGAATCGCCGCGGCTTTGCCGGCAGCATGGCCAACATCGGCTCGACCGCCGGCGTGCTGCTCGCTTCCGCTGTCGCCACGGTTACGATCAGCTTTGCCAGCGACGCGCAACTTATCGCGTGGGCCTGGCGATTGCCGTTTGCGCTTGGTGGCGTGCTGGCGACGAGTGCGCTGTTGTTGCGCCGCAGCCTGCGTGACGCCGATACGCCGTCGGTCCATCGGCGCGAAGCTCCGTTGCGACGGGCAGTGACCCGCGACGGACGGCTGATGGCGGTGGCCGTCCTGTTCACTTCGGGTTACGGCGTCGTCAATTATCTGACGATGGTGTTTTTTCCGGTGTATGCCGGCACGTTCGGCAATGTGTCTGAGGCGCATGCCCTGCAGGCGACAACGCTGGCGCAGGCGCTGGCGCTCGCGATCGTGCCGCTGGCCGGCATCGCCAACGATTCCATCGTGCGGCGGCGCACGTTGTTGATTGTCGCGTTCGGCGCCGAATTCGCGGCCGCGCTGGCGGCGTTCCTGCTGGCGCGCGACGGTGGCGTCGCCGGCTTCGCCGCCGCTCAGATCGCTTTTGGCGCGCTGCTGGCGTTGGTGATGGGAACCGATCCGGCGATGCTTGCGGAACAATTTCCGCGCGAATATCGCATGAGCGCCTATTCGGTGGCGTTCAATCTCGGCCTCGGCATCGCCGGCGGCACCGCACCCGCCGTTGCCACCGCGCTGATCGCCGTCAGCGGATACACGCTGGCGCCGGCATTCTACCTGATGGCGGCGGCCGGCGCCGCCGTGACGGGTGCTTGGCTGATGACCGACCGCAGCCGCGATCCGCTGCTCTGAGCCAGCCGTCTGCCGCACTATACGTAGAGTCCCTTAGGCACAATCCCGAATTTTCGTCGCGCCGGCCAACCCGTAAAACCGGACCATCGCTCGGCCTTTTTTTTCGAGGATAGGAGAGGGATGCATGTTCGTGAAATCCGACGATCTGCGGCGGTCGTTGTGGGAGATTGATCATCTTCTCCACAGCCTGCGCGCCAATGCGGTTGGCGACACCATTGATCTCGATGAAATCGATGTCCTCGAAAGCAGCCGGCGGACAATCGTCAACATGCTCGAAGCACGGCGCCTGCAGAATTCCGAACCGATCGTCCACTTGCAGGCCTGGTGTGACGGTAATCTTGCCGATCTGCCAATGGCGGCGGACCGGTCTGCCGTCGTATCGCAGGCCACGCACCCACAACCCGGCCAGCCGCGCCTTCACTGCGTCTCCTAACATCAGCTGTCGATTGAACACGATTCGGCCACGTCAACCGCGTTCGACGGACCCCCAAAAAAATAGCCCCGCCCCCGGGGGAGCGAGGGGCGGGGCCGGCACTTCACCGTTCCACGTCAGCGGATGTGGACCGGGAAGACGAAGTCGATTGACGGCGGCGCGGCATAAACTGGCGCGGGCGCCGCATAGGCATAGGGGTAGTAGGCATAGGGATACGCGTAGCTGTAGCCGTAGGCCGGCCGGCGGCCCCAATCGTCATCGTCCCCACGCCACGCGTGCTCGTGGTTGCCCCAGCCGCCGTGGCCGTGCCAATCGTCGTCCGCCAGTGCCGGGGTGGCAATCGCGCCGGCGGTGACCGCGGCCACCGTTCCTGCCATCAACAACGCACGTAGGTTGCGGGTTAATTTCGTGGTCTGCATGGTGGCTCCTCCTATTTTGCTCTGCGAGCCGTGACCGTCCCCAATGGACGGCCTCCATGCGAGGTAATAAGCGTGCTTATTATTATCCATCCCTGTGACAAAAAGATCATTTATGTCAAGATCGTGGCAGGTGCTCTTAATCCGGGTCAGTCATGATTCCGACGGTGTCCGCGCGCTTCCACGACCGCGCCGCGCTCTGCAATAGTTGCCGCCATGCGTGACAACGGAGCCACCGTGGCCGGCTTTGCCGAATCCTATCGCGGCGACGTCGAGGCCTGGGAATGCGATGCCTTCGGCCACATGAACATCGCCTTCTACGCCGAGCGTTTCGGCGATGCCGCGGCCAGTTTGCTGTTCAGGCTGGCGCCGACGCGCCATTTCCGGACCGTCAGCCTCCTGGTGCGTTACCGCCAAGAGTTGCGGGCGGGCGAGGCAGTCGCCATCCGCAGTGCGGTCCTCGGTATCGGCGAGGGCGCTCAACGCGAGCGCCGAGTGCGGCTGAGACACGAACTGACAATGGGCGAGGGCGCGATCGCATCGGAAGCCGAACACGTGCTGGCGCCGCGTGACGCCAAGATGCGCTCGGGATTGAAGGCGACGCTCGCAGCGGCAGCAATCGCGTCGAACGCCGAGCCCTTCACACCGGTGAAGCTGCCGGCGGCGCACGGCAGCCTACCGAGCCTGCGTGACCGGGTGAAAAGCTGGGAAGTCGACGAAACCGGTCGGCTGTCGCTGTTCGGACATATGCGGCGTTTTTCGACCGCGGTCTCGCATCTGATGAATGCCGTCGGCATGAACGGCGCATACATCGCGCGCGAGCATTCCGGCTTTGCGACCTTTGAATCCCGGCTCGCCCTGGCGCCGTGGCAACCGGGCGCCGGCGCCGAGGTTGCCGCCACCAGTGGGTTTCTGACGGTCGGACGCTCGTCGGTGACCACGATTCACGATCTCGTCGAGGTCAAAGGCGGCGACCGCATCGCCCGTCTCTATTTGGCCGGCGTGCATTTCGATCTCGAGCGCCGCCGATCGGTGCCATTGCCTGAGAGCATGCGCGAGAAAGCGGCGGCTCTGATCGTGCAGACCTGATTTGGTGCGCACGGCGGCTTCCTTTCACCTCCGGCTTCCATTATTGATGCGCGCCATGATGATTCGTCTTGCCGCAATCGCCGTCGCGGGTCTCGTCGCTACCGGCGCCGCTGTCGCGCAGCAATCCGCGCAACCAATGGCGGCCGCCGCACAGCCCGGTTTCCACACGTTCATCCAGGAGGTGCGTCGCGATGCGCTCAGCCAGGGCATCACGCTGGCGACGCTCGATCGCGCCTTCGCCAACGTCGCCTATGTGCCGCATGTAATCGAGCTCGACCGCCAGCAACCCGAGAGCACGCTCAGCTTCGAGGACTATATCGACCGCGTCGTGTCGCCAACGCGCCGCGAGCGCGGCCGCGAGCAGCTTGCCGAGAACCGCGCGTTGCTTGAAGCGGTCAGCCGGAAATACGGCGTCGCGCCGCGGTTCATCGTCGCGCTGTGGGGCATCGAAAGCGATTACGGCCGCATCACCGGAACTTTTTCCGAAATCGACGCGCTGGCGACGCTCGCCTATGACGGCCGGCGCAGCGCGTTCTTCCGCAAAGAGCTCATCAACGCGCTGACCGTCGTCCAGCGCATGCACGTCGATCCGCGTGCCATGACCGGCTCGTGGGCCGGCGCGATGGGCCAAAGCCAGTTCATGCCGTCGAGCTTTCTCAACTACGCGGTGAGTTGGCGCGGTAACGCGCCGCCAAACATCTGGACGAACAAGGCCGACGTCTTCGCTTCGATCGCCAACTATCTGGCGCATGTCGGCTGGCGACCGGATGAAAGTTGGGGAATCGCAGTCAAGACGCCAGCCGGTCTCGATCAAAGCCTGATTGGCCTCGGACAGCGCCGGTCGTTGTCGAATTGGGCCGCGCTCGGCTTGCAGCAGGCGAATGGCGGCGCACTCCAGGATTCGCCGGCGACCGCGTCGCTGATCGAGCCTGGCGGCGAGTCGGGGCCGCAATTTCTGGTGTTCGACAATTTCCGCGTCATACTCCGCTGGAACAACTCGTCGTACTTCGCGACGGCGGTTGGCTATCTTGCGGATGCAGTGGATTGACAATATTCTTCCGCGCCGGTGGGGACATCGCGAACTGATAAATTTATAGGCTTGGCCCGGGCGAGCTTGCTCCTCGGCGCATTGGCGCTCGCATTGGCCGGCTGCGGCAGTCGCGGCAGCGGCAGTGGCGCCGCAAGCAGCAATGTCGCCGCACCCAACGCCAACGGCTATTACAAAGTCGGCCAGCCGTATCAGATCGACGGCAAATGGTATTACCCGGGCATCAACTGGTCATACAACGAGACCGGCATCGCCTCGTGGTACGGACCTGACTTCGACGGCAAATACACGGCCAACGGCGAGCGCTACGACATGAACGCGCTGACCGCGGCGCATCGCACTCTGCCGATGCCGAGCATCGTCGAGGTGACCAACCTTGACAACGGCCGGTCGATCCAGCTGCGCGTCAATGATCGCGGACCTTATGCCCGCGACCGGATCCTCGACGTATCGCGGCGCGCCGCACAGCTTCTTGGATTCGAGAATGGCGGCACTGCACATGTGCGCGTTCAGTTGCTGCAGCAGCAGACACTGCAGGCACAGCTACTGGCGCAACGTAACGGCGGCCCTGATGTCGAAGCGCCGTCGCAACTTGCGGCCGCCGAACCGGTCGCGAAAGTGAATGCGCAGCCGCTGGCGCCGCCTGCGGGCGCCGCACCACCATCGTCTTCCGCCAATGCGTCCGCCGCGCCACCGCAGCCCGCGCCGACTCCGCGCGCGGCAACGTCGCATCTCGCACTCGTGAGTCCGGCGGGGGCGACAACACCGAAAGTACCGTTCGTGAGACCGGTGCCGGCGAACTCCAAGATGTATATCCAGGCCGGCGCTTTCAGCCGCCGCGAGAACGCCGAGAACCTGAAAGCCAGGCTGGCGCAGTTCGGCCCGGTCAATATCGACACCGCGCGGGTCAACGGCGCCAACGTCTATCGCGTGCGCATCGGCCCGATTGCGACGACCGGTGAAGCCGATCGCCTGCTGGGCGATGTCGTCAATAGCGGCGTACCAGAAGCCCGTCTCGCCTTCGACTGGTAGCCGGTAGGGCCGACACGGCGCCTTTTTCGGCGCAAGCGAGCGTGGATTTCGCCACGTTTCCGGTTATGCTGAGCGCGATTCTGCTGGTTGAACCGTCCGTGAGCTTCCCATGAGTCCGATGCGTTTTTCTGCCGTGACCACCGCGCTGTGCCTGGTGTTCTGGTTGCCGGCCGCGCACGCCGCGATGCCGACAATCGACACCTCTGCCCGCAACGCCTACGTCATCGACTTCAACACCGGGGCGGTGCTCCTCGACAAGAACGGCGATGCGCGCATTCCGCCGGCGTCGATGAGCAAGCTGATGACCGAGTACATCGTCTTCTCGTACCTGAAGCAGGGACGGGCGACGCTCAACGACATGCTTCCGGTCAGCGAAAAAGCATGGCGCACACAGGGCTCGAAGATGTTCGTGCCGCTCGGCGGCAAGATTCGGCTCGAGGATCTGCTGCAAGGCATGATCGTGCAGTCCGGCAACGACGCCTGCATCGTGCTCGCCGAAGGTCTTGCCGGGAGCACCGACGCGTTCGTCAAGCTGATGAACGACAAGGCGAAGGAACTCGGCATGACCGGCAGCCACTTCGCCGACGTCGACGGCTTGCCCGATCCCGACGAATATATGACGGCGCACGATCTTGCGATCCTGGCGCGCCATCTGATTACCGATTTTCCCGAGTACTACCACTACGATTCCCAGAAAGAATTCATTTTCAACGGCATCAAGCAGGGCAACCGTAATCCGCTGCTCTACACCGACAGCACGGTGGATGGACTCAAGACCGGTCACACCGATGAAGCCGGCTACTGTTTGACCGCGTCGGCATTGCGCAATGGCCGACGCGTCATCGAAGTCCTCGCCGGCATGAATTCGCTGCAGGCGCGCGCCGATCAAGGCCGCACCGTTCTCGATTGGGCGTTTCGTGAATTCGACGACTACACGATTGCCAAAGCCGGTACTGTCCTCGACCACGCGCCGGTTTGGATGGGCCAGGACGGACAGGTGCCAGTCGCCGTCGCGCATGACGTCGTGATCACGTTGCCGCGCGGTGACCGCACCGCCTTGAAAGTTGCCGCCATCTACGACGGACCGGTGCCGGCGCCGGTGGCGGTGGGACAACCGGTCGGCAAGCTGACAATCTCGACGCCCGATACCGCGCCGGTCGAGGTGCCGCTGGTGGCTGCGCAAACCGTGCAGCCGCTCAGTGGCTTCGGCCGTATTGCATTCAACGCGGCCTATTTGCTGTTCGGACGGCACAACTGACCGCTGACGTGCCCGCACGCGGACGCTTCATCACACTCGAGGGCGGTGAGGGGGTCGGCAAATCCACCCAAGCGCGGCTGCTCGTCGCGGCGTTGCAACGCGCCGGCATCGATGCGCTGGAAACGCGCGAGCCTGGGGGCTCACCCGGCGCCGAGGCGATCCGCAAGCTGCTATTGGCAGGCGGCCCGGAGGCGTGGGACGCCCAAACCGAGGCGCTGCTGATGGTAGCGGCGCGCCGCGATCATATCGTGCACACGATCCGTCCGGCGTTGGTCGCTGGTCGCTGGGTGGTATCCGACCGTTATGCCGACTCGACGATGGCGTATCAAGGCTTCGGCCGGGGCTTGCCGCTTGATGCGCTGCGCGAGCTCCATCGGTTCATCTGCGAAGATCTCCGCCATCCCGATCTAACGCTGATACTCGATTTGCCGGTGGAGATCGGTCTTCAACGCGCCCGCCATCGCAACCGCTTCGAGCGCATGGAACAGGATTTCCATCAGCGCATGCGCGATGGCTTTCTCACCATCGCGCGCCATACGCCAGAACGCTGCGTCGTCATCGATGCCACTGGCGACGTCGAGTCGGTCCGCCTGGCCCTGGCCGCCGCGGTGCGCGAACGGCTCGGCGTTGCGCTATGATGGCATCATGAGCAACGACGATTTCGACACGCCGGAGAACGAGGGCGGCGACGACAACGCGGCGAACCTGACGTTGCCACGCGAGAACGCCGAACTGATCGGCCACGTCGCGGCCGAAGCAGCGTTTCTCGGCGCCTACAACGCCAAGCGCCTGCCACACGCTTGGCTGCTGGCGGGCCCAGGCGGCATCGGCAAGGCCACCTTCGCGTACCGGGCAGCGCGGTTTCTATTGGCGCAGCCCGGGTCGGACGGAGGCCTCTTCGGTGACGCCGCGCCGCCGACGGCGCTGGCGATCCCACCCGAGCATCCGGTGTTCCGCATGGTCGCATCCGGTGCTCATCCCGACCTCCTGGTCGTCGAGCGCGCCTGGGACGAAAGGCGCAAGCGGCTGCGCAGCGAGATCGTGGTCGACGACGCCCGTGCCGTTGCCACGTTCCTCCATCTGACGCCGTCGCAAGGCGCGTGGCGGGTGGTCATCGTGGACGGCGCCGATGATATGAATCGCAATGCCGCCAATGCGTTGCTGAAGGTTCTTGAGGAACCTCCGAAACGCGCGGTGCTGTTTTTGACCAGCGAGAGTCCGGGCCGGCTATTGCCAACAATTCGTTCGCGCTGCCGTACGCTACACATGAATTCGCTTCCGCAAGAAACTGTTCTTGCAGCAATTCGTCGTTTCATGCCGGAAGCGGACGCAGCCGACGCCGGTGCCCTAGCGCAATTGGCGGGCGGTTCGATCGGCCGCGCTTTGCTCCTTGCGGCACAAGACGGCCTTGCCGTTCAACGCGGACTCTTCGGCCTATTGAACGGCCTACCCAAGCTGCCGGGCGAATCGCTACACAGCTTTGCCGAGACTCTGGTGCGCGGCGAGGCGACGGGCTTCGCCCTCCTGACGGAACTGCTGCCGCGCGCTGTCGCCGCGGTCACGATGTTGGCGCTGGGCCGCGAACCGCTTGCATCGCCCGCAGAGCGCGCGACCTTGGTGCGCCTCGCCACGCGCCGCAGTGCGGCGCAATGGGCCGAAGTTTGGCGCAGGCTTGGTCAGCTGTTCGGCGCCGCTGAAGGCGTCGATCTCGACAAACGAGCCGTGGTCCTTGACGCCTTCTTCGCGCTCGCCGATGCCGCGCGCTGAGGATCAGCAGAGGATCACAACCATGTCCGGCGCCAAGTTCTATCTCACGACGCCGATTTATTACGTCAACGATTCACCGCATCTCGGCCACGCTTATACCTCCGTGGCCTGTGATGCGTTGGCGCGGTTCAAGCGGCTCGAAGGTGAACGAGTGCTGTTCCTGACCGGCACCGACGAGCACGGCCAGAAGGTGGCAAAGTCGGCGCGCGACGCCGGCGTCGAGCCGCAGGCGTTCTGCGACCGCGTATCGCAGAATTTCCGCGCCATGACCAAGCTGATGAACATCTCGAACGACCAGTTCATCCGCACCACCGAGCCGCGCCATATTGTCGCCAGCCAGGCGATCTGGCAGGCGATCGCCAAGAGCAAGTCGCCCAAGGGCCGCGACAATCTCTATCTCGGCAAATATGCCGGCTGGTACGCCGTGCGCGACGAAGCTTTTTACGGCGAGGATGAACTGATCAAAGGGCCGGATGGCAAATTGCGCGCACCGTCGGGCGCCGAAGTTGAATGGGTCGAGGAGCCGAGCTATTTCTTCCGCCTATCCGATTGGCAGGACTGGCTGCTCGACCATTACGCGCGCCATCCCGATTTCATCGGCCCAGCATCACGACGCAACGAAGTCACCAGTTTCGTCAAAGGCGGCCTCACCGATCTTTCGGTGTCACGCACCAGCTTCGCCTGGGGCGTGCCGGTGCCGGGCGACGAGAAGCATGTAATGTATGTCTGGCTCGACGCGCTGACCAATTACCTGACGGCGGTCGGCTATCCGGACACGGCCAGCGCCGACTTCAAGACGTTCTGGCCGGCGGACATCCACGTCGTCGGCAAGGACATCGTCCGCTTTCATTGCGTTTATTGGCCCGCATTCCTCGCGGCTGCCGGACTTGCATTGCCCAAACGCGTCTTCGCGCACGGCTGGTGGACGGTCGAAGGCCAGAAGATGTCGAAGTCGCTCGGCAATTTCATCGCGCCGCAGCAGCTCGTCGAGCAATACGGCGTCGATGCGGTGCGTTATTTCATGCTGCGTGATCTGCCCTTCGGTGCGGACGGCGATTTCTCGCATCGTGCGGTCGTTGGCCGCATCAACGGCGACCTCGCCAACGATTTCGGCAATCTCGCGCAGCGCGTCCTGTCAATGATCCAGAGTTATTGCGGCGGCACGCTGCCGGCCGGCGCCAACCCGACGACGACGGAACAACGAAGTAGCGACGGCGAATTGATCGGCAAGGCTGCCAATCTCCGACACGCCGTGTGTGCCGAGATCGACAAGCAGGCGCTCCATCTGGCCCTTGAGCGGATCTGGGAGGTCGTCGCGATGGCCAACCGGTACGTCGACGAGCAGGCGCCGTGGAAGCTGAAGAAGACCGATCAAGTTCGACTGGGTCAGGTGCTTTATGTCCTCGCCGAAACCATCCGCCATCTCGCGATCCTGGCGCAGCCCTTCGTACCGCAGGCGGCGGCAAAGCTGCTCGACCAGCTCGCGGTGCCGGATGATTTTGCGCATCGCAGCTTCAACGCGCTCGAAGCTTTTCCGCTGCAACCGGGAGCCCAATTGCCAAAGCCGATAGGAATTTTCCCGCGCTATGTCGAGGCGGCGGCGTCATGAGGCGTGCGCTCATCGTTGCCGCACTTCTGTGCGCGATTGCGTCGCCGGTACGTGCCGATGGCTTGGCCGACATTCACGCAGCGGATCAAGCGGCACAAAAGCAGGATTGGGGCAGGGCAGTCCGCCTCTATACGCACGCGCTCGCCGATCGCACGTTGGCACCGTCGGATCGTGCCGACACATACAAGAAGCGCGGTACGGCCTATTACCGCAACGGCGACTACACGCACGCACTTGCCGATTACGGCGCCGCGATCACGCTGAGCCCGCTATGCGGCGCCTGCTACAACAATCGCGGCATGGCACGGAACCAGACAGGCGATTACGATGGCGCGATCGCCGACTTCACCGCGGCGCTTCAAAACGAGCAACGCGATCCCGATTTGTGGCAGGTTTATCTCAACCGCGGCATCGCCTCGTACCATAAGAACGACAACGACCAGGCGATCGCTGATTACGACCAGGCGATCAAACTCAACCCGCGGTGCGGCCCGTGCTACCACGACCGCGGAATGGCGTGGCAGGACAAGGGCAATATGATCAAGGCCAACGACGACCTTAATACGGCTGATCAACTCGCGCATTAGCGTCCTGCCAGCCGTTGGCCTGGCTCGCCTGGGGCCTGGAAACGTGCCATGATCGTGTCATGGATCGGCACCTGACCTTGTTGGAGCGTCGGCGCAACGAGCGCGACGACGAGGAGCGGTTCACCACCAGCCTCGCGGCGTTTGCCGTCACGCTGCTGATCGGCGTGATTGGTTTTTATGTGATGGAAGGCCTGGCCCAGACCGCGAAACTCGAGGACTGCCTGCTGCAAGGCCGGCTCAATTGCGAGCGGATCGATATCACCTCGCTGCGCAGCCCGGTTTTCCCTCAGTAGTTTTCCCGGCAATATTCGGGATTTCCCTGATCGTACCCTGACGCGAATGCCGCAAATCTAAGCGGCTCGGATTGCGCCGTGGCCGCGACACAGCGGCCGCGCGCGAGCCGGGAGATGCGCTGTGATGCGAATAAAGCGCGCGCACGCAGGCGACAGGGGGCTGAATGGCGATCACTGGGCGAGCTCAAGCGCACAACGACCGTACGGCCGTCGCGAACCCAATCCCCTACGAGCCCGAAGCCAACGGCGACGATCGCCGCGCGCGCGAAACTGTCGATCTGCAACAGCTGCTGCATGGACTTCAGGCCATAAGGGTCGGCGACTTCTCCGTGCGGCTGCCCCGCGATCGGGTCGGTCTTGCCGGCAAGATCGCCGACACATTCAACGAAATCGCCGCCGCCAATCAGCGGATGGCGGAGCAGCTCGAACGCGTCGGAAACACGGTCGGCCGTGATGGCCGTACGCGGCAGCGCGTCAAATTCGGCCACACGCTCGGAGCCTGGGGCGAAATGGAAGTTTCGCTCAACGGGCTGATCGACGATCTTCTGTGGCCCACAGTGACGGTGACCCGCGCGATTGCCGCGGTCGCGCGCGGCGATTTGCTCGAAACCGTGCCCACCGAGATCGACGGCCGGCCGCTCAAAGGCGAATTCCTCCGGCTTGCCACCATCGTCAACACGATGATCCAGCAGCTCAGCGTGTTCACCTCCGAAGTGACGCGCGTTGCGCGCGAGGTCGGCACCGACGGCAAGCTCGGCGGCCAAGCACAGGTGCGCGAAGTGACCGGCGTGTGGAAGGATTTGACCGAGAGCGTCAATTCGATGGCGTCGAATCTGACGGCGCAGGTCCGCAACATCGCCGACGTGACGATCGCCGTCGCCAACGGCGACTTGTCGAAGAAGATCACCGTCGATGTGCGCGGCGAGATACTCCAGCTGAAAGAAGCCATCAACACGATGGTGGATCAGCTCCGCTCTTTCGCCGCCGAAGTGACGCGCGTCGCGCGCGAGGTCGGCACGGAAGGCAAGCTCGGCGGCCAGGCCGTGGTGCCCGGCGTTGCCGGCACCTGGAAGGATCTCACCGACAACGTCAACTTCATGGCCTCGAACCTGACCGGTCAGGTGCGCAACATCGCCGAGGTGACCACAGCCGTGGCGCGCGGCGACCTCTCGCGCACGATCACCGTCGACGTCAAAGGCGAGATTCTCGAGCTCAAGAACACCATCAATACGATGGTGGATCAGCTCAACGGCTTCGCCGGCGAGGTGACGCGCGTCGCGCGTGAGGTCGGCACGGAAGGCAAGCTCGGCGGCCAGGCGCACGTGAAAGGCGTCGCCGGCACATGGAATGATTTGACCGACAACGTGAACCTGATGGCCGCCAACCTTACCGGCCAGGTGCGCAACATCGCCGACGTCACCACCGCCGTGGCGAACGGCAACCTGTCCAAGAAGATCACCGTGGACGTGCGCGGCGAAATCCTGGAGCTGAAGAACACCATCAATACCATGGTGGACCAGCTCAACTCCTTCGCTTCCGAAGTGACGCGCGTGGCCCGCGAAGTGGGCACCGAAGGAAAGCTCGGCGGACAGGCCAATGTGCGCGGCGTCGCCGGCACATGGAAGGAGTTGACCGACAAAGTGAAC
>DASQHO010000050.1:0-2301 GCA_035632055.1 Allostellaceae bacterium
ATCTACACGCTTTACGTGCTGCCCGACCTGCAAGGAGCCGGCATAGGCCGCGCGCTGATGGGCGCGCTATTCCAACGGCTCGAGGCGTCCGGCCACCGTTCGGCGCTGGTCTGGGTCGTGCGCGGCAATCCGGCGCGTTTCTTCTACGAGCGCCTGGGCGGCAAACAGGTCATGCACCGTCCAATTCCCGTGGCCGGCCAGCCGGTCGAGGCAATCGCCTATGGCTGGCGCAATTTCAGCGCCGTGCTTGGGCGCCATGCCCGCTCGCGCGGTGAACCCACAGGTGAACCGCCAGTTCAATAACGGCGGCGACCGGCGCGGCTCCAGGGTTTTAATCGGCGTAAAGCGTTGACGTCTTAAGCGCTGGACCGCTGGCGGCGGCGTGACATCGTTGCTGCCTGTGGGCCGTCTTCGTCGAAGAGCTCGGCCAATCGCTCGAGCATCGTGCCGCCGAGCTGTTCGGCGTCGACGATGGTGACGGCGCGGCGATAGTAGCGCGTGACGTCGTGACCGATGCCGATGGCCGTCAGTTCGACTGGCGAGTTGCGCTCGATCTGGCCGATGACCTCACGCAGATGGCGTTCGAGATAGTTGCCGGGATTGACCGACAGCGTCGAATCGTCCACGGGGGCGCCGTCGGAAATGACCATCAGTATGCGGCGCTGCTCCGGCCGGGCGAGCAGCCGGTCGTGCGCCCAGATCAGCGCCTCGCCGTCGATGTTCTCCTTCAGGATACCTTCGCGCAGCATCAGGCCGAGGCTCTTGCGCGCGCGCCGCCACGGTTCGTCGGCGGCCTTATAGATAATGTGACGCAGATCGTTGAGCCGGCCCGGATTGGGCGGCTTGCCGGCAGCGATCCAGCGCTCGCGTGCCTGGCCGCCTTTCCAGGCGCGCGTTGTAAAGCCCAGGATCTCGACCTTGACGCCGCACCGTTCGAGCGTGCGCGCGAGAATGTCGGCGCTCATCGCCGCGACGGTGATCGGCCGGCCGCGCATCGAGCCGGAATTGTCGATCAGCAGCGTCACCACCGTGTCGCGGAATTCCATTTCCTTTTCGCGCTTGTACGACAGCGGATAGATCGGATTTGTGACGACGCGGTCGAGGCGCGCGGAATCGAGAATGCCCTCTTCGAGATCGAACTCCCACGAGCGCGCCTGCTTGGCGAGCAGTCGGCGCTGCAGCCGATTGGCAAGCCGCGCGATGATGCTTTGCAGATGCGCCAGTTGCTGGTCGAGCAGGCCACGCAATCGCGTCAGCTCGTCCGGATCGCACAGGCCGGCGGCGTCGACGATTTCGTCGCATTGGGTGGTGAACGCGCGATAGGTCAGCGGATCCTCGTTGGCGCCGCGTTGGCGCGGCATCTGACCTGGCCGGCCGGGTCGGCTCGGATCATCGTCGCCCGCACCAGGCATCAATTCGCCCTGGACTTCTTCGGCACCGCCGGACTCGCCGTCCTGCTTTTCCTCGTCCGGCGCACCGGCTTCGAGAGAGCCCTGCGCGCCGGCGCTGGTGCTTTCGTCGTTGTCACTTTCGCTGCTGTTCTCGTTGCCCTTGTCACTATCGTCGTCGGCGCCGTCCTCGGCGTTGTCGTCCTCGGCCTCGCCGAGGTCGAGATCGAGATCTTGAATCAACTGCCGCGCGCTGCGGGCGTAGGTCGACTGGTCACGCATGTGGCGTTCGAGTTCGATCAGATCGCGTCCGACCTTGCCTTCTAGATACGGCCGCCATAGCTCGACCACCTGCCGCGCGGCCGGCGGTGGCGGCGCACCGGTCAGCCGTTCGCGCACCAGAAGGCGGATCGCCTCGGCCAACGTCACATCGTTTCGCTCGGCCATCTGCTCGTAGCCTTGACGGCGATAACGCTCGTCGAGCATCGCGGCGAGATTGCCGGCAACACCGGCCATGTTGCGCGAGCCGAGAGCCTCAACGCGCGCCTGCTCCATGCCCTCAAAAATGCTGCGCGCGGTTTCGCCGGCAGGTGCGCGCCGTGCATGGACCGCTGGATCGTGATAACGGAGCCGCAGACCCAATGCGTCGGCCGCGCCGCGCACTGGCGCCGCATCTTTTTCCGCCAAGTCGCGCGGCGGCAGCGGCAGCCGGATCCGCGTGCCGGCCGCGCCGGCGGGCTCGGCACCATAGGTCACCGTCACGTCGCCGCGGCGCGCGATGGCGCGCAGCGCCGCCGCGGTCGACCGCTTGAAGACCTCGGCGGGTGAATCGTTGTCCGACATGGCCGTGGTTTCCGGCGCGTCAGCTGACGGTGACGCGGACGCCGCTTTCCTTGAGTTCGCTGCCGAAGCA
>DASQHO010000051.1:0-2245 GCA_035632055.1 Allostellaceae bacterium
CGCATCATACACCGCGACCGCCGTCATGTTCACCAGGCCACGGACTGTCACCGCCGGGGTCACGATATGAGCGGGCTTCCGGAGCCCCAACAGGATGGGCCCGATATTGAGGCCGTCACCCAACACCTTGAGCAGGTTGAATGCGATGTTGGCGGCGTCGAGATTGGGCATAATCAGCAGATTGGCGGCGCCTTTGAGGCGCGAATTCGGGAAGACGCGGTTGCGGATTTCTTCGACGATCGCCGCATCGCCATTCATCTCGCCCTCGACTTCGAGGTCGGGCGCATGCTTGAGCAGCAGTTCCATCGCCTGACGCATCTTGCGCGCGCCCGGCGTATCCGAGCCGCCGAAGTTCGAATGCGATAGCAACGCGATCTTCGGCTCGACGCCGAAATAGCGCACCGCCTCAGCCGCCCGCACGGTCATTTCGGCAACTTGCTCGGCCGTTGGATCGTCGACGACATAGGTATCGCAGAGGAAGAATGTGCCCTTGGGCGTGATCAGGCCGGTGAGCGCCGCCGGGGCCGAAGCGCCCGGCACCAGACCGACGATATCCACGACGTGACGCAGATGGCGATGATACGTGCCGACTGCGCCACAGATCATGGCGTCGGCCTCGCCGCGACGCACCATCAGCGATGCAATCACAGAAGTACGCGTGCGCACCAGATAGCGCGCGAAATCCGGCGAGACGCCCTTGCGCTCCATCAGCTTGTGATAGAGCGACCAATATTCGTTGTAGCGCGGGTCGCTGGTCGGATCGACCAACTCGACATCACCGCCGAGCTTGATCCGCAGGTTGAGGCGCTCGATCCGCTTTTGCGCGACGTCACGTCGGGCGATGATGATCGGCCGCGCCAGGCCGTTGTCGACCACCTGCTGAACGGCACGCAGCACGCGTTCGTCTTCGCCTTCGCCATAGACGACGCGCTTTGGATCCTTGCGCGCGTGTTCAAAGATCGGCCGCATCAGCAGTCCCGAGCGGAAGACGAACTCGTTGAGGCGGTCGCGATAGGCAGCGAAATCGGCAATCGGCCGCGTCGCGACGCCGGACTCCATCGCCGCCTTGGCAACCGCCGGCGCAATCTCGACGATGAGGCGTGGATCGAACGGCTTCGGGATGATGTAGTCGCGGCCGAACGTGAGAATCGTCTCACCGTAAGCGGCAGTTACGATGTCCGACGGCTCGGCGAGCGCCAGATCCGCGAGCGCATTGACCGCGGCGAGCTTCATCGCCTCGTTGATCGTAGTGGCGCCGACATCGAGCGCGCCACGGAAGATAAACGGAAAGCACAGGACATTGTTGACCTGGTTCGGATAGTCGGTGCGCCCCGTCGCCAGCACGGCGTCCGGCCGCACGGCCAGCGCCGCTTCGGGTGAAATTTCCGGCACCGGATTCGCCAGTGCCAGAATCAGCGGATTGGGCGCCATGGACTTGACCATTTCGGCGCTCAGAACGTTGGGCGCAGACAGGCCGAGGAAAATGTCGGCACCGGCAATAACATCGCCGAGCTTGCGCGCCTTGGTGTCCTTGGCGTAGCGCGTCTTGCGTGGATCCATCTCCTCCTTACGGCCCTTGTAAACGACGCCGTGCACGTCAGTGACAGCGACGTTCTCGACCTTGAGCCCCATATCGACCAGGAGATCGAGGCACGCGAGCGCTGCAGCGCCGGCACCCGAGGCAACGAGCTTCACCTGAGCGAGCCGCTTGCCGACCAGCTTGAGGCCGTTGCGCACCGCCGCGCCGACAATGATCGCGGTGCCGTGCTGGTCGTCATGGAACACCGGGATCTTGAGCCGCCGGCGCAGCTTCTCCTCGATGGTGAAGCATTCCGGCGCTTTGATGTCTTCGAGGTTGATGCCGCCGAAGGTCGGCTCGAGCGCGGCGATGACTTCCACCAGCTTGTCGGGATCGCGCTCGTTGATCTCGATGTCGAAGACGTCAATGCCGGCGAATTTCTTGAACAGCACCGCCTTGCCTTCCATCACCGGCTTGGCGGCGAGCGGGCCGATCGTACCGAGGCCCAGAACCGCGGTCCCGTTGGTGATGACAGCGACAAGATTGGCGCGCACCGTCAGGCTCGCGGCTTCCTGCGGGTCGGCAACAATCGCCATGCAGGCGGCGGCGACGCCGGGCGAATAAGCCAGCGACAGATCATGTTGTGTCGAGAGCGGCTTGGTGGCGACGATGGCGATCTTGCCGGGCGTCGGATGGCGGTGATACTCGAGCGCCCCGTCGCGCAAA
>DASQHO010000052.1:0-9349 GCA_035632055.1 Allostellaceae bacterium
ATAGCACAACATAAGGTGGCCTGCCGGGCGGCCCAGATCAAGGGGTCGTGCCCGAAAATGCGCCATTCCGCATATTCGATTCGGATTTGCGATAAAGCCGGCCGTCGGCCGGCGATCAGGCGCTGGTCGTGACGTCGCCCCGGCGCTCCGAGTAGATGTGGAGCGGCTGAGCGCGGCCTTCGACGACTTCGCGGTTGATGACGATGCCGGTAACGCCTTCGAGGCCCGGCAGCTCGAACATCGGCTCGAGCAAAATCGCCTCCATGATCGAGCGCAGGCCGCGCGCGCCGGTTTTGCGCGCGATCGCCTTGTGCGCGATCGCCTTCATCGCCTCGTCGTTGAACTCGAGCCGGACGTCTTCCATCTCGAACAGCCGCTGGTACTGCTTGACCAGCGCGTTCTTCGGCTTGGTCAGGATGTCGACCAGCGCGCTTTCGTCCAGGTCATCGAGTGTTGCCACTACCGGCAACCGGCCGACGAACTCGGGGATCAGGCCGAACTTGAGCAGATCTTCCGGCTCGAGATCTTTCAGGATCTCGCCGGTCTTACGCTCTTCCGGCGCGCGTACTTCGGCGCCGAAGCCGATCGACGTGCCCTGACGGCGCTGGGCGATGAGCTTCTCCAGCCCGGCGAACGCGCCGCCGCAGATGAACAGGATATTGGTGGTGTCAACCTGCAGGAATTCCTGCTGCGGATGCTTGCGGCCGCCCTGCGGCGGTACCGAAGCAATGGTGCCCTCCATAATCTTGAGGAGCGCCTGCTGCACGCCTTCGCCCGACACGTCGCGGGTGATCGAAGGATTGTCTGACTTGCGCGAAATCTTGTCGACTTCGTCGATATAGACGATGCCGCGCTGTGCCCGCTCGACGTTGTAATCCGCGGACTGGAGCAGCTTGAGGATGATGTTCTCGACGTCCTCGCCGACATAGCCCGCTTCAGTCAGCGTCGTCGCGTCCGCCATGGTGAACGGCACGTCGATGATGCGCGCCAGCGTCTGCGCCAGCAGCGTTTTGCCCGAACCGGTCGGACCGACGAGCAGGATGTTCGATTTCGCCAGCTCGACGTCGTTGCTCTTGGCGCCGTGCGCGAGCCGCTTGTAGTGGTTATGCACGGCGACCGATAGCACGCGCTTGGCGTGATCCTGGCCGATCACATAGTCGTCAAGCACCTTGCAAATGTCGCGCGGCGTCGGAACGCCGTCTCTCGATTTAACGAGAGTTGTCTTGTGCTCTTCACGGATGATGTCCATGCAGAGCTCAACGCATTCATCGCAGATGAACACCGTCGGCCCCGCGATAAGCTTGCGGACCTCGTGCTGGCTCTTGCCGCAGAAGGAGCAGTAGAGCGTGTTCTTCGAATCGCCGCCGCTCGGCTTGGTCATGGTCTCTCCGTCAACACCACCCGCAACATGCAGTTTTTTGCATGCCTCGCGCCGCTGCCATCCGCCGAGCCGGCCTCCGGTTTTTGTTCCGGTTCACGACGACAGGACCTTTTCCGCCCTATTCCATACAACATTATGCACGGCCCTAAGTTCAATAACTAGTTAATACGCCGCGCGATTCCAGGGGTTAACGCGCTTGTTGAGCGCGTCAGGCGCGTTTTTCTTCGGCTGTGACTGGCCGGTTGGTCATAACTTCGTCGATGAGACCGAAGGCCTTGGCCTCCTGCGGCGACATGAAGCGGTCGCGCTCGAGGGCGGTCGCTACCGCGTCGAGCGATTGGCCGGTGTGCCTGACGTAGATCTCGTTGAGCCGGGCGCGGGTGCGCAGGATCTCGCGGGCATGGATCTCGATGTCAGTCGCCTGTCCCTGGAAGCCGCCGGAGGGCTGATGGATCATGATGCTGGCATTGGGCAGCGCAACGCGTTTGCCCTTGGCGCCTGCAGTCAGCAGCAGCGACCCCATCGACGCCGCCATGCCGATGCACACGGTTGCGATGTCCGGCCGGATGTATTGCATGGTGTCATAAATCGCCAAACCCGAGGTGACAACTCCGCCCGGCGAATTGATATAGAGCGAGATGTCTTTGGTGGGATTCTCGGATTCGAGAAACAGGAGCTGGGCGCAAACGAGGCTCGCGACCATGTCATTGACCGGCCCGACCAGGAAGATGATCCGCTCCTTCAACAGGCGCGAATAGATGTCGTAAGCGCGTTCGCCGCGGTTGGTCTGCTCGACCACCATCGGCACCAGCGTCTGCATGTATTGTTCGAACGGGTCCTTCATCGCTACCTATCCTCGTTGCTTAGGGTCGATCGTCGGGCGTTCAGTCTTCCTTGGCGGCGGCGGCCGTCAATTCCGCCGGCGGCACCGAGCGCTCGCTCACGTTCACCTTGCCGAGGATGAAGTCGACCACTTTGTCCTCGTAGATCGGCGCCCGCAGGCTGTCGAGCGCCTGAGGATTGTTGCGGTAGAAGTCTAGCACTTCCCGTTCCTGGCCGGGGAATCCGCGCGCGCGTTCGATGACGGCGCGATTGATCTCCTCGGCGGCGATGGTGATCGAATTGGTGCGGCCGATCTCGTTGAGCAGCAACCCGAGGCGTACGCGCCGTTCGGACAGCGCCTGGAATTCGGCCTTGAGTTCGGCGTCGTCCTTAGCGAGTTCGGGATCGACCGTGCCGCCTTCTTTGGCGCGCTTGCGCTCGGCCTCGACCTCGCGCCAGAGGTGCTGAAACTCAAGGTCGAGCATCCCGGCCGGGACGGCGAAACTGAAGCGGCCCGCAAGCTGATCGAGCAATTCGCGCTTCAGCTTCTGGCGTGCGATGCCGCTGTATTCGCGCTCGATACGTTCGCGCACGGCCTGGCGCAGCTCGGCCAGATTCTCCATGCCGACCGCGGTCGCGAGAGATTCGTCGATCGGCTGGTTCTCGGTCTGCCGCACTTCCTTAACAGTAACCGCGAACTCGGCCGCCTTGCCGGCAAGCTCTGCATTGCCGTAATCCGCCGGAAAGGTGACCGCAACATTGCGCGCTTCGCCGGTCTTGGCGCCTACGAGCTGATCCTCGAACCCGGGAATAAACCCGCCCGAGCCGAGCTCGAGCAGATAATTGTCGGCGCTGCCGCCGGGAAAAGCGACGCCGTCGACGGTGCCTTTGAAATCGATACGCACGACGTCGCCTTTGTCGGCGGCGCGTTCGACCGGTGCGGTCTTCCGCTGCTGCTTGGCGATGCGCTCCAGCGCCTGATCAATCTCGCTGTCGGGAATTTCGGCCTTCCAGCGCTCGAGCGCGATGCCGTCGAGCGAAATCGGACCGATGTCGGGCAGCACTTCGACCGCGAGCTTGTATTCGAGATCCTTGCCTTCATTGAACGAGACGATTTCGATCTTCGGCTGCAGCGCGGGCCGCAGCTTGTGTTCCTTGATCGCCGCTGACGAGCTGTCGTTGACGGCGCGTTCGACAACCTCACCCATCACCGACGGGCCGTAGCGCTTCTTCAGCAGTCCGAGCGGTGCCTTGCCCGGACGGAATCCCGGCAGCCGCACCGAACGGCCGATCTCGGTGAGCCGGTCCTGAATTTTTTTCTCGATATCGGCGGCAGCGAGGACGACGGTGAATTCGTGTTTCAGGCCTTCGGCGCTGGTCTCTCTTACTTGCATGGGGTCACGACTTCTTCTTGCTGAGGTTACCCGGTCTCGGGGTGAATCCGGTGGTGCGGGCGGAGGGATTCGAACCCCCACGACTTGCGTCGCTCGGACCTAAACCGAGTGCGTCTGCCAGTTCCGCCACGCCCGCAACCGGACGCGTCCGCCGCACGACGAAGCGGGCTTCATAGCATAAGGTCAAACCGCGGAAAAGCCGAAGGGGCGCTTAGCCCATACGCTCGCTATAGGCCGCGACGAAGGAGTTGAGTGCCAGCACGCGACGGCCGCCTTCGACCCGGCCGATGGCGGCTTCTTCGAACGTCAGTTTGAAATGCACGTGCGGGATGCCAAGCGGGTCCGGACGCAAATCCGTGACGGTCACCAGTTCCATCACTTTGTCGCGTCGACGGCGACAGAAGCGGTCGCCGCTCCTGACTTCAACCGGTTCGCGGCGATTTTGCAAAAGACGGTGAAACAGGTTCGCAGCCCCCCGAAGCCCCTAGACGTGGCATTCGCCTTATCAGTTCGGCGTTTTATCCACAGCCTATTGGGGATAAATTGCCAATGATTAATGGCGGCAATTAGGTCGGAATGTCAATAAGTTTTGCGGCTTTTTCAGTCATTCATCCTCAGCATTACTGAGGCAATTCACTCCTTGGCTAATCGCGCTACCGCGCTCGACGCCGCGATTTGGCCTTCTCCGGAATAGGCCTCATGGTTTTGTTCGATGTCGCCCAGCCGATAGAGGTAATTGATCATCATGCCGAAGGACTGCTGCAGACCTTTTTTTGACACATCGGCGCGCCAGTTGATGCGCTCAATCCGGGCGCCATTGCTGAGATGGAAATGGGCCACCGGATCAATGGCGCGACCGGCTGGCGTTGTCTCGTTCAACAGATAGCGCGCGCACAACCGCATCAGCGGCGCCTTGAGTGCTTGGATTGCGGTCGCATCGGCGCTCCAATCGGGACGGGCGATCAGCGCCGCGAAACCGTCCTTGCCGCCGCCGGGCAACGCCGCGATCGCCGTACGCTCTTCCTCGGTCAGCAGATCGTCGCCCTCCTCCGTCAGTCGCTTCTCAAGCCAGGCGCTAAAACCCGGGATCGGCGACAGCGTGGTGTAGGTCTTGAGATGCGGCAGCTCGGCCGCGAGCATGTCGACGACGCGCTTGATCAAGAAGTCACCGAAGCTGATGCCCCACAGGCCGCGCTGGCAGTTCGAGATCGAATAGAAGTTCGCCGTGTCGGCTTCGGTCGGATCGCCGATCGGAGCGCTTTCGTCGAGCAACGACTGCACGTTGTCGGACATGCCCTTGGTCAAGGCGACTTCGACGAAGATGATTGGCTCCTGCGGCATGCGCGGGTGAAAGAAGGCGAAGCAGCGGCGGTCGGCTTCGAGCCGGTTTTTGAGATCGTTCCAACTGCGGATTTCATGCACTGCTTCGTAGAGCATCAGCTTCTCGAGCAACGCCGCCGGCGAATCCCAACCGATGCTGTGCAATTCGAGGAAGCCAATGTCGAACCAGCCGGCGAGCAGCGCCTTCAAATCCTGTTCGAGCGCCGCGAGCTCGACGTCTTCGCGGCCGAGGCGTATCAGCTCGGCGCGCATGTCGACCAGGAACTTGACGCCTTCCGGCAAGGCGTTGAACTGGGTCAACAGCCGGACGCGCGGCGGCTCAAGCGCGCGGCGCAGCGTGCGTTCGATCTTGCCGCGCTCGAAATCGTCGGCGGCCGACTTGAGTTGGCCGCTGATGCGCGCGACTTCGGCATGGTCGATGTCGAACTCCGCCGCCAGCAGCCGCAGGAAACGTTCGCGGCCGACGGCGTTGAGCGCGAGATAAGTACGGCCGAGGCCTGCGGCGCGGGCGCGGGCCGAAACCTCGCCGCCCTTGCCTTCGAGGCAATCGCGCAGCTGGACGCGCAGGCGCTCGGCGTCTTCGCGCGACAACTCCGGCCGCGGCTGGCTCGACAGCGCACCGCGCGCGGATGCCGCGATGTCGCGCCACGCGCCGCGCAGCGAATTCAGGGTGCGATCGAGCAGGCTGACGCGTTCACTCATGATCAAGCGATAACTCCGGCTGCCGGCCCTTGGCAAGCACACCCCGCACCGCGAGCCGCGCCAGCGCCGCCGGCAAGCGGGCCACCAGATCCTCGGGAACCAAGCCGACGCCGCAATCCTGCGCCACGTCGCCATGCAGCCAACATGCCGCGCACGCCGCACGGAACGGATCGAGGCCCTGGGCCAACAGACCGAGGATCAGGCCGGCGAGCACGTCGCCAGTGCCGCCGGTGGCGAGCGTCGGCGGCGCATTGGCGTTGATCGCGGCACTGCCGTCGGGCGCGGCGATCACCGTGTCGGTGCCTTTGAGCACGACGACGGCGCGGCTTTCGGCAGCGGCGGCGCGAGCGCGCACAAGCTTGTCGCCCGCGACCGAGAACAACCGCGCGAATTCACCTTCGTGCGGCGTCATCACGGCGCGCGCGCCGGCCAGCACCTTAAACAGCTGCTTGCGTTCCTTGGCGAAAACGGTGAGCGCATCGGCATCGAGCACGACGGCGCGCCGCGTCGCGAGTGCCGCCAACGCGGCTCGGCGCGTCGCCGGTGTCACGCCAGCGCCAGGCCCGACCAGGATCGCGTTGTGACGTTCGTCGGCAATGAACTGCGCGAAGCTGCCGGTGCCGGTCATGCGCGCGACCAGAACGCTCTCCAGCGCACTTGCATAAATCGGAAACGCCGATGCCGGCGCCGCGACGGTCGTGAGTCCGGCACCGATCCGCTGCGCCGCGCGCGCGGCAAGACGTGCGGCGCCAGTCATGATTGCACCGCCGAACACCACCGCATGACCGCGTTTATATTTATGCGTGCCGTCCATGGGCCACGGATAGGCGTCGAGCCACAAGGCCGGATCGTTCTCAAATGTCCGCGGCGCGACGGTGCTCAGCACAGCGGCGGGAATGCCGATGTCGGCGAGTTGCACCTCGCCGCACAGCGATCGTCCTGGCAACAAAAGATGTCCCGGCTTCTTGCGGAAGAATGTGACGGTCACCGCCGCCGGCGCTGCGACGCCGAGGACAACGCCACTTGCGCCGTCGAGCCCGCTCGGCACGTCGACAGCGACCACCGGCAGCCGGCGCTTGATCAGCGCTTCGATGACGGAACGGGCCACACCGTCGAGCGGACGCGACAGGCCGGCACCAAAAAGTGCGTCGATGACCAGCCCGGCACCGTCGAGCAGTGCCGGCGTCAGCGGCTCGACCTCGCCGCGCCAGCGTGTCGCGTGCTCGCGCGCGTCGCCGCGCAACGTGTCACGGCTGCCGAGCAGCCCAACCCGCACCCGCCAGCCGGCAGCAGCGAGCCGCCGCGCCGCCGCAAAACCGTCACCGCCGTTATTGCCGGGCCCGCACAGGATGCTGACCGGCCGCGGCGACCAGCGCCGCATCACGGCGTCGGCCACGGCGCGGCCGGCAGCTTCCATCAGGACGCTGCCCGCAACGCCGGCCGCCACCGCGGCACGGTCGGCAGCCGCCATTTCGAGGGGGGTCAGCAAAGCATAATCGGTCGGATTCATGGCTCTTGGCTTGACGCTTCGAAGGCCTTCGCGCTAGGACCGCAGTCGGGTGGCGAGTGTAGCTCAGTTGGTTAGAGCGCCAGATTGTGATTCTGGATGTCGCCGGTTCGAATCCGGTCACTCGCCCCATTTCTCCATATCTCTTGCCGATCCAGCGCCCCTGGGCCTTGGCCTTTTGTGCGCGTCTGGCGCACCGCATACGCATGGTAGGGCTACACCGCCTGGCGTTAGGATAAGTCAATGACCGCACCCCTCGTTATGGCCCAGCGTATGTCGCGCCTCGGCACCGAGAGCGCGTTCGAGGTGCTGGCGCGAGCCAAGGCGCTTGAGGCGCAAGGCCGCCGCATCATCAATCTCGGCATCGGCCAGCCGGATTTTCCGACGCCGCCGCATGTCGTCGAAGCGGGCCGCAAGGCGCTCGCCGATGGTCATCACGGCTACACGCCGGCAAACGGCATTCCGAAATTGCGCGATGCGGTCGTCGCCGATTTGCATCGCCGCCACGGCGTCACCGTGTCGCCCGGCCGCGTGCTGGTGGTGCCGGGCGGCAAAGTCACGATGTTCTTTGCCATCATGATGTTCGGCGAAGCCGGCGCCGAAATCCTCTACCCCAATCCCGGCTTTCCGATTTACGAAAGCGTCATCCGTTTTTCCGGCGCGACGCCGGTGCCGATCGATTTGCATGAGTCGAAAGGCTTTTCGTTCAGTGCCGACGAAGTGCTCGCCAAGCTTACCGAGCGTTCGCGCCTTATTATTATCAACAGTCCTGCCAATCCGACCGGCGGTGTCGTGCCCAAAGCCGAACTCGACAAGCTGGTCGCCGGGCTCGAGCGCTTTCCCAAAGTCGCCGTGCTGAGCGACGAAATCTACGGCGAGATCCTCTACGACGGCGCGCGGCACGTGAGCCTGCTGACCTATCCGTCGATCGCCGACCGCGTCATCCTGCTCGATGGCTGGAGCAAGACTTACGCGATGACCGGCTGGCGTCTCGGCTATGGCGTCTGGCCGGAGGCGCTTTTTTCCGCTGCCGAACGGCTCGCCATCAACTGCCATTCCTGCGTCAACGCGGCGGCGCAGTTCGCTGGCATCGCCGCATTGACCGGTCGGCGCAACGAGGTCGACGCGATGGTCCGCGCCTTCGCCGAGCGCCGCCAGGTGATCGTCGGCGCACTCAACAAGCTGCCGGGCCTGCGTTGCGCCATGCCGGGCGGCGCGTTCTATGCCTTTCCGAACATTGGCGGCACCGGCATCGGCGCACGCGAAATCGAGCGTCGTCTGCTCGACGAGGCCGGCATTGCTACCGTCGCCGGCACCAGTTTCGGTGCCTTCGGCGAAGGGTTCGTCCGCTTCTCCTATGCCGCCAGCCGAGAGGCCATCGAAGAAGCGATGGCGCGCCTCGGCGAATGGCTCGCGCGCCAGGACAATCGGCGAGCGTCTGCCCGCTAATCGTGCACTCTTGCCTATTTTTTGGTCTTGTTGTTCTTATCCACTGGAATCCCGCGGCATTTGCCATGGAGCAGGTACCGCGGGCTGTGGCACACCTCATGCTTTAGAGGCGGCAAGGATTGAAACGGCGGCCGCTTGGACGCCGGTTTTGCGCAGGCGACAACAAGAGGGGGTTATCCCGTGAAGAAAGTCGAAGCGATCATCAAGCCCTTCAAGCTCGACGAGGTGAAGGAAGCGCTGCACGAGGTCGGCATTCAGGGCATCACCGTGACCGAGGCCAAGGGCTTCGGCCGGCAGAAAGGCCATACCGAGCTCTATCGCGGCGCCGAGTACGTCGTCGATTTCTTGCCCAAGGTGAAGATTGAAGTGGTGATGGACGATCCGCTGGTGCCGCGCGCGATTGAGGCGATTCAGCACGCCGCCCACACCGGCCGCATCGGCGACGGCAAGATCTTCGTCACCGCCATCGAAGAGGCGATCCGCATCCGCACCGGCGAGAAGGGCAAAGACGCGATCTGACCCGCTGCAAACCAATAGTTTGCGGTGCGCGGCCCGCTAGGTTGACGCCTTCGGCGGCCTCGCCCGCCAATATCAAATCAGCCATCCGAACGAACCATCACGAAGGGGAGACTTAATCCGATGTCCGATCCGAAAAAGATCATGGAAATGATCAAGGAGCACGATGCCAAGTACGTCGACTTCCGCTTTACCGACCCGCGCGGCAAGTGGCAGCACCTGACCTATCACATCAAG
>DASQHO010000053.1:0-15347 GCA_035632055.1 Allostellaceae bacterium
GGGCGCACACGCCCCGCGTTGGATAGCAACCATATCGTCTTCCCTCTCGGGACCGGTCCACGACGACCGGTTCTTCCAAAAAGGACGCGTTACGTCGTTGCATAACCACGATGGGCCATAGGCACGTGCGAGTGCGTCGCAGACTTTTAGATACGCTCATCGCGCTACGATGCAAGAAAAAATTCACGGAAAGGTAAATTTTCCTGCGCTCGTGACTATGATCACACGACCACCGACGCAATACACTCAAACGCGGACGCCGCGAGTGTCTCAACGAATGGTAAAGACGCAACACGGCCGTTGCGTTGCGCACAAAATCGCCAACGCGTACGGCTTACGGAGTCGCCGGAACCAGCTCGACCGTCGCAATCTCGGCGCCGGACGCGAGATCGAAGACGAAGACACGGGCGCCACCGCCGGGCACGTCAACCCGTGCGACCAAGCGGCCGGCGGCGACGTCGGTTGAGACTACCTTGGCGCCCGCCGGCAGCACGATGCGTTGCACTCCAGGCGCTGCCTTCGGCGGCATCGCTGGGCGGCCATGATCGATACGCCAGACCACGGCGGCGGCCAGGGCACCGATGCCCAATAGCAGCAGCACGCCGAGGACAATCACTAGGAGCTTGAGGGCACGCATCTTCGGGCCCAATTTAACGGCCATGACCGTCGACACAAGTAGCGATATCCGGCGCGCCGCTGTCGCGCCCGACGAGGCCGGAAATCGCCTCGATCGCGTACTCACTGGCCAATTTGGCGATCTGTCGCGATCACGGCTGAAACGGCTCGTCGAGCAAGGTCAGGTCGCGCTCGACGGCAGGCCAATCACCGATCCGGCCTTCAAGGTTAAAGCGGGCCAAACGTTTACTGTCACTGTGCCGCCGCCAGAGTCGGGCACGATCGTGCCGCAGGCGATGGACCTCGATATCCTGTTCGAGGACGCGCATTTGCTCGTGCTCGACAAACCGGCCGGGCTGGTGGTCCATCCCGCACCGGGTAATCCGGACCGGACGCTGGTCAATGCCCTAATCGCTCATTGCGGCGACGGTCTCGCCGGCATCGGCGGCGTCAAGCGTCCGGGGATCGTTCATCGCCTCGACAAGGGCACCAGCGGCGTCATGGTGATCGCCAAGACCGAAGCCGCGCATCGCGCGCTAGCTGCTGACTTCGCTGCACGCCGCGTGACCCGCGCCTACCAGGCGATCGTCTGGGGTGTGCCCACGCCCAAAGCAGGCGAGATTGTCGGTGCGATCGGCCGCAATCCGCGCGACCGCAAAACCATGGCCGTGGTCGCCACCGGCAAGGCGGCGACGACGCGCTATCAAGTGCTGAAAAGCTTCGGCACCGTGGCGTCGTTGATTGTCTGCCGCCTGGGCAGTGGCCGGACGCATCAGATCCGCGTGCATCTCTTGGCCAAGGGGAACCCAGTGCTGGGTGACCCGGTTTACAAAGGGCGACACATCGTTGGGCGCCTTGCCAAGCTGCCGGCGGCAAGCCGGACAGCCGCCAGCAATCTGGGACGCCAGGCGCTCCATGCCTATCTTTTGGGTTTTCACCACCCAGCGACCGGCGAATACCGGGAATTCAAAAGCGCCTTACCAAGCGACATCATGGCTTTGCTGCATAGGTTAGAGAAAATATAGACTGGACAATATCCGAGTGCGGCACTAAGATTTTAGCCTAAAAGGAAGGATTCTGCCCCGCAATGGCCACCCACGCCCTACCGTCTGTCGCGCGCGAGGGCAATCTCGCGCGCTATCTCCAGGAAATCCGCCGGTTTCCGATGCTGGGACTGGAGGAAGAGTACATGCTCGCCAAGCGCTGGCGCGAGCACGGCGACAAGGATGCCGCGCACAAGCTGGTTACCAGCCATTTGCGGCTCGTCGCCAAGATCGCCATGGGTTACCGCGGCTACGGTCTGCCGCTTTCGGAGCTCATTTCCGAGGGCAATGTCGGCATGATGCAGGCGGTTAAGCGGTTCGACCCCGACCGCGGCTTCCGGCTTGCGACTTACGCGATGTGGTGGATCCGCGCCGCGATTCAGGAATACGTGCTGCATTCCTGGTCGCTGGTGAAGATGGGTACCACCGCCGCGCAGAAGAAGCTGTTTTTCAATTTGCGCAAGATCAAAGGCCAGCTCCAAGCGATCGAAGAGGGTGACCTGTCGCCAGAGAACGTGAAGCGGATCGCCACTGAGCTCGCGGTTCCTGAATCCGACGTGGTTAGCATGAACCGCCGCTTGAGCGCGCCTGACAACTCGTTGAACGCACCCCTGCGCGCTGACGGTGATAGCGGCGAGTGGCAGGACTGGCTGGTCGACGAGGGCCCGACGCAGGAGGCCCGCCTGGGCGACCGACAAGAGCTTGGATTGCGGCGCGATCTGCTACGCAACGCCATGACCCATCTGTCGGCGCGCGAGCGCGACATTCTGGTCGAGCGCCGGCTCAAGGACGAACCGGCAACGCTCGAGGATTTGTCACAGCGTTACGGCATTTCGCGCGAACGCGTCCGCCAAATCGAGGTGCGCGCGTTCGAGAAGCTGCAAAAGACGATCAAGGCCAAGGCGCTCGAACATCGCCCAGCCGCCGAGACGTCGGCCGCCTAATCTCGCCGTGCCGCCCGATGCAATCGGCCGCCAGTCATCGGCGCGGCAACGCCGGTGGTCTGTGGTAGACTTAGGGGCAGACCCTTCACTGACCGGACCGCGAGATAGGCAAACGCCTGTGCCTCGAGCGCATCGCCGTCCCAGCCCACTTCTTCGACGGGTGCGACCGGCACATCGAGTTGCGCCGCCAACAACGCCATCAGCACGGGATTGCGTCGGCCGCCGCCGGTCACCAGCCAACGTTTTGTAGGCGCGGGAAAATGGCGGCGTGCCGCAGCGACTGCGGCGACCGTCATAGCGGCCAGGGTCGCCGCACCATCGGGCGGCGATAGGCCTGCTGGCGTAAACCGGGCGAAATCATCCCGGTCGAGCGATTTCGGAGGCGGCGCACTGAAAAACGGATGCGCAAGAAGGCGCGTGACGTGATTCATATCTGGCTTGCCGGCGCGCGCCAATGTGCCGCTTTCGTCGATCGGCCGCCCCGTATGCGTGTGCGCCCAATCGTCAATCAGAGCATTCCCGGGACCGGTGTCGAAGGCCAGGATCCGATCGTCATCGCGGCCAAGCCACGTGACGTTGGCGACGCCACCGATATTGAGTACCGCCAGCGGCCGCTCAAGACCTGTGGCCAGTGCTTGATGATAAAGCGGGACAAAGGGAGCGCCCTGCCCGCCCGACGCAACGTCGGCCGCGCGGAAATCGTTCACGACGTCGAGCCCGGTCAACTGCGCCAGCAGTGCACCATCGCCGATCTGCCACGTTCGCCCCTCCCACGGCCGGTGCAGCACGGTATGGCCGTGAAAGCCAATCAGCGACACATCGCGCAGGTTGAACCGGCGAATCAGAGCATCGACAGCGCGCGCATGTGCCTCGGTTAAATCCGCTTCGACCGCCGCGAGCTCACCGTTGCCACCCAGCACCGAGCGGATACGTGCCCGCAAAGCGGGCTCGTAGGGGATCGTGAGCGCGCCGCGCGACACGACAGTACGCAGGCCATCGGTTTCGATTGCCGCCGCATCGATGCCATCGATTGACGTGCCGCTCATCAGGCCGACTGCCAAGGTCACGTTGCGACTCTTCGGCGGCCGCACGCCGGCTGACGGCGCGCCGCCAGTATGCTAGACGCAGTCCCCATGACTAAAGCCCGCTCCGCCTTTCTTGCTGCCGCTGAGGAACGCGGCTTCATCCACCAAATCACCGACCGCACCGGCCTCGACGCCCTGCTCGCCGGCGGCCCGGTCGCATCCTATATCGGCTTCGATTGTACCGCGGACAGCCTCCATGTCGGCAGCCTGCTGCAGATCATGCTGTTGCGGCTGTGGCAGAAAACCGGCAACAAGCCAATCGTCCTGATGGGCGGCGGCACCACCAAGGTAGGCGATCCGTCGGGCAAGGACGAAACCCGCCGCATGTTGAGCGAGGCCGAGATCGCCGCCAACATGGCTGGCATCCGCCGGGTTTTCGAGCGGTTTCTCAAATTCGGCGACGGCAAGACCGATGCGGTCATGGTCGACAACGGCGAGTGGCTCGACCGGCTCGAATACATTCCGTTCCTGCGTGAATACGGCCGGCATTTCTCAGTCAACCGCATGTTGAGTATGGACAGCGTCAAGCTTCGCCTCGAGCGCGAGCAGCCGCTGAGCTTCCTCGAATTCAACTATATGATCCTGCAGGCCTACGATTTCCTCGAGCTGGCGCGGCGTTATAAATGTGCTGTCCAGATGGGCGGCTCCGACCAGTGGGGCAATATCGTCATGGGCGTCGAGCTCGGCCGCCGTGCCGAGGACCGGACGCTTTACGGCGTCACTTCGCCCCTGGTGACCACCGCATCCGGCGCGAAGATGGGCAAGACGGCACAGGGCGCCGTCTGGATCAACGCCGACAAGCTCGCGCCTTACGACTATTGGCAATACTGGCGCAACACCGAGGACGCCGATGTCGGCCGTTTTTTGAAGCTGTTCACCGACCTACCAATCGATGAGATCCGGCAACTCGAAACGCTGCGCGACAGCGAGATCAATCAGGCCAAGATCGTGCTGGCGACCGAGGCGACCGCGTTGGCGCACGGCCGCAAGGCGGCGGACGAAGCCGCCGCCACCGCGCATCGCGTGTTCGCCGAAGGCGGCATCGGTAGCGATTTGCCGGTGACGGAAATACCCAAGTCGGAGCTTAAGACCGGTCTGCCAGCGATCCAGTGCTTCCATCGCGCCGGCCTGGCACCGAGCCTGAGCGAAGCGCGGCGGCTCATCCGCGGCGGCGGCGCGCGCATCAACGACAAAGTCGTGACCGACGAGAACGCAAGGCTGTCGCTGACCGATCTGAATGCCGACGGCGTGATCAAACTTTCGGCCGGCAAAAAGCGTCACGCGCTGGTAAAGCCGGTTTAGGGCGTCGAGGCAGGCGCCGACGCTTCGGGTTTCGGCGGCGTGCCCGGCGCCGGATTCCACACCTTGAAGAGAAACAGGTTGCGCAGGAAGCCCGGCGCGAGTGCGCTCAACGGATTGACAGCAATCTGTGGATCGCTGATAGGACCGGCAACGCGAAAATTGGCGCCGAAGATCCCCTGACCTTCGCCGCCGACCAGCAGATTGCCAATCAGCGGAATGTCACCGATCACGGTATTAAGGATATTGGCGGGGATAAGGGTACCTGATGCGTCGAGCGTGCCAGCGTCGTAGTCGACGGTGCCGTTGACGCTTATGCCGATCGCCCCGCCATAGGCGCGCATGTTGTCGATCTTAATGCCGCCGGCGCCGTAGACGATGTCGCCCTGCAAGACCTTGAACGGTATGCCGCTGCCGCCGGTAAGCAGATTGCTCACGCCGGTGAACGAAGTCAGAGTCAACATCCGCGCAAGCAGCGGCGCTCGCACGACACGGTAATCGGCGCCATCGAAGGTACCTTTCAAGACGCGCTTGCCGTTTTCGTCCACGGCATCGCCTTTTACCGCGAACGTGCCGCCCTCAACGTCGCCGGTGACATCGAGTACGCGCAACAGGGCGCCGAAATCGCCCGCCGTAAGATCGAACTTACCGGGTCCATTGCCACCGCCGTACCGCACCATGAGCTTCTTGCCACCGGTGAAGGTGCCGTCGATCTGGGCCTCCTGCCAATGCGGGCCATTGCTTTGCAGCCGGGCGCTGAATTTGGTGAGCTCCCGGTTCGTGCCCAACACCAGCCGGTCCAAAGTCGCACGGATCGCGATTGGCGGCGGATTCGCCGTAGACGGACGCGATACATCGTGCAACAGCCCGCTCGCATCATAGCTTGGGCCTGACACGTCGGCGGTCCAGCTGTTGCCATTGCGCACGAGAGCGATCTGCGCATTCGTATCGCGGGTGACCAGACGCGGAATGTCGACGCGCGATAGCCCGGTCTTGTCGAAGGCCGCCGACATTCGCGCATCGATGCCGCTGCCTACCAGGGTCGCATCGCGCACCTGCGTGAGCTGGTCGTTGGTCAGATTGAGTGTGAATTTCGCAACTGCCGGTTGGCCTGCCTCCTTGTGCCAATCTGCCTTCGGTATGTCGACGGCGGCATCCTTGAGATTGGCGGTGACCGCGGCCTCGGCGCGCCGATCGGTGCCCAAGCTGTAGGCCAAGCTGACGTCGACGGGACCCTGCGCCGTCGCATAATCCGAGAAATCGAAACCAAGGCGCTTGCGCGCTGCGTCGTCGAGCCGGCCCTGGACGGTATAGCGCCGCTGCGGTCCCTTTTTTGTCAGATTTTCGACCCAGGTCAGCTTCATCGGCGCACCGCCGACCGCCGCTGCGCCGTCGAGCGTGAGCGCCGAGCGGTCGAGCGTCATCTTGAATTCACCGTCGCTCAGGTCGCGGTTGAAAAATGCGTGCGGAATGGCAACCGCCGACAATTGCGCCTCGGTGCGATATTCGACTTCGTCAAAATTGAGATCGTGCTTGAGCGGCAACCGAAAGAACACGTGTGCGGCGAATGTGCCCTGCGCATGCTCGGCGTCAAGGCCGAGCGCCTTGGCGTATTCGAGCGGCTTGGTATCGAGCACCTTGAGCGCGTCATGCAAAGGGCCCGACAGGGTGACGTCGATGTCGCCCATCTCATCGTTGGTGTCGAGGTTGTAAAGTTTGACGCTGGCGGCGGTCGCCCGGCCGTCGAGCACATGACCGCTGGTCGGCGTGAAATCCATATGCTTGCGATCGAATACGACGGTGCCGTTGACGCCACGGACAGGCTCCAGCGGCGGGAAATATTCGATCGTCAGGTTATGGTAACTGCCTGTACCGTCGAAGCGCGTAACATCGACAGGCTTCGGCGCTTTGGTGTCGATGTGAAGCGCCATCACGGCATTCATGCTATCGATCATGCCATCGTGAACACGCGTTGTGATCCAATGCCGCGTGTGCGGTCCGACTTTCTCGGGCCAAACATGCGGCAGTGAATCGATTGGGACGCCGCCCGCCGTGAGCCGCCCCGACACGTCGAAAGTCTGAGGCCAGCCACCAGCCAGCAAGCCGTTGCCGAGGTTGTCGACTTCGCCTTGGACTGAGACTTTCGGACCGCCGAAATCGAAACTGAGATCTTCGATATAGACACGCCCCTCGGTCGGATTGTAACTCGCCCGTAGCGCGCCACCTCTGACCGCCACCGTGCCGTCTGGCAGATCAGCTTCCCGCAACTGGCCGGCACCAAAACGAAAATCACAAAAAGCAACGTCGATCGCGAAGGTGTTGGTATCGAATCCCAAGGCCATCTCGCCCGAAATCGGCAAATCCACCGTACCCAGCGGCTGCAGGGCCGGTGTGGCCGGCGCGAACAGCGCCGGGTCTACGTCCTGGAAGTCGATCCTCACCGACAGTTCGCCGGTGGCGCGGTACGCGATGCGGCCGCTCAGCAGCGCCTGCTTGCCCCCGATGCCAACCGCCAGCTGCATAGAGCCATCCATGCCGGCAGCATTGCGCTGCATAACGACGTCGAAACGATCGGCGCGCCAGGTGACGCCAAGCGATTTGTCGTCGACGATCAGAGTCGCGTTTTTCATCGCAAAATCCGTGAGATATTGCAGCGGTCCGCCACTCCCCAGCGGCGCCGCAACGTCGCGCGTCAATCGCGTCCCCCAGAATTCGGCGATGTCGCTCTCGGCGGTTTGCTCGCCAACGGCAATGTGGAACGAGCCGTCTGCGGCACGCACGATGCGCAGGACTGGTCGATCGAGAACGATGCGCGACGGCGCCAATCGCCCCTGCAACAACGCCCATGGGCTCAACACGACTTCCATCGCACTGAACGTTAGGCGTGCGCCGCTCGTCGGCTGGCTCAGATGCACGCCTTGAGCGAACAGATGAAAGCGCCGATCGGACCAACTCAAGACGGTGTGATCGATGGTCACGAGCACGCCGTTCGGCCCACTCGACAATGCCGACGCCAGATAGGGCGTCACCCGATCAAGCACGATCGGTCCACGCGACAGCCGCCACGCTCCGACGCCAAGACCGGCCGCAACGAGCACCAGCAGGACCGCAACGCCAATGGCAATGGCGCGCAGCAGGTGAACATGCGCCCGGCGCCAACCTTGACCGTGCCGCGGCGGGCGCGCAGGCTGCGGCGGCCGATTACCCGCGGCGCCATTCATGTCATCGCCATCATTTGACACTTACGACAATCTCCCGCCTGCCGCCGACGAGACGGCGGCCGCCGTCGGTCTCGCACGCTGGCACGAAGCAGCCGGCGACGTGCGTGATGCGCCTCTCGCCGGCTTCATGCGCGATCTCGCCGCGGATGTCACTGGCCGCCGGTTACTGACGACGCTCTTTGGCAACAGCCCTTACCTAGCCCATTGCTGTTTCAGGGAGCCAGCCCTGCTCGCCCGACTCTGGCGCCAGGGCGTCACAGCTACTTTCGCTGAACTTATTTCCCGGCTCAACCGCGATCTCGCTCCGACGACGCCGCACGACGCATTGGCTGCGGAGTTGCGGCGGCTCAAGCGCGGCGCGGCGTTGACAATCGCCATCGCGGACATCGCCGGGTTGTGGCCGTTGGAGCAGGTAATGGCCGCTTTGAGCGCATTTGCCGAATGCACCTTGGCGCTAGCAACCCGCCATCTGCTGCTTACCGCTGCCGAGCGCGATGCGCTCGTACTCAACCATGCCGACGATCCGGCGCGCGACAGCGGCTTTATCGTCCTGGCCGTGGGTAAGCTCGGCGCCGGTGAACTCAACTATTCGAGCGATGTTGATCTGGTTGTGCTGTTCGATCCTGAAAAGGTGAGCGTTGTCGGCGACACGGACGCCCAAACGCTGTTCACACGCATGACTCAGGGCCTCGTTCGCCTTATGGCCGAGCACACGGACGAAGGCTATGTCTTTCGGATCGATTTGCGCCTGCGGCCCGATCCAGGCTCGACACCGCCGGCCCTGTCGCTGCCCGCCGCCCTCACCTACTACGAAAGTGCCGGACAGAATTGGGAGCGCGCCGCCCTGATCCGGGCGCGCCCGGTGGCCGGCGATCTCGACGCCGGCCGGGATTTCCTGACGGCGCTGACACCGTTCCTGTGGCGCAAGCACCTCGACTTTGCCGCGATCCAGGATATCCACTCGATCAAGCGGCAAATCCATGCGCAACGTGGCGGCGCGACCGTTGCCGTCGCCGGCCATAACATCAAGCTCGGCCGTGGAGGGATCCGCGAGATCGAATTCTTCGCACAAACCCAGCAACTGATCTGGGGCGGCCGGCAGCCCGAGTTGCGCCAGCGGCGCACGATTCCGGCACTCGACGCACTCGCCGCCGCCGGTCACATCTCGCGGCAGACCGCGGACGATCTCGCCAATGCGTACGGCTTCCTGCGTCGCGTCGAACATCGGCTGCAGATGATTGATGACGCGCAAACCCACACCATTCCGGCAAATGCCGATGGCATACGTCACTTGGCGCTGTTCCTCGGTTATGTGACGCCCGACGCATTTGCAACCGATCTGACACGGCAGCTGATGATCGTCGAAAGCTATTACGCCAACCTATTCGAGGAGGCGCAGTCGCTGTCCGCCCCCGGCAACCTCGTCTTCACCGGCACCGAGGATGATCCTGAAACACTGCGGACCCTGGCACAGCTCGGTTTCAAGGAGCCTGGTACCGTCGCCGCAATCGTGCGCGCTTGGCACCACGGCCGCTACCACGCGACGCGCAGCCAACGCGCCCGCGAGTTGCTGACCGAGCTGGTGCCGGTATTGCTGCGATCATTCGGCGCCAGCGCCGCGCCCGACGTGGCCTTCATCCGTTTTGATCAATTCCTCGGCCGGCTACCTGCCGGCGTGCAATTATTTTCGCTGCTTCACCAGAATCCGGCCTTGCTCAACCTGGTGGCGGAGATCATGAGCGCCGCACCGATGCTGGCCGAGACGATGATGCAGCGACCAAGTGTCCTCGACGCCGTGCTGGCTGCGGGATTCTTCGATCCATTACCGTCGTGCATACAGCTGACAGCAGATCTGGGACGCTTGCTCGATCGCGCGCGCCATGCCGAAGAAATTCTGGATCTCGCACGGCGCTGGGTCGCTGAGCGCAAGTTTCAGGTCGGCGTTCAATTGCTGCGTCACCGTCTCGACGGCGAGGGTGCCGGCGGCGCGTTCGCGGACATTGCCGAGGCGGCGCTGGCCGCGTTACTGCCTCGCGTGGCAACGGAATTTGCGCGCGTGCACGGCACAGTTGGGCGCGGCGCGGTCGCTGTTCTCGGCCTCGGCAAGCTCGGCAGCCGCGAAATGACCTTCGCGTCCGACCTCGACCTGATCCTGATTTATGACGCACCGGCCGAAATCGAAAGCGCCGGCGGCGGCCAAGCTCTGGCGGCATCGGCGTATTACGCACGCCTATCGCAGCGCTTCATCAATGCCGTGACGGCAGCGACCGCGGAAGGCCGCCTTTACGAAGTGGACATGCGGCTGCGCCCGTCGGGCACCGCCGGTCCGGTGGCCACGAGCCTGGAGGCCTTCCACCGTTATCACCGTGAGCTTGCCTGGACCTGGGAGCAAATGGCCCTGACGCGGGCGCGTCCGATCGCCGGTGACCGTACCCTCAGTGCGCGCGTCATGGCCGAAATCCGGTCGGTCTTGGTCCGGCCGCGCAGCACGCCAATATTGGCACGCGATGTGGTCGAGATGCGCGCGCGGATCGCTGACGCGCACCGCAATCCGTCGTCGTTCGACGTCAAGCATCGGCGCGGTGGCATGGTCGATATCGAATTCATCGTGCAATATTTGCAGCTGCGCGACGCGGCGCGGACGGCAGAGGTGCTGCACACCAATACGCGAGCGGCGCTGACGGCGCTGGCTGCAGCCGGCGCCCTGGCGTCAGCAGACGCCGACACGCTGACCCGCGCCTTGATGCTGTGGCGCAGCGTCCAGGGCCTGTTGAAATTGACCGTGCCGGAGCCCTTCGATGAAGCCGGCACGCCCGCAGCGGTCAAAGACTTGATTTCACGCGGCGCCGCTGCAATTGACTTCACGACACTTAAGCAGGATATGGATGCCGCCGCGCGGGCCGCACACGGCCTGTTTCACCGATTGGTCGAGACCGCGGCGGCCAAGATGGCGGAGGAACGTACACCATGAGCCTCGAGATCGGCGATAAGGCCCCGGATTTTACGCTGCCCACTGACGGCGCTGGCACGGTGCGGCTGTCGGATCTCAAGGGACAGAAGGTCGTGTTGTATTTCTACCCCAAGGACGACACCTCTGGTTGCACCGCCGAAGCCTGTCAATTCCGCGACCTGTTCCCGAAATTCGGCCGCACCGATTCAATAGTCATCGGAATTTCACGCGACCCGATCGCATCACACGACAAATTCAAGAAGAAATATAAACTGCCCTTCGTCCTCGCCTCTGACGAGCAGGGCAAGGTGACGGAACATTACGGCGTTTGGGTGCAGAAGAGCATGTACGGTCGCAAGTACATGGGAATCGAGCGCTCGACGTTTCTGATCGACGACAAGGGCGTGATCCGCGGCATTTGGCGCAAGGTCAAAGTTCCCGGCCACGCCGAAGAGGTGCTTAACGCAATCAAGACGGCGTAAAGGTTAGACGGCCCATCGGGCTGCCCTGCATTCGTTTGCAGGGGCTATAGCGTCGCGCGGTCGCGTGGTAGGGTTCCACCGATGGCGCTCCGGAAGATTTTCCATAAGTCGGATTTGGTCGCCGCTGGACTGGCACTGGCAGTGTTTTTGGCCGCCGTGGTGCCGCTTGCCAATGCCACTGCTCCCGTCGTCGTCAGTCAGCGCAATCGCCATTTCAATCCGGATACGCTGACCATCGCCGTCGCCACCGTCGTACACATCGTCAACGACGACCGCGTGACCCACCACGTCTATGTCGATGCACCGACGATGAAATTCGACTCGGGCGAGCAGCCCGTGGGAACGACGGTGGATTTGGAATTCGACCACGCCGGCACGTATCACGTTCTGTGTGCGATCCATCCGACCATGCACCTGCTCGTGACGGTGCAATAAGGTCAGCGCGGCAAGGCTGGAACTTCGACCGGTTTCGGATCGGACGTCAGCGTGTCGAGGAAAGCGATCAAATCGGCTTTCTCATCCGCCGTCAGGTGCAGCGGCTTGATGAAATCTGCACGACTCGGACGATCGATGCCGCCGCGGTCGTAGAGATCAATGACGTCCGCCAGCGTCGCCTCCGAGCCATTGTGCATGTAGGGCGCGCGCCGCGCCACGTCACGCAACGTCGGCACCTTGAATGCGTATTTGAGCTTCACCGTATTCGAAAAAAGCCGCGCACGGCCGATGTCCGCACCGGTAGCAGTGCCGACATCATAGAATCCTTCGTCGGTGAACGCCCAGCCAATGTGGCAGTTCGCGCAACCGGCCTTGCCGGTGAACAGCACGAACCCGCGCTTGGCCTGCGCGTCGATCGCTTTATCGTCGCCGTCGATCCAGCGGTCAAAGGGCGCGGGGCCGGATACGATGGTGCGTTCGAATGTCGCCAGCGCGTCCGCGATATGCGCTTCCGTGATGGCATGATCGGGGAATGCCTCCGCAAACACGTCACGATAGCCGGGGATCGCCGACAGCGCGTGAACGAGGTCAGCGGGCTTACGGTTCATGATCCCCGGATTGGTGATCGGCCCGGCAAACGCCACTGCCTCCAGCGAGGGAAAATGGCCGTCCCAGCCAAGGATCGGCGCCCACGCGATGTTGAGCAGCGTCGGCGTATGGGTCTTCATCTCCTGCGTGCCGACTCCCAGACGGAGGCCGTCGGTCCACGACAACCCCGGATTGTGGCAGCTGGCGCAGGATTGTGTCCCGTTGCCCGACAGGATCGGATCCCAGAACAGCAATTCGCCGAGGCGGGCTTTCGCGCGCGAATACGGGTCGTTGGACGGGAACGGCGTGGCCTTCGGCCGAGCAAAGTCCGCCTTCAACTCGGCCAAGGTGGCTTGTGACGGCGCCGCCACGTCCGCGGACGCGCCGCGCGGTCCGCCGTGCAGCACCAGCACTGCAACTGCGATAATAGCCGACACCGCCCACAGCGCACGTGACGCCCAGCGGCGCGTATTGCCGCCATTGGGCTTCGTGGTCAGCACGACGCGATCGTAGCAGCTTGCGGTGCACGCGCGGCTTCGGGCAGTAGCACGGTAACCGTGGTCCCTCGCCCGGGCGCGCTGGCGATCTCGAGCCGGCCACCGTGCAATTCGATAATGCTCTTGCACAAGGGCAGGCCCATGCCTGTGCCCTCATAACGGCGCGACAGACTGCTGTCGACTTGACTGAACGGCGACAGAGCCACCGGAATATCCTCAGCGCGCATGCCGATGCCGGTGTCCGCGACCGACAGCGCAACGTGGCCGGCGCCGTCGCGGCGGGCCGACAGTGTGATATGGCCGCCTGCCGGCGTAAATTTGACCGCATTGGAAACCAGCTGCTGCAAAATCCGTCGCAGGCGCACAGGATCAGCCATCAGCCACAGAGCCGCCGAATCGAGCGCTACCGCCAGCACGAGCTGACCGCGCTCGGCCTCGCGGGCGAAGAAGGCCACGGCCTGCTCCATCGCCGACTGCGCCTCGACCGGCTCAGGCACGATTTCGAGATTCCCGCCCTCGCACTTGGCGTAATCGAGGATGTCGTTGATCATCTCGAGCAGATGGCGGCCGCTGCGCATGATGTCGTTTGCGAATTCCTTGTAGGATGGCTGTCCCACCGGCCCGATCATTTCGCCAGCGATGATCTCGGAGAAACCGATCACCGCATTGAGCGGCGTCCGCAGCTCGTGACCCATGTTCGCGAGGAACTCGGTTTTGGCGCGGTTGGCTGTTTCAGCTTGGTCCTTGGCGGCGCTCAACGCGAGTTCGCGCTCCTTGATCGCCGAGATGTCGCTGATAATCACGACAAAGCCGCCTTCAGAGGTGGTGCTACGGCTCAGATGCAGCCAGCGGATGCCGTCGACGCACATCTCGCCGCGCGGCTGCGCCAAGGCGCTGTCGAGCATCTCGGGGAATGGTGCACCCGGGGCAAGGCTGCCGGCGAGCGTCGGAAAGAACGCGGTTACCTGTGAATTCGCGATCAGGATGCGGCCACTGGCGTCTGCCAGTACGACGCCTTCAGCGCTGTTCTCAAGCGCGTTGACGAGCCGGTTCTGCGCTGAACGCCGGGCGGCGATTTCACGCTCCATCATGCCGCGGATATTGTCGCGCATCATCGCCATGGAGCCGAGCAGCTGGCCAAGTTCGTCATTGCCTGCAATGCCAATTTCGACGTCGAGCTCGCCTTCCGCGATACGCCGGGCGGCCGACGACGCGGTCGCAATCGGTCGTACCATGCGCCGCGCCAGCAGGAGGGCAATAACGCCACCGAGCAGGACCGCGGCCAGCGTCGCGGCAATGCTGAGAGTGCGGTAGCGCGCGATCGATGCCAGCGCGGTTTCACGGAATTTGAAGCCATCCTCCGCCGTCAGTTCGACCAGATTGTCGAAGTCGTCGTCGATGCCTTTGGCGCGGGCGAGCAGCGTCTCGCGATCCGCCGCATCGTCGACACCGTTGATCAGCACGCGGCGCAGCTTGTTCCAATTTGCGACGGCAGCGGCCGTATCATGCGCAGCAGCAGCAGCGCGCGACGATAGCGACCGGCCCTCGGTCACTGCTAAATCTTCGGCCACCGACGAAGCAAGATCGTCCATGCGCGCATCGAGTTCCTGCTGATGCGCCGGATCATGCGATGCGACGCGGTCGGTCAATGCGACTTCGATGGCGGTGAAATTCGACAGAGCGAGCCGCGCATAACTGATCGACATCAGCGGCTTGTCGTAGGTTTCGACCACCAGTTGGCCCGATTTGACGACGCTGTTGACGGCATAAAATCCGAGCAGGCCCGTCAACGCGGCGAGCGCGAAGAACGCGAGCAAAATCTTGCCGCGGATCGTTACCCCCATCGTGCGGACAAGACGCGCGATCAGTGGTGATGCGCTTGAAGCACCTGCATGCGGCTGCTGCGACACGCTCATTTTCCCTAGGCGGAACTGGCCTAGAGTGCAGGCATTGCGGCTAAATTTGGGTTAAAGCGGGACATTTGCCGGATACACATTACCGCGACGCGGCAAATCCGCCCGCAAATCCTTCCACACGTTAACAAATTACGCTCAGACGGGACCGAAGAGGGTGGGATCGGCGAACTCGTCGCCGCGGGCCTGTTCGAGTTCCTGGTTGTAGCGGCGGAGGGCATAGGCCTCGGTGACGAAGCCGATGACCTTGCGGTCGGTGGCGCTGGCGAGCACCG
>DASQHO010000054.1:0-106916 GCA_035632055.1 Allostellaceae bacterium
AGGTGCTGGCGGGCACCGACGCGTCGATGGCGCCGGGCTTCGAGACCGCCCAGCGCCTGGCCGCCACCAAGGCCAAGTCCGACTACTGGGCCGCCGGTAACACCAAGCCGCCAGGCACCGCTTCCGCCGCAGAATGAGGCGGCCGACGACCGAACCGCAACGGGGGACACGCATGTACGATACCGCCACGGCATTAGACGTCATCGGCCGAATATTGATGGCCGGGTTTTTCGTCGTTACCGCAATCCTTAACATCAGCAAGGCGCAAGTGAAGAACCACGTTGACCGCTTGATCGCCGGCGGCACGCCTTATCCGACGGCGGTATTCTGGATCGGCATCGTGATGGAACTGATCGGCGCGGCGCTGGTTTTGTCCGGCTGGAATGCCCGTGCCGGTGTCGTCCTCTTGATCGTGTTTACGATCATTGCCTCGCTGCTGTTCCTGCGGTTCTGGCAACAGCCAGATCCGATGCGGCGGGTCATCATGCGCAACGGCATGCTGGCGAATGTCGCAATCGTCGGCGGGCTGCTTCTGCTGTTGCAGCACGTGAGCTGACCAGCGCGCGACCGGCGACTGACGGCGTCGAGTCCTCTCGTCTTTCGCGCGTGAATTTCGTACAACGGGCGCCGTCATGGATGCTCTGACCGCCCTGACCACCCGCGTCTCTCCGACGGCGCTCGATGCACCCGGACCGTCGGCCGGCGCGTTGCAGAAGATTCTCGAGGCGGCGGTCGCCGCGCCCGACCATGGCCGCATGCGGCCGTGGCGCTTCATCCTCATCGAAGGTGCGGCGCGGGAGAAATTCGGTGCCTTGCTCGCTGAATCGCTGCAGCGCCGCGAACCGATGGCGCCGGCTGGAAAGCTCGAAGCCGAGCGCAAAAAGGCTCTGCGGGCGCCGTTGATCGTCGTCGTCGCAGCGGCGGTGCAGGCGGGGGCCAAGGTGCCCGAGATCGAACAAGTGGTGGCGGTTGGTGCGGCAGCCCAGAACATGCTCGTGGCTGCCCACGCACTGGGCTTTGGCGGATTCTGGCGCACCGGCGCCACCGCTTACGATCCGGTGGTTAAGCGCACCCTGGGCCTCGCCGAAACCGACGCGATCATTGGGTTTCTCTATTTGGGGACGACCAAGACGCCCGGTGCGCCACGCGCTAACGACGCAAGCTCGGTAACCTGTCGCTGGGCGGGTTGAAACGGTCGCGCAGTAAGTCCCGGACGACCTGATCTGGATCAATGCCGTGTGTGTAAACACGGTCAAAAATCGCACTATGGTGATGTTCTGCAACCATCGCGAGCACGTGCACGAGCGGAAGTTCGCCGAGGATCATGAGCTGGCCTTCAAGGTCGCGGCGCGGCGCAACGCATTGCTCGGACGTTGGGTGACCGCTCAGACCGGGCTTTCCGGTAGCCGAGCGGATGCCTATGTCAAAGACTTGGTCGAAAGCGATGCCGGAAGCAGCGGGCCACAAGTGGTGGCGATCCGTGTCATGGACGACCTTGTCGCCAGTGGGGTATCGGTGAGTCGCGAGGAAATCGGCGCCGCGATCACCCGGTTTACCGCCCGCGCCCGGGCCGAAATCGTGCGCAGCGCCCTGCGCAAGGTCGGCGTTCGGTGGGTTGCCGCAGCGTCTACGTAGAGTCCCTTACGTAGATCACCGAATTTCGCGGCCGGATTGGGCTCGGTATCTCTGAAGCATCGAAGGACTGCTCGAGTTGCGGTCCGCAATTTGGGAGATGCCGCAGATGTCGCTCGCCATCGTTGCCCGCCAAAATACGCCCGTCGCCGTCCCGTTGCCGACGATGCAGACCAATCACTTCGATGCTTATCCCGGACGGCGCGGCCCGAGCACCGTCGTCCATGTCAACGAACTCGACCGGCTGGTAGCGACGCGCTTGTCTCAGACAGTTGCGCCAGGCGCTACCTTTATCGACGAAGGTGAACCGGCACTTCATGTCTTTACGGTCGTCTCGGGCATTGTGAAACTGTTCAAGTTGTTGGCCGATGGGCGGCGGCAGATCGTCGGATTTCTGGTTCCGGGCGACATATTTGGTTTCGCGCCGGATGACAGATACACCGTCAGCGCCGAGGCCATCTCGTCGGTGACGTTGCACCGGTGTCCGCGCCGGCAGCTCGAGCGCGCTTTCATCGAGTCGCCGGGCGTCGAGCGGCAGCTACTGGACGCAATCAGCCGAGAACTGGTGTCAGCACAAGATCAGATGGTGTTGCTCGGCCGCAAGACGGCGCACGAGCGCCTGGCGTCGTTCCTGTTGTCGCTGTCGCGACGGCAAAACAACGACGACAATTCCGTCGATTTGCCGATGACGCGCACCGATATCGCCGACTACCTCGGCTTGACAATGGAAACCGTCAGCCGTGTTTTCACGGTACTCAAGGGTAGCGGCTGCATCGCCGCCAATGGTTCGAGCAAGGTCTACATTCTCGACGTCGACGCACTTGCTCAATTAGCCGACGGAGCCGCAGACGACGATTCCTGAGACCGGCGGCGAAAGCGTTTGTCATGAAAGACAAGCCAATGATCTATCTCGTGGATGATGATGAGGCAGTGCGCGACTCGCTCGCGCTCCTGCTCGAATCGCATGGGTTCAATGTGTCGGCGTTCGCATCGATCGCCGATTTCGAGCACGCATATCGGCCGCGTGACAATACATGTCTGATTCTCGACCACCACCTTCCGGGCGCGAGCGGTCTCGAATTCTTGGCCTCGCCGGAAGGCGCTGCCTTGCGCATACCCGTGATTGTCATTACGGGCGGTGCCGATCCCAATATCAGTGCCCGCGCCCGTACGCTCGGCGTCGCCGCGTTTCTCGAAAAACCGATTGGCGAGACGCCACTGCTGGCGGCGATCGAAGGTGCTCTGGCGGTTTGACCTAGGTCAATGCCCTGGCGCCCGAGTGGCGCAAATTAGCCGCGAGAATTGCCAACGGAGAGCACCATGAACGCAAGCACGTTCGACAAAGGCATTATCTTCGCACTTCGTATCCTCGTCGGATGGACCTTCCTCTATGCCGGTACCTGGCAGATTTGGGAAAATTACAGTGCGGCTGGCTTTCTCGGTCATGTCGTGACCTTCCACGATTTCTTCGCCACATTCGCGACGCCGGCGGTGCTGCCGTTCACGAATTTTTTGATGAAATGGGGACATCTGCTGATCGGTCTGTCGCTGGTTTCGGGCCTCATGGTGCGCGTCAGCGGCCCGTTCGGAATCTTGCTGATGATCACATACCACTTTGCACACACGGACTGGCCGTTCATCGAGAGCCATCTCAATCTGTTCGTCGACTTCCATCTCGTCTACGCGACCGTGATCGTCTACTTGGTCGTGCACAATGCCGGGCACGTCTGGGGGCTCGATGGCCTGCTCGAGCGGTTGCATGTGGTCGAGCGCCACCCAGCGCTACGGCCGCTAGTCGGCTGAGGCGGGTCGCGCCATGTCGCCAGGTGAAATCGCCTATCTCGTCCTGATTGTCGGTTCGACACTCGTATTTATCGCGGTGTTGGCTTGGCAATCAGGACGCAACCCGTGATCAAGCGGAAAAGGGGAACCGATATGCCCACCACCATTCTTGCGGCGGCAAGCGGCGGCACTGCCAGCGCCGGCGCCGTCGATGTCGCGTGCCGCCTGGCCAAACGGTTCGACGCGCATATCGAAGGTTTCCACGTCATGCCGGATCCGCGCCAGTTCATCGTGGCTGCGGGTTTCGACGTACCGGTGACCGCCGATCTCATCGACCGGCTGGCCGAAGACGGCAAGCAGATCGCAGCCAAGGCCAAATCTGAATTCGAGCGCGCGGCGGCGCGCAACGGGCTCCCCGTCGACAAGGCAGGCAGCCGGAATGCGCCGTCAGCCAGCTGGCGTGAGGAAACCGGCTATGCTCCGACAGCAGTCGCTGATCGCGGCCGCTTCTTCGATCTGGTTGTGTTGGGCCGCTCGGAGCGCGTCGTCGACCAGCCGCACACCGACGCGATCGAGCAGACGCTCATGCGCTCGGGCCGACCGGTGTTGCTGGCGCCGGCCAAGGCACCGGCGGCGCTCGGCGAGACCGTCGCGCTCGGGTGGGACGGTTCAACTGCGGCGGTTCACGCGCTCGCCGGCACGCTGACGTTGCTGTCGGCTGCCCGCCGCGTCGTCGTGATCACCGTCGGCAAGGCGAACGGCGCGTCGTCGGGCGCCGCGGTTGTCGAGTATCTCTCATGGCACGGCGTGTCCGCCGCGCATCGCCAGGTTCTGCCGGTTCAGGGCGTCGGCGCGGGCGAGCTGTTGCTGGCCAGTGCACGCGAGGACGACGCCGATTTGCTGATCATGGGCGGCTACGGCCACGCGCCTTGGCGCGAGGTATTGTTTGGCGGCGCGACGCGGCAGATCGTCGGCAGCAGCTTGCTGCCCGTCCTGCTGGCGCACTGAGGCGGCTATGTCTTGGATGCGCGTCCGCCTGGAACTCGCCCGTGGGCCCGGCTTTCCGCAGGGCAGCAACCGTCATGGGTATGAATTCGTCTTACCGCTGCTGCCGGATGGGCGTTTGGACCGGCACACTTACGGCGCCACACCGGAGTTGTGCACCGTTCATCGCTTTTGGGAGGGCGAAGGCGATTTCGTCGGCGAGCTGGTTCATCTCGAAGGCAGATGGGCTTTTTCCTACGCACCCGGCACAGACGACGACGAAGCGATCGTACATTTTACGCACCACCTTTATCGCGAGGGTGAGTACGTGACGATCCGCGAGCCGAATGGCGCCGAACACACGTTCCGCATCGTCCGCGTTACGCCGGCGCCGGGCCTCAATTTGCGTCGGCCTGCCTGACCCTATTTCGCCGGATCGATTCCGGCGGCGAGCGCCATGCGCACGAGTTCGGACAGGCTGCGCGCCGTCATCTTTTCCATCACGCGCGCGCGATGGATTTCAACCGTTCGTGGACTGATGCCGAGATTGTAGGCGGTGACCTTGTTCGGATTGCCGGCAACCATCTGCAGCATCACATCATGTTCGCGCGGCGTCAGTTCGGCGATGCACTTGACGATTACTGGATCGCTGGCGGTCTTGGCCGGTGATGCCATCGCATTGCGGATGCTGTCGAGGATCACCTCGTCGGAAAACGGCTTTTCGATGAAGTCCCGTGCCCCCGCCTTCATGGCTCGCACCGCAATCGGCACGTCAGCCTGGCCGGTCATGACAATGACCGGCAGCTTGAGGTCGCGCCGCGCCATTTCGTCTTGAAGCTGAAGCCCGCTCATCTCGGGCATGTGCACGTCGAGCAGCAGGCAGGCCCGCGGCGGAAAAGGCGGCCGCGCCAGGAATTCGCGACACGACGCGAAAGCCTCAGCCTTGTAGCCGGCACTTTCGATCAACATGCTGAGCGAGTCGCGAACTGCGTCGTCGTCGTCGAGAATGAAGATGGTTGCATCGTCGGTCATAGTGCCCTCATGCCTCGAATGGCACGGTAAACGCGAATGCCGTGCCGCCGCCAGTCCGTGGCGCTGCCCAGATACGGCCGCCATGCGCCTCGATGATCGATCGGCAGATCGACAGGCCGACGCCCATGCCGCGCACTTTGGTGGTGACAAACGGCTGGAAAAGTTTCTGGGCGACCTCGGCCGTCAACCCCGGCCCGGTATCGGTCACCGTTATGGTCACCAACCCATCCATAGCGGCCGCTTCGACGGTCAATACGCGCTCCTCGCTGGAATCCATCGCCTCGAGCGCATTGCGAATGAGGTTGAGCAGCACTTGTTGGATCTGCACCTTGTCGACGACGACTGGCGGCAAATCCGGGCGCAGCACGAGTCGCGTGGTCACGCCTCCGCTCTTGGCGCCGACCAGGGCCAATGCGGCAGCTTCTTCGATCAGAACATTGACGTTTTCCTCGCGCCGATCGGTTTCGCCCCGAGCGACGAATTCGCGTAGGCGGCGGATCACCTGTCCGGCACGGTCGGCCTGTGCCGCTGCCTTTTCCATCGCCTCGCCGATGCGTGGCGACACGTCGGGCGCTGTTTGCAGCAACCGCCGCGCCGCCAAGAGATAATTGACGATGGCGGCAAGCGGCTGATTCAGCTCGTGCGCCAAGGCTGCACCCATTTGGCCGAGCTCGCCGAGCCGGGCCACGTGCATGAGTTCGGCCTGAAGCTGATCGATGCGGCGTTCCGTCCGTTCCCGTTCCGTCAGATCCCGGACAAAGCCGGTGAAGCGGCGCGTCTCGCCGACATTCGCTTCGCCAACCGACAACTCCATCGGAAACGTCGTGCCGTCCTTGCGCTGGCCAGTTACGACGCGGCCTATGCCGATGATGTGCCGTTCGCGGGTTTTGCGATAGCGATCGAGATAGCCGTCGTGCTGTTCGCGATAGGGCGATGGCATCAGAATATTCACGTTTTGCCCGATCGCTTCAGCCGCAGAAAATCCGAACATGGCTTCGGCCGACGGGCTGAACGATTCGATAATTCCACGTTCGCTGATGACGATCATCGCATCCGGCACGGCGTCAAGGATGCTTTTAAGGCGGGCGGCGTTTTCGCGTTGCTCAAATGCCGCCTTTTGCTGCGGACGCAGATCCTCGACGATCACAATGCGATACGGATGACGCCGACGCATCAATGAGGATGTGGTGCGCGCCGGAATCAGCGTGCCGTCTTTATGGATGTAGCGCTTCTCGATCGAATAGCTCGAAATCTCGCCCGATACCAGACGAGCGAGCTGTCGGCGGTCCTCCGGCATGTCATCCGGATGCGTGATGTCCTCGACCCGGCGCGACAACAATTCGTCGCGCTCGTAACCGACAAGCGTGCAGAACTTTTTGTTGACCTCGATTAGCCGGCCGTCTGGCTCGCTCCAATTGATGCCGATCGCCGCCGCTTCGAACAGCAGACGATAGGGATCGTCAGGCGTCGCCAGTCCGTGTGTGGATTTGGACGGTTTCTGGTCCATGGTTGGTCAAAATGCAACCCAAAGTGGCAACTTGCCGGGTCAAGATCAAGCATGGTTGGAGGAAACTCTACAAAGGCTTGATTTCGCCCGGATACGTACAAATCCGGATCGCTGGACTGTATTTTGCTTGTTAGCGTTCGAACACCGGATGTTGGGATTGAACGCCATTTGTCGGAGGGCTCCATCGTGCTTATGACCGGTTTGCTCTTCCTCGCTGTCGTCGTGGCAATCGTTGGTTTGACCTTTGATAGCATCGCCAAAGTGTCAGAGAACGATCACCAGGAACCACCACGCAGCTGGTACTGATCGTTTGGCCCGAGCCGATGCCAACGATATACGGCTGCGACACCGGTTGAGGACGTCGGCGAATTTTACGATTGGCCATCGACAGGCGCGGTTAAAGGTCGGGTTTCCGCTGCTGGCATGCCGCTTGCTTTTCAATCAGGAAATGCTGAAAGACGCCGGGAGACGGCAACGATGATGAATTTCGTGCTTTTTGCACTCGGCCTGCTGACTGCGGCCTGCGACACGCTGGTTCGCGTCTGATTCCGTCGCTATCGATTAACGCGCAGCGCGCCGTGACGGCGTGGTGCGCGTTATGCCGTGCCGCCTTCGACGCGCGTGCGGCTATCGTCGGCGGCGCCGGGCTCGCCTTCGGTAATCGCCCGCAGCCATTTCCCTGTCCGCGCGACGCCGCCGAAAGTGAAGAGATGTAGGCCGGCGATATCGACCCCTGTTGGATCCACGGCCGCAAGCGCGTGGATCACCTTTTCCGGACTTGATTCGATGAGCAAGCGCGCGATCGACGTCTGGCCACCGACCAGGGCGAGCAACGAGTTGCCGATGCCGCAGCGCATCGCGAATTTGGCGAGGGTGGCGATGCTCGCCGGGCCAGCGAGACCCACACGGACAGGAACTTGCACACCCGTGCCGCGCAGCCGCGCAAGCCAGCTGATGATCGGCGCCGCGTCGAAGCAGAATTGCGTCACGATATAAGACGCAATGCCGTCGCTTTGCAGCAGATGAAGCTTCGCAGCGAGCGCGGCGTCGAGAGCGGCGGTGGCAATCTTCGGGTGGCCTTCGGGATATCCCGCGATTGCAACGCTGCGGATGCCGCGCTTCGCCAGCAAACGGGTCTCGATCAGCTCGAGGCTCGAGTGAAACGGTCCGGCAGCCTGGCTGATGTCGCCAGCGATAACCAGGACGCGGTCAACCCCGGCGCCGACGGCGCGAGCCAAGAAATCGTCGAGCTGTGTCAGGCCGGTGAGATAGCGCGCGGCGACGTGCGGCACCGGGCAGAAGCCGGCGCGCTTCAGCCGCGCGGCGGTTTCGACGACCGCGTGATAGGAATCATCGGGTGCAAAATTGACGTAGACCGGTGTGCCGGGCGCCAGAAACCCACGGCACATCTGCTCGCTACCATGTTCGCGCGCCGATAATTCGATTGAAACGCCGCGCAGCAGTTCGGCGGCACGTTGCCGCAAGCGGGCGCCTGCCGGCGCGGTTTCTGCCAGTCCGCCGATGCGCGTGCCGGGCATCATCCCGAATCCCGCTTGCGCGAGATGATGTAGGATTCGTCCCAGAACCAGAGGCCGCCATGCTTCTGGAGCACTTCGCGCGTCGCATCGAGATAGGCCATGCTGCCGATGACTTCGGATAGGCGGTGATCCTCGATCTGAGCGACGTAGATCGCCGCGTTCCAGGCCGCAAACAGGGTCGATGTGCCGATCGATTCGCTGATCTCGCTCGGCAAGGTGTGCATCTCATAGCGGAAGATCGAGCGCGTATCGGCATAGGCGTTGAAGTTGAGGTCGCGGCCATTGCTGCCGAGCTCCGCCTTGACCGCACGCAGCAGCTGGTGCCGATCGTGCAGGAACGGATTCTCGCCCGGCCAGATCTTCTGGATTATCTCGAGGCCGGGATCGTTGCCGTGCGAATGGATGCCGATGAGCCGGCCACCCGGCGCCAACGCACGGGCCAGCGGCACGATCACCTTCTGCGCCTTGAATTCGAGCGGCGCACGGGCGCGATAGGGCTGTGACGCGATGACCAGGTCGTAATCGGCACGCGTCGCACCCCGCCGCGGCCGCAATGGATCGAGCAGGAATTTGTAGTCGTCGCGATAGATCACAAGCACGACGGGCTTTTCATAGATCGGATTGCCCGAAACCTTGCTCGCCTTGGCGCGCCAGTTCTGGTTGAGAAAGGATTGAAGCTCGGTGATCTGCTGTTCGAATTCGTGCGACGTGCTGCCCATCAAGCCGACTTCGTGCCAGACCAAGCTGGTGGCGGCGGTGACCGAATTCGGCGTGAGCCACGGTGCCTCAGAATAATACATGTTGGTCAGGACCAGCACCGTCGCCGGATGCTCGTAAAACCGGTCCGGCATTTTCTCGAGCGTCAGGCGGACGTCTTCGAGACTGATCTCCTTGCCGACGATATAAAGCGGCGTCGTCGGAAAGCGGTTGTGCAGCGAACGCGTGACGCGCGCCAGCACGGTGCCGTCGCCCATGCCGGCGTCGAACACCCGGATGCCCGGCGGACGTGGATGGATGTTGCCGAGCTCCATGCTGACGCGCTCGGCGACCGTCCATTTTTCGCCGCAGGTATTGACGAAGAGCAGGTATTTCTGACGATTGTCGTAGAAGCGGAAATTCTTGTCGGCTTTGCTCTTGCCGTTGATCTCGGCCAGCGCCGGAGGGATCGTTTTGGCCAGCGGCGGCGAAACCGTGGCCGGCGCCGGCGCAGCAACCGCGACGGTGCGCGTGCGGGTCGCGTCGGGCTTGTGACGCACCATGAAGTCGCGTACGCGTTCGACGGTCTCGACCGTGACGCGACCGCCGAAACGCAAGCGGCTGACGAGCTTGCCGTCATTGACCGCAAGGCGACCGAATGTCGACTCCGCCATGCCGACGCGGCGGCAATATCCCGAAATCTCGTGCAGCAGCGACTGGCTGTCCATGCGCTTCCATCCTCGGCGCGCCGGTCGCGCGCTTGTTGCTTTGGACTGATTTCGAACGCTCGCCGCGCCTTGGTCAACCACAATCCTGCCCACGTCAATTGTGGGCAGTGATATGGGATATACCCCATTAAAATTGGCAAATAATTAGGCGGTTGCTAGCCCATTTTGGCGGCGCCCAATACCTGCGGAAAACTCCGCAAACGCTGAAAATAACCGACTTTGACGTCGAGTGGGCAGCCGCTAGATACCGCCCCAGACGTCGGTCGCGACTTCGGCCACGAGCGCGAGCTTACGGCGTTCAAGGTCGATCGCCAGCTTGTTGCCGTGATGCGAGCTGGCGAAGCCGCATTGCGGACTGAGGCAGAGATAATCGAGCGGCACGTATTTCGCTGCGGCGTCGATGCGGCGTTTGAGCGTGTCCTTCGATTCGAGTTCCGGCCTTTTGGTGCTGACCAGGCCCAGTACGACATACTTGCCCTTGGGTACGAAGCGCAGAGGCTCGAAGCCGCCCGAACGTTCGTCGTCGTATTCAAGGAAGAAGCCGTCGACCGCCGCGCTGAACAATCCTTCGGCGACGGCGTCATAGGCGCCTTCGGCCATCCACATGCTCTGGAAGTTGCCGCGGCAGGTGTGCATGGTGACGCGCAGGCCGGGTGGCCGGTCGGCGATGAGCCCGCTGATAATTTGCGCGTAACGCGCTGGCAGCGCGTCCGGGTTCTCGCCGTCGCGCCGGACCTGGGCCCGGATCTGCTCGTCGCACAGCGTGGCGAACGAAACATCGTCGATCTGCAGGTAAGTCAGGCCGGCAGCGGCAAGGTCCTTGATTTCAGCGCGATAGGCGCCAGTGATGTCAGACCAGAATTCTTCAATATCGGGATAGGCTGCCGCGCTTATCACTTTGCGGCCGCCGCGCATGTGGAGGTAGGTAGGCGCCGGAATGCACACTTTCGGTGTGCGGCTGGTGGTACTTTTGAGAAACCTGAAATCGTCGAGCGTAACCGGCCGGGTGCGGCGGACCTTGTCCCGCACGACCAGCATCGAGCGGGTCTCGCCGGTCTCGCCATGCTCGCCGCGGAAGCCGAGCGCATATTGCGTCTGCGTTGCAACGATGCCGGTGAAGCCAGTGAGGAAATCGACATGCCAGAAAGCGCGACGGAATTCGCCATCGGTAATGCCGCGCAAGCCTGCCGATTCCTGCAGCTGCACCGCTTCTATTATCGCCCGGTCTTCGATCACACGCAGTTGCGCCTTGGTAATTTCACCTTTGGCAGCCTGCTCGCGTGCGGCATGCAGCTCCGGCGGACGCAGCAGCGATCCGACCTGGTCGGCACGGAATGGCGGTTGCGTGGTCTTGGCCATGGCATCCTCCCCGGCTGGTAATTTTTCTATCACCCGATAGACGTTTCTTCTATCGTCCGCCGGTTGCCAAACGAGGAGCCGGACTATGCCGTCTGCCCGCGGCGCGCGGACCGTTGGTCCGCGCCGGCGCGCCGAAGAAATCATCGATGCCGCCGCGGCGGTCTTCGCCGAGCGCGGCTATCATGGCGCCTCGACCCAGGACGTCGCCGATCGCCTCGGCATGCGCCAGGCAAGCCTCTATTATTATTTTCCGTCGAAAGAAGCCGCGTTGGAGCAGGTCTGTCTGCGTAGCGTTGGCGACTTTGTCGAGCGTGCGCAAGCGATTGCCGGCGGCCACCGCGGCGCTGCCGAAAAGCTCGCCGCGCTGATTCAGAGCCATCTGGCGCCGGTCGAGATTCGGGGCGATTACGTACGATGCTTCTTGCGTGAGCGCCGGTTTTTGCCGCGCGACAGTGCGCGGCGCATTGGCCGCGTCGCGCGGCGTTACGAGGGCGTTCTGCAGGGCGTGATCGAGGCCGGCATCGAAGCGGGTGAGTTGCGGCGTGATCTCGATCCGCGGTTGACGACCTTGGCGCTGATCGGCATGTGCAATGCGGCGATGGAATGGTACGGCCGGGAGCCGGACGCGCCGGTCAGGCGCATTGCCGATCGGTTCGCGGTTCTGGTCATCGACGGCATGCGGGCGGCGCGCGGCGCGACACCGTTTAGCGGAAGTCGCGCGAAGAGAAGCGGCGGTCGTGCCGGCTCTCGGCCGCGGCGGCGAATTGGTGGGTGATTGCGGTCTCGCCTGCCGTGGCAAGAAGGCGGAGTTCGGCCGAGCAATCCTCGAGCCGCTCGGCGACGACATGGATGACGATGCCCTCGTGTTGCAGTCTGCCGCTTACGATCAGCAATGCGGCGTTCATCGTTTCGCGGCGGAAGCGTTCGAACACCTGCGGCCAGACGATGATATTGGCAATACCGGTCTCGTCCTCAAGCGTGGCGAAGACCACGCCGTTAGCGCTGCCCGGCCGCTGCCGCACCAGCACAAGGCCGGCGACGCGGACTTGTGCGCCGTTGGTCAGTCCAGCAAGATCCGTCGCCGGCGTCACGCCGCGTGCCGCCATTCTGTCGCGCAACAGGGCGAGTGGGTGCGACTTGAGCGACAGCCGCAGTATGCCGTAGTCGGCGCTCACCGCTTGGCCCAGGCTCATCGCCGGCAGCGGCACTGCCGGCTCTCGCGCTAACGGATCGTCGTGGGCGAAAAGCGGCGGCGGCGCTTCGCCGAGACCTTTTAAGGCCCAGAGCGCCTCGCGCCGCTGCAAGCCCATCGAAGAGAGCGCGTCGGCGGCGGCGAGACGTTCGAGCGCAACGGCGCCGATACCGGCGCGGCGCCACAACGCGTGCGGATCGGCATAGGCATTGCCGCGGCCGGCGACAAGCCGCTCGGCATCGGCGGCGGCGAAGCCCTTGATCTCGCGGAATCCGAGCCGCAACGCAACACCGCTGGTCGAGCCGGCGGCTGGCTCAAGCGTGCAGTCCCATTCGCTGTGATTGACGTCGACCGGCCGGATCTCGACGCCGTGCTCCTTGGCGTCACGCACGATCTGGGCCGGAGCGTAAAATCCCATTGGCTGGCTGTTCAGGAGCGCGCAGGCGAAGGCGGCGGGATAGTGGCATTTGAGCCAGGCCGAGACATAGGCGAGAAGCGCGAAGCTCGCGGCATGGCTTTCGGGGAAGCCGTATTCGCCGAAGCCCTCGATCTGGCTGAAGCAGCGCTCGGCGAAGTCTCGATCGTAGCCGCGCTTGACCATGCCTTCGATCATTTTGGCGCGGAAGCTGTGGATTGTGCCGGCCTTGCGGAAGGTCGCCATGGCGCGGCGTAGCTGGTCGGCTTCGCCAGGCGTGAAGCCGGCAGCGACGATGGCGATGCGCATCGCCTGCTCCTGGAACAGCGGTACGCCCAGCGTCTTGCCCAAGACGTCTGCGAGCTCGATCGAAGGAAACTCGACCTTCTCCTCGTTGTTGCGGCGACGAAGGTAGGGATGAACCATGTCGCCCTGGATCGGGCCCGGCCGGACGATGGCGACCTCGATCACCAAGTCATAGAAGCGGCGCGGCTTGAGGCGCGGCAGGAAGCTCATCTGCGCGCGGCTTTCGACCTGGAACACGCCGATGCTGTCGGCCCTGCACAGCATGTCGTAGGTCGCTTCATCGTTCTGCGGCACGGACGCGATTTCGAGCCGTTTTCCATGATGGTGTTCGATCAGCGCAAAGCCTTTGCGGATTGCGGTCAGCATGCCGAGCGCCAGCACGTCGATCTTGAGGATGCCGAGCGTGTCGAGATCGTCCTTGTCCCATTCGACGAAAGTGCGTTCAGCCATCGCCGCGTTGGCGATCGGCACCACTTCCGAGAGCGGACTTTTGGTAATGACGAAGCCACCGACATGTTGCGACAAGTGGCGGGGAAAGCCGAGCAGCGTGCCGGCCAGCATCAGCGCCAGCCGAAGCCGCGGTGCCTCAGGGTCGAGGCCGAGTGCGCGCACCTCGTCGGCGGAGATGGCATCGAGGCTCGAGCCCCATACCGTCTCGGCCAGCGCGCCGACCATGTCGAGCGACAAGCCCAACGCCTTGCCGACGTCGCGAATGGCCGATCGCCGGCGATAGGTGATGACCGTGGCGGCGATGCCGGCGTGCTCGCGGCCGTATTTGCCATAGACGTACTGAATTACTTCCTCGCGTCGCTCGTGCTCGAAATCGACGTCGATATCGGGCGGCTCGTCGCGCTCGGCGCTGACGAAGCGCTCGAACAGCAGATCGCTCTGCGCCGGATCGACGGCAGTGATGCCGAGGCAATAGCAGATGGCGGAATTGGCCGCCGAGCCGCGGCCCTGGCAGAGAATGTCCCGCGACCGGGCGAAACGCACGATGTCATAGACAGTGAGGAAATAGGGCGCGTAGCCGAGCCGGCCGACGAGGTCGAGCTCGTGCGCCAGCTGCGTGGCGACCTTCTCCGGCACGCCTTGCGGATAACGCCGCCGCGCGCCGGCTTGGCTCTCGTGCACCAGATATTCCTGCGGTGTCAGGCCGGGCGGGCAGGGATCGACCGGATATTCGTAACGCAGCTCGTTCAGATCGAAGCGGCAGAGCGCGGCGATTTCGATACTGTGCGCCAGCGCTTCGGGCCAGCGTGCGAACAGCCGGGCCATCTCGTCGGGCGATTTGAGATGGCGCTCGGCGTTGGCCATCAGACAGAAGCCGGCTTGATCGATGGTGCAATGCTCGCGGATGCAGGTCACTATATCCTGCAGAACGCGGCGCGACGGCACGTGATAATGCACGTCGTTTGTGGCGACGAGTGCCAGGCCGCAATCGTTCGCCATCGTGGCAAGTGACGCAATTCGCGCGGCATCGTCGCCGCGATAGAGATGCTGCGCTGCGAGATAGAGCGGGCCGCCAAGCCGTGTGCGGATATCCTTCAGGGCTCGGGCAAAGGCGACATCGGGCCTTTCCGGCGGCAGCGCCACCAGCACCTGGCCCGCTTGATGGGCGAGCAGATCGTCGAGAGTGAGGCGGCATTGGGCGTTGGGCGCGCGCCGTCGCCCGACCGTGATCAGCCGGGTCAGTCGGCCATAGGCGGCGCGGTCGGTGGGAAAACAGAGAAAGTTCGGCGCGTTGTCAAGATCAAGCCGCGCTCCGACGACGAAACGGATGCCGGCTTGCCGCGCTGCTTCGTGCGCGCGTACCACGCCAGCAAGGCTGTTGCGGTCGGTGATCGCGATCGCCTGATGGCCGAGCGCCGCGGCGGTCGCGATCAGTTCATGCGGATGCGAGGCGCCGCGCAGGAAGCTGAAATTGCTGGTGACCTGGAGCTCGGCATAAGCGGTCACGCGAACAGGCCGTGCAGGTACCAGCGCGATGCTTCGCCGGCGCCTTGGCGATAGAGCCAGAAGCGGCCGCCATCTTCATCCTCGACGCGGTAATAATCGCGCGTCTCGCGCGCTGCGGGTGCGGCATTACGCCACCATTCGGCGGCGATGCGCTCGGGTCCTTCGGCGCAGTGAACGCAATGGCGAACGTGTCGCCAGGTGAAGTGCAGTGGTGCTTCCTCAGGTGTCGCTGCCTCGGCTTCGATCGCCTCGGGATTGGCGAACAGGCGTAGTGGCCGGCGCATGCCGTTGGGCCAGCGCAGATTGTGCGCAGCCGTATTCGGCGCGACACGGCGCTGGGCGCGTTCGGGCCGATGGCTTTCGACCGGCGCCAGGGCGAAGACGTTGGCCGCGCCTAAGCGGTTGGCGAGACGGTCGAGCAGCACGGCCAAGTCACCGGGCTGTGCATCGTCGCGCGTCAGCGTCGGTTGCTCGGGCGCCAGCGGTTCGAGCGCGATCGGGCTCAGCACCATGCCATCCATGCCTTCGCCGGGATCGAGCAGCGACAGTTTCCCGGCGAAGAGCCGGGCCAGATGAGCAGGATCGCGCGATGGCCGGCCGGTGCCGATGCGGGCGCGTGCCGTGCTGCCGTCGGTGCGGAATCCAAAACACTCGAGGCCACGCACGCCCAGCTCTTCAACAGCAAGCCGCGCACACAAGGATTCGATCAGGCGCTGCAAGGTGACGGCGATATCCTCCAACTGCAGCAACGGTTCGGCAAAGTCGCGGCGCTCGCGCCAGGGCGGTACTTCGCGCAGCGGCGAGATCGGCTCGCAGACACGGCCAAGCGCCTGATCGAGCCGGCGGCAAAACCCATCGCCGAAACGGCGCGTCAGCGCGGCACGCGACAAATCGTAAAGCGCACCGATCGTGTCCAGACCCAGCCGACGCAACGTCGCGACCGTCTCGGGCATCAACCGCAACGCTTCGACCGGCAGGTCGGCGAGCGCTGCGCGTTCTGTTGCCGATGTGGCGATAGTGCCGGGCGCGAAATGCGCTAGCGCCCAGGCAGCGCCAGGCGTGCCGGCAACAGCGACATGCGCCGTGAAGCCCTGGCGCGCAAGCCGCGCGATGAGTTCCGTGAGCAATGCTGTCTCGCCACCGAATAACGGTGCGCAGCCGGTGAGATCGAGAAAAACACCATCGTCAGAGGCGGGCGCCGTCACCGGCGTGTAGCGCATGCACCATTGCGCGATGCCGTCGATTGCACGCGTGATGGCCGTCGGATCGAAGGGTGCCACTGCAAGATCGCTGGTCAGCGCGCGCGCATCGGCGAGCGTCTGTCCCGGCACGATGCCGCTGGCTTGGGCCAGTACGTCAGGTGCGGCGACGAACAGGCGCTTTGCCTGCTCGGCAATCAGCGCCACGGGCCGATCGGCCCAGTCCGGACGATGCCGGCGCGCCAGGTCGCTTGCCAGATACGGCAACCAGATCGAAGCGATGCGTCGCATTGTTCCACTCCACCAGCCAGGTTCCGGATGCGCCGTTGCGGCAACGCGCGAGTTCGATATGCCAGGCGCCACCGGGTGCCGACGTTGCGCGCCAGCGTGTCATGCCGACGCTGGCGCTGGGTACTCGCGGCGGCAACAGTAGCAACGCGGCAGTCGCGTGCGCTTCCGCCGCGAGCTGCAGACGGCGCGCGGCAATCGGCGGCGACATCTCGGCCTCGCCGATCACCGCGGCAAACACGCCGCCACGCAACGCTTCTTCCATCGTCCACAGCGCATCTCGCGTTTGGCGCGGATTGACGACGACGAGCCGCGCTGGATCGAGTCCGCAGGCAGCCAGACCGGGTCCGTAAAGCGTACCGGCCTCGCGCAACGCCATAAGCGGCATGCACCACAGGACGCGGCCGTATCCGCCGGCGAGCGCTCCGGCGAGCGTGGCGACAAAGCCGCTCGCTGCCGCATCGCCCGCAATTTCGTGCAGGCCGGCACGCGGCAGCGCGGGCAAGGCGCCCAGCGGCAGCACGCCCGCTTGCGACGCTTCCGCGGCGCGCGCGAGACGGGCCTTCAACGCGGCAAGCTCCAGCCGTTGCACCATAGGGAAGCCTCCCGGCCGGGTCCCTTTGTTCATGAATTGTTCCTATTAATTCCTGCTTGTCGCCGTCCCGTCAAGCCACGGCTAAATAATTGATTCTAGGCTGGTTTCTTGGGTGCGTTAGCCCGTGAGGCCGAGAAACAGCTTCAACGCATTCCAGAATCCCTCTGGATCCTGGATGTGCGGCGAATGCCCGCAATGCGGCATCTCGACCAGCTGGGCGCCGGGAATCGTCGCGGCGATCTCGTGCGACAGCGCCGGCGGCGTCGCGGTGTCCTTGAGGCCGACGATGACCAACGTCGGATTGCGAATCGACTTGATCGCATCGCGCAGATCGAGCGCCGCGAGCGCGCGGCACGCGGCGGCAAAGCGCTGCGGATTCATCGCCAGCAACGCAGCCCGGCGCTGCGCCGCGATTTCGGGATGCGCCGCAAGAAAATCTGCCGGAAACATACGCACGAGTGCGGCCTCGAGCACGGCCGCCATGCCGCCGCTTTCGACCGCCGTGGCCATCTTTTCGAAGGCCGGTTTGCCCGCTTCGGGAATCGCGGCGCCGGTGTCGACCAGAACCAGACGATCGAACTTACCGCCATGACGCACTGCGAGCGCCACCGCGACGAAGCCGCCAAAGCCGTTGCCGAGCACGTCGGTCTCCGCCGGCTTCAGGCCGAAGCGCGGTAAATTCTCCGCGATCCGGTCGGCGAAATCCTCGATCCGCGGACCGGCCGGTGCCGAGCCGCCGAATCCCGGCAGGTCAACCAGTACGACGCGGCGTTCGCGCGCCAGGCGCGGCGTCACGCGGTCGAATGCCCTGCGATCCGACAGCAGCGAATGGAGCAGAACGAGGGCCCGGCCGCTGCCGGATTCAATGACGTCGAGCTTGGTTTGTGCGGCCGTATCCATCGCGCTCCTTACCCGTGCCATGGCAATCGGACAGGGTTTCCGCTAGCGTTATAGGCAATACGGCAGCAAAGCCGCACACAATAAATCTTAGGGAGGGGGTTCACCCGATGTCAGCACTGGCCAATTCCGGCGCTCGTCTCGATCGCCTGCCGATTTCCGCCTGGCACTATCGTATCTTCTGGCTGATCGGCGCCGGCATGTTTTTCGACGGTTACGATCTCTATATCGCCGGCCCGGTTCTGGGCACGACGGTGAAGTCCGGTTTTTCGACGTTGGCGCAAAACGGCTGGTTCCTGTCGCTGACGTTCATCGGAATGACACTCGGTTCGCTGGCGGCGGGATTTCTTGGCGACCGCTACGGGCGGCGCTTCACCTATCAGTTCAACCTGATGATCTTCGGTCTCGCATCGCTGGCTGCGGCCGTCGCACCCGACATCAACTGGCTCAACGGGCTACGCTTCGTCATGGGCTTCGGTCTCGGCGCCGAGATCGTCGTCGGCTACGGCACCATGACCGAGTTCGTTCCGCCGCAGACGCGCGGCAAATGGATGGCGTTCATGGCCTTCGTGGTCGTCTCCGGATTGCCGGTCACGGCGGTGCTGGCGCGACTAATCATTCCGAGCTTCGGCTGGCGGCCGCTCTTCGTAGTCGCCGGCATCGGCGCGCTGATCGTCTGGTATCTGCGCAAAAACCTGCCAGAATCGCCGCGCTGGCTCGAAACCCAGGGCCGAATGAAGGAGGCCGACGAACTGCTACAGCGCATCGAGGCAGACGTCTCGGGCGGTAAACCATTGCCCCCGCCAGCGCCGGCCAAGCCGCTCGAAGCCTTCACGCTGGCGTCGCTTGCCGGACCCAAGCTGCTGCCGCTGATGGTTGTCGGCAGTGTCGTGCTCATCACCATCAACGCGTTGATCTTCGGCTTCGTCAATTGGCTGCCGACCTTCTTCGTCAAGCAGGGAATGAGCGTGACACAATCGCTCACTTACACGCTGGCGATCGTTTCGGGCTCGCTGATCGGTTGCGCGCTCGGCGCGTTTTCCGCCGACCGGCTCGGCCGCAAGTTCACCATCATCGGCGGCTCGGTCTGGTGCATCGTGCTGGGCGCGATCTATCCGTTCATGAAGCAGCCCGAGGCGGTGCTTGGCGTCGGTTTCGTGCTGATCGTCGGCATCTATGTGCTCACCTCGATCCTCTACGGTGTCTATACATCAGAGCTGTTCCCGACGGAGGTCCGCCTGCGGGCGAATGGTATCTGCAATATGTTTGGCCGCGGCGCGACCATCGTCACGCCACTGCTAGTGGTCGCGCTATTCCAGACCTGGGGCGTCACCGGCGTGCTGGCGATGATGATCGGCCTGTTGGTGATTCAGATCGTCGTGGTCTGGGCGTGGGGCATCGAGCCGGCAAAACGCCGTCTTGAGGATTTGGGGGCCGGCGGCGGCGAAGCCAAGGCGCGCGTCATCGCCTGACGCCAGCTGGATTGGTGGTGTTCGCGTGATGCCGTTCGATCTAGTCGAACCATCGTCGCTCAGTGAAGCGATCAAGTTGCTCGACCCCGATGACCCCGCGGTGCGGCCGTTGGCCGGCGGCACGGCGCTGATGTTGCTGATGAAGTCCGGCTTCTTCCGACCAAAGCGGCTCGTCAGTTTGTGCGCTGCTGGCGATCGCTTGGAACGCATCCACGTCGAATCGGATGGCGGATTGCGCATCGGTGCGATGACGCGGCTCGCTTCGCTCGAGCGCTCGATCGAGCTGCGGCGCAATTGCCCGGTGATTGGTCACACGTTGCGGACATTGTCGAACGTGCGTGTGCGCAATGTGGCGACGCTCGGCGGCCATCTCGCCCATGCCGATCCGCACAGCGACTTGCCACCGGTGTTGATCGCGCTCGACGCTGAGTTAGTACTCGCCGGTCCGCGCGGAGAGCGCACCGTGGCAGTCGAAGGCTTCGCAACCGGCCTCTATGAGACCCGGTGCAAGGGCGACGAGCTGATCGTCGAAGCCGTGATTCCGCCGGTTGGCGGCAAGCGGGCGGCTTACCTCAAATGCACCACCCGCTCCGCCGACGATTGGCCGGCGCTTGGTGTAGCCGTCGTCTGGGAAGATTCCGGCGGCATGATCAAGTCGCCGCGGATCGTGCTTGGTGCCGCGACCGAAACGCCGACGCGACTCAAAGTGGCCGAAGGTGCGATCGCCGGACGGACACTCGACGACGCACTGCTCGCGCGCGTCGGTGCGGCGGCCGCCGAGGAGGCCGATGTCGTCGGCGATGCGCGCGGTTCGGTTGCCTACAAGAAACAGCTGGTGAAAGTCTTCGTCGGACGCGCATTGCGCGCAGCTCAAGCGCACAGCGGCGGTACGGCATGAACGCAACGGCAAAAGCCGGCCAAGTCGGACGCTCGCTACCGCGGCTCGAGGGTCGCGCCAAGGTGACCGGCCACGCCGAGTACGTACACAACTGGCAAGTGCCTGGCATGCTGCACGGCAAGATATTCCGCAGCGCCATCGCGCACGGCCGCATCCGGCACGTCGAGGTCGACGCAGCGCGTCGTGTCTCCGGTGTCCATGCGGTGTTCGTCAGCGACGATGTTCGCCGAGTGATTCCAAATCCCTATTACGGGCCGGCCTTCCACGATCAGCCGATCCTGGCGATCGACAAGGTGCGGCACGTCGGCGAGCCAGTCGCCGTCGTGCTAGCCGAGGATCCGCACATCGCCGAAGAGGCCGCGCGGCTGATCGTGGCGGAGTACGACGAGCTTCCGGCCGTGACCGACGAAGTCGAAGCGATGACGTCGAACGTCATCGTCCACGATGTCCTCAAGCCTGCCGGCACATTTCCCGATCTGAAACATCTCGAAGGCCGCAAAGGCACCAATCTCGCACTCGATTTCCGACTGCGTCGCGGCGACGTAAGGTCGGCCTTTGCTGCCGCGGAGCATGTCTTCGAGCATACGTTCCGCACGCAGCCGGTGATGCATACGCCGCTTGAGCCGTTCGTTTCCGCGGCAGAGCCCGGCGACGGTACGCTCACGATCTATACCGCGTCTCAAAGCCCGTCCTTCGTGCGCATCGAAATTGCACGATTGCTCGGCTGGCCGGAGAACCACGTGCGCGTCAAGACCGCTTTCCTTGGCGGCGGCTTCGGCGCGAAACTCTACATCAAGCTCGAGGCGCTGGTTGCGGCGCTGGCGCTGCTGACGCGCCGCCCGGTGAAGATTTCGCTGGCGATGGACGAGCAGTTTTTCACCATCACCAAGCATCCTTCGACCTTCCGCATCAAAAGCGCGGTGAGCAAGGACGGACGCGTCACTGCGCGGGAGTGCGAAGTGTGGTGGAACGGCGGCGCCTATGCCGATATCGGCCCGCGTGTGACGCAGAAATCCGGTTTCACGGCGGCGGGTCCCTACGACATCGAAAACGTCTCCATCGATTCCTATGCGCTTTACACCAATCGTCCGCCGGCCGGAGCGCTGCGCGGCTTCGGTATCCCTCAGCTGGTGTGGGCCTATGAGAGCCACACAGACATGATCGCGCGTGCGCTCGGCATTGATCCGATCGACTTCCGCCGCCGCAATTTTCTGCGCGATGGGCGGCCGCAAGCGACTGGCACGGTGATGCAAGACGCCGCCACCGGCAAGGTACTCGACCGGTTGGTCGAACGCATCGGCTGGGGACGGCCGTTCGACCGCGGACAAGGCAACCTCAAGCGCGGTCGCGGCATTGCCATCGGCTTCAAGGCGTCAATCGCGCCAACCACTTCGGTTGCGATCGTCAACCTCTACGCCGATGGCAGCTGTGCGCTCTATTGCAGCACGGTCGATATGGGCCAGGGCTCCGATACGGCGATGGCGCAGATCGCGGCCGAAGTGCTCGACATACCGGCCGAAACCGTGCGCGTTGTGCATCCGGACACCGACGTCACGCCTTACGATATGGCGACGCTCGGCTCGCGCTCGACCTTTCATATGGGCAACGCGGTCAAGCGCGCCGCCGAGGACGCGCGCGCCAAGGTCGACGCGCTCAAAGCGGAGCTCGACCTCCCGCCGGGCAGCAATATTCCACTGCCGGAACTTTTCCGCCGCAAATACGGCATGCAGGCCGGTAACATCATCGGTATTGGCAGCTTTATACCGAGCTACGCGTCGCCCGATCACGATACCGGCCTGACGCCGAATGCGACGCCGTTCTGGATGGTCGGCGGCACCGGCGCCGAGGTTGAAGTCGACACCGAAACCGGGCACGTGCGCGTGATGCGCCTGATCAACGTTGCCGATCTTGGTACGCCGATCAATCTACGGATCGTCGAGACGCAGCTCTCAGGCGGCGCGATTATGCAACTCGGCTTCACTATGCAGGAGCGCATGGAATTCGCCGAAGGACAGCTGCTCAATCCCAATCTCGCCGACTACAAGATACCGGGCATGCGTGACCTGCCGGCGCGGATCGAGAACGAGGCGGTCGCGGCGGAACAACGCAACGGACCATTTGGCGCAAAAGGAGTCGGGGAGACAGCAACCTTCGGCGTCTCGCCGGCAATCGCCAATGCCATCGACGACGCAGTTGGTGTGCGTCTGACAGAACTGCCGCTGACACCAGAAGCAGTCTATCGCGCGCTGACGAAAGCAGGCCGATGAGCGCGACACGTCGCATCCGATTCACCCTCAACGGCCGATCGGTCACGGTCGAGATCGGCACGCACGAGACGCTGGTCGATGTCCTCCGCAGCCGTTTCGCGCTTTTTGGCGCGCGCGAGAGCTGCGGTCAGGGGCTGTGCGGCTGTTGCACGGTCGTCGTGGACGACCGCGCGATTTCAGGCTGCCTTTTCCTGGCGGCCAGGGTGGACGGCGCGCGGGTTGAGACGATCGAGGGGTTGGCAACAGGCGAACGACTCGATCCGGTGCAGGAAGCCTTCATCGAGTGCGGAGCCTTCCAATGTGGCTTCTGCACGCCGGGATTCGTGTTGATGACCAAGCAGTTGCTGGACGAAAACCCGGAACCCAGTGAAGACGAGATCAAGCACTACCTTTCTGGTAACCTGTGCCGGTGTGGTGCCTATCCAGAAATCATCGAGGCGGTCAGGGTCGCATCGCGTAAGCGCAAGAGCGGCGGCTGAATGACCGTCCCATTAGGGGAGGATCGTCATGGCCATCAATGCTGATGTCTCAGGTCCGTGGTATCGCTCGCTCAATCGGAGCCAATGGAACACGTTGCTCGCCACCAATCTCGGCTGGTTGTTCGACGGTTATGAACTCTATGCGCTGATCCTGACGATCGGCGTCGCCCTGCATCAGCTGCTCGATCCCTCTCAATATGCGCGAATTCCGGTCTTCGCCGGCACGATTATCGCCACCACGCTGCTCGGCTGGGGCGTCGGCGGCATGATCGGCGGAGTCCTCGCCGACTACATCGGCCGCAAGCGCACCATGATGCTGGCGATCCTCGCCTATTCGCTGATGACCGGCTTGAGCGCTATCGCCTGGAGCTGGGAATCGTTCGCGGTCCTTCGCTTCATCGTCGGCGTGGCAATCGGTTCGGAATGGGCGACTGGCACTTCAATTACCGCGGAGCTCTGGCCTGACAAGGCGCGCGGCCGCGGCGCCGGACTCATGCAATGCGGTCTCGGTATCGGCTTCTTCGCGGCGTCGCTGATCTGGGTGTTCGTCGGGGCGCACGGTCCGGATGCATGGCGTTACATGTATTTGATCGGCGTCGTGCCCGGACTGTTCACGCTGTGGATCCGGCGCGGTATTCCGGAATCGGCGGTGTGGGAGCGCACCGACAAACGCCGCAAGGCGGCGACTGAACGGAAGAGGGGCGGCGGCAAACTCGACGCCGCGGACCATGCGCTGACGCGTTTCACGTTGGTCGAACTATTTGCCGATCCGCCGGTGCGGCGGCGGCTCGTGGCTACGTTCCTGATGTCGTTGTCGACGACATTGGCGTGGTGGGGCATTTCGAGCTTCGTGCCGCCTTATGTCGCATCGGTTGCTGCCAAAGCCGGCCTATCAGGGCCGGTTTGGGCCGGTTACACCGGTATGGCCTACAACATAGGCGCGATCATCGGCTATGTCGGGGTCGGATTCCTCGCCGACATCTACGGCCGCAAACCGGTGGTACTGGTGTTCTACGCGCTATCGCTGCTGATGACGCCGGTGCTGTTCCTGTGGACGCACGATTTGAACCTTCTGCTTTTGGTCGCGGCCGTGAACGGCTTCTTCACGCTCGGCCAATATTCCTGGATGCCGGTGTGGCTGCCGGAGTTATTCCCAACTTCGGTGCGCGCGACTGGCGTCGCTTTCGCGTTCAACGCGCCGCGCTTCGTCGCCTTCGTCGGGCCCCTGATTGCCGGAACGCTGATCGCCAATTTCGGCGGCTTCGGGAACGCTGCGGTCTCGATCAGCTTCATCTATATCGTCGGCTTTCTGGCAACCCTGTTGCTGCCGGAAACGCGCGGCAAGCCGCTGCCGGAGCGAATTTAGTTGGAGGTGACGGTTGCAGTCGGTTAGCGGGAGTCCATTTGGTCGTAATGGTGCTTGAGGTTCCAGGCAATGAACAGCAGGCACACGACAAACAGCGCGTAACCCGCTGATTCCGCTGCGCCGTGCGCATCGGCGGCCAGGAATAGGCCGCCGATGCCGATGGAGACCAACAACGCGACCAGTAGCAGCAGTGATTCTGGCCGCTGGACCGAAATGTCGAATGTCCAGCCGCGCGCCGGACGATCGCAAGCACGTTTCACGAGCCAAATCAATGCGACGAGTGCCAAGCCAGCGGTGAATAAGCCGGTCGCGTACGTATCCGGGCCGCCGGCACCGCTGGCGGTAACGAAGCCGAGCAGCGACGCGCAGCCGAGCAGTACGCCTGCTAGCCATGGCGCGATCCAATTCCATATTTCGCGCAATGGCATGCGCTGCGCGCGCCGCGTTGCGGGTTCTGCTGCGCGCGACGGGTCATCGTCCATGATGCCGCGCTCCACGCTCGTTTTCTGTCGAATTGTCAACGGTGGCGCGAACCCAAAGTTCCGCCGCGCGGGCAGCGCTAGAAGTGCAGGCTGCTCGCCGCCAAACCGTCGAGTACGAATTGTGCCGCCAGCGCCGCCAAGATGAGGCCCAGGACCCGGCTGATGACGTTGGCGCCGGTGATACCCAACAGACGAGACAGCCGTACGGCCGACAGCAGCGCTACGAGGGTCAATGCGAGCACGACGGCAAGCGCGGCAATAACTGCTGCTGTGGCCTCGGGCGTTCCGGCGCGACCGACAAGGAGCACCGTCGAGGTCAGAGCGCCGGGGCCGGCCAGCAGCGGAAAGGCGAGTGGAAAGACCGCAACGTCGTCGCGTCGCCGGGCTTCTTCGCGTTCAGGCGGCGTTGGTGCGTGGAAACCCGACGGCCTCGCAAAGGTCATGTCGATCGCCAGCAGGAACAGCAATACGCCACCCGCGATGTGAAAGGCGGCAATTGAGATTCCCAGCGCCTGCAGCAAGGGCGCGCCACCAAACGCGAAGACCAGAAGCAGAACCGCCGCGACTGAAACGCCGCGCAACGCAGCATCGCGCTGCTCCCGACGGCTCCAGTCGTGCGTCAACGTCGCGAAAACGACCGCAGTGCCGATCGGATCGATGATCACGCCGAAGATAACGAAGCTATCGATCAGGATCGCAGCCACGGCCGCCTCATGGGAACAGGCCGCGCAGCTGCTTGCCAGCACGGACTTTTTCGACGCCGATGGCCATCGCTGCGATACGGTTCGAGACCCGGTCGTTGCGGCCGCGCCGGGCGACGAGGCGGAAGGCAGTTTCCAGAATTTGCTCAAGCCGGTGATTGACTTCGGTCTCGGTCCAGAACAGCTGCTGCAAATCCTGCACCCATTCGAAATAGGAGACGATGACGCCGCCCGAATTGCACAGAATATCGGGGATGACGAATATCTCGTTCTGGCGCCGGTCGAGAATGGCGTCGGCGCCCGGCGTCGTCGGACCGTTTGCGCCTTCAGCCAGGATGCGACACTTGAGCTGGTCGGCATTTTTTTCGGTGATTACCTGTTCGATGGCGGCAGGAACCAGCACCGTGCAAGCCTGAGTCAGCAGCTCGTCGGCGCCGATAGCCGCCTCCTTCGACCAGCCGGCGAGGACGCCGCCGTGCGTTCGCGCGTGCGCCTCGATCGCATCGAGTGGCAATCCGCGGTCGTCGTAATAAGCCGCAGTATGGTCTGCTAGGCCGATGATCTTCATGCCCGTGCGGCGCGCAAGGGTCGCCGCAGCAACGGAACCGACGTTGCCAAAGCCTTGGACGATCGCGGTCGCCTCGATGGATTTGAGTCCCATCGTCTCGAGCGCCCGTGCCACGAGGTAGGCAATCCCACGCCCGGTCGCCTCGCGGCGGCCGACTGTGCCGCCAACGCCGACCGGCTTGCCGGTGACAATCTCAGTGACCGCATGACCTTGAAACATCGAATAGGTATCCATGAACCACGCCATGACCTGCTCGTTGGTGCCCATGTCGGGCGCCATGATGTCAGTACGTGGTCCGACGAACGGGATCATTTCCTGCATGTAGCGGCGCGATACGGCTTCGAGCTCGCGCCTCGACAATGCGCGCGGATCGCAGGCGACGCCGCCTTTGGCGCCGCCATATGGCAAGCCGACGAGCGCGCATTTCCAACTCATCCACACGGCCAATGCAGCCACTTCACCGAGCTCGAGCCGTGGCGCGAAGCGCGTGCCGCCTTTGGTAGGGCCGAGCGTCAGATGGTGCTGCACGCGATAGCCAGCGAAGATCTGCGTGCGGCCATCGTCCATGTTGACCGGAACGGCGACAGTCACGGCGCGTTTCGGATAAAGCAGACGGTCGCGCTCATTTTCGGGGATGCCGAGATGATCGGCGACGGTATTGAATTGCTTCCGCGCCATCTCGAAGACCGGGCCTGAATACACGTCCACGCACGCCTCCGTCGCGCCGCCAAAGCGGCACAGTATCCAAGTTTAATGTGACAAAGACCAGGGCGCCGCGCTGCTCAGCGCGTATGTATCGTCGCCTGACGCAGCGGTACCGCCGGCGAGGTCAAAATGATCTCGATTGGCGATCCGTTCTCCCAGACTTTGAACGCGATCGGGACCCCACGATCATCGAGCCACACGACACCGCGTTTCTGTCCATCGATCTGATACTGGTGAAGAAGACGTGCCTGGCCGTCGAACATCACTGCCGTCCAATTGCCGCCGCTGATGTGCACGGTCTCAATCCGGCCGCTCTTGGTTGACATCACCACATGTGCATTGAGGAATCTGGGCGACCACGGATTGGACGTTCGCACATCGGCTGGCGCCAGAATCGTGCCGTCGGGCGTCGTAATTGCGAAGGCGTTACCGCGCGCTTGACCCGATATTTCGACGCTGACGCCGTTGGTCGTGGTGACGCCATGGAACGCGACAAGCCGGCCATTGTGCCAATCCTCGCTGCGCGTCGCATTCTGGCGGTAGACGACGATCCCAAGTAACCGCACCGCGACATGCAGCACGGTTTCGACGTGCGTGCGATCGCCCGATTGGTCGATGACGTTCGTATAGGTGCCGATGTGCCCGAATGTTGGGTGCTCGACTTCGTATTGGTAGGTTTGCGTGTTGGCGCACGCGGGCCGGGCGAACGCCAATAGCGCGGACACCAGAATGAGAGCGGCACCGGTCGGCAGCAGCCGGGCTCGTGTCATGCATTCGTACGAACGTGCGAATGAAAATGCCACCAAATCACTCGCGCTAGCGGTTCTCCGCCTATTGCCGCGAAATTTGTCCCATGTCCGGGTCGATCAGAACGCGGAATTTCTGACCGTTGTCGCTCACCAGGGCCGTGAATTTGGTGCCGACCGGGCGGAAATCGCTAAACGACGCATAGCCTTGCGCCTCAAGTACGTTAAGCGCAGCAGTGGCCCGGTCACCTTCCGGGTTGTCGAGATCGGCAACTGGCGTCTCGCCGGACGCGGGTAGCGCCGCTCGGCTCGTTGTGCCTCCGCTGGGTGCGGCGGCACCAAGCGCATGCGGGGCTACGCCAAGCCCCTCGCCGGTCGCCACGGCTGGCGACGACACGACAGCGGCGGACCGCGCTGGTGCGACCGCGGAATATTGTGCTGCGGGCGCGCCGTATGGCGACGGTGTTGCGTTCGGCCAAGCCTGGGCATGCGCCGTACCGCCCATGGCCAAGGTGGCCAGTAGGACGAGAGCTGCGCATTTCATCGAACCCTCCATGATACGCGGTTGGTCGTCGACGGGCGCCGATTCCAACCATTTAGGCCAAATGATGCGCCCGATTTTGGCGGTTTGAAGGCAATTCCCGCATGCCTGTAGCCACTGGTGGTGCCCCGACTGATTTTCTATAGTTAGACGCGATCCATGGCCCGCAGTTTCACCCGGCCGCCGCGTCGGCACACTGGCCCGTTCGACGATTATGCGCAGTTTTGGGCGCACTATTTGCGGGAGCACGGCCGTGCCGAAACGCGGCTTTGGCATTTTTTCGGTACCGGTGCCGCGATGGTCTGTGTCGCCGGCCTCTTCGCAACAGGCAGTCTTTGGTTTTTGGCTGGCGCGATCGTGGCCGGATATGGCCCAGCGTGGTTGGCGCACGCGATGATCGAAGGCAACCGGCCGGCCACGTTCACGCACCCATTGTGGTCGCTGATCAGCGACCTACGCATGTTTGGCCTCTGGTTGAGTGGACGTCTGGGAAGCGAATTGGCGCGCGCGGGCGTTCCGGTGCGGCGCCATCGCGGCCGCTGAGCGAATGCCGGATTCGCAAGCGGCGATTGACGGCTTCAAACGTGCGGCGGCGGAGCACGCTGTTGCAATGATTACCGATGGCATGACCGTTGGGCTTGGCAGCGGCACCACTGCCGAATTCGCGCTTGCGGCGATGGCAGCGCGCATCGCGGGCGGCCTGCGGGTTGTCGGCGTTCCGACATCGGAACGCACGGCCAAACTCGCGCGCCGGCATGGAATCCCGTTAATCCCGTTCGACGGCCGGTCGATCGATCTGGCTATCGATGGCGCCGATGAGATCGAACGCGGCACACTCAACCTCATCAAAGGCGGTGGCGGTAGTTTGGTGCGCGAAAAGCTGGTTGCGCGTGCTAGCCGGCGATTCGTCGTGATCGCCGATGACCGCAAACTGGTCGACCAACTTGGCAGCCATACGCCGCTGCCCGTTGCATTACTGCCATTCGCACGGGCGCGCGCGCTCATCGGACTTGCAGATGTCGGCGCCCCCGGAGTGATTCGTCAGGTTAACGGTCGCGATTTCGTCACCGACGACGGTTTGATGATCGCCGACTGCACATGCGGCACAATCACCGATCCGCTGACGCTCGCGACGCGCGTTGTAGCGATTCCCGGCGTGATCGATTGCGGTTTGTTCGTTGGCCAGGCCAAGGAGGGGATCGTCGCCGGCGCGTTCGGTATCCGGACGTTTATGCCAGCGCCGCGTTCGTAGTGTCCGAAGCACCGCTGCCACGAGCCTCTAGCGCGCCCACGCTGTATCGGTTGAACCAATCTGCCAGTGCCGCCGTTTGAATACTGAGGCGCGAAGTGATCCGATGGTCCGGTACGGCTACCGATCGAATTGCATGGCGGCCACGGCAGAGTCGCTGCCGGTGCGACCCACGGCTTGAGCGCGATCCGATGCCGACAGCGGCTGCCCGCGACAAACGGCGATCAATATCCGGCAAAGCATCGTCGCCCAAGCCGCCGACGCGGGCCGAGTTTGACCGGATTGCGGCCGCGTTGCGGGAAATATATAGCCGCATTGCCGCGGAACCCCTACCGCACCGACTCGTCGAATTGCTGAGCCGTCTTAGGTTCCGTGATTAAACGGACATGCCCAATGGAATCTCTACCCCGCGTAACGGCATTATTCGCCAAATTGCCCGAACTGCACGCGTGTCGAATGGCGAAACCGCCGTGACAGATCATGATGGGTTGAACGCCGCCCGATCGCCAGCGGCGATTTGCTTGACAGCGTCCGCAAGGGCAGCCGACGGTCGTATCGCATGACTGCGCCAAACAAGCCGGCGGCACGGATCGAGGATTATGCGCTGATCGGCAATTGCGCGACCGCAGCGCTCGTCGGCCGTGACGGGTCGATCGATTGGCTAGCGCTGCCGCGTTTCGACGCTGCGGCGTGTTTCGCCGCATTGCTCGGCACGCCCGACAATGGCCGATGGTTAATCGCGCCAGCCGAACCCGTGCGCAGCGTGTCGCGGCGCTACCGCGGCAATACGATGATTCTCGAAACTGAATTCATCTGTGATTCGGGCGTTGTCACGTTGATCGATTTCATGCCCAAGGCTCGGCAAGGCGTGGTGGACGTGATGCGGGTCGTCCGCGGCGACCGTGGTGCCGTGCCGATGAAACTCGATGTGAATTTTCGGTTCGATTACGGCAACACCGTTCCATGGCTTCGCCGGCGCGCACACGGCGTACAGATGATCGCCGGCCCCGAAGCCGTAGTGCTGCGGACCTCTGTCGAACTCAAAAATCACGGCAAGGGCACAATTGCGGATTTTACTGTGCGTGCCGGCGAACGCGCGTCATTCACGGTCACTTGGTGGCGTTCATACGACGACGAGCCGCCGGGGCTCGATCCGCGGGCGGCGCTTGACGACACTGAAGATTATTGGCGGAAGTGGAGCGGACGCTGCACACCTGAGGCGGGCGGCGAATGGCACGACGCGGTGATGCGCTCGCTGCTGACGCTCAAAGCGCTCACCTATGCGCCGACCGGCGGCATTGTTGCCGCTCCGACCACGTCACTTCCGGAACAGCTCGGTGGCGGGCGCAATTGGGATTATCGGTATTGCTGGCTGCGCGATGCCACCTTCACGCTGTTCGCATTCATCCTTTCCGGCTATGTCGAGGAAGCCAAGGCGTGGCGGGAGTGGTTGCTCCGGGCAGTCGCCGGTGCGCCCGCCGACATGCAGATCATGTACGGCATCGCCGGCGAACGGCGGCTAAGCGAGCACGAACTGCCGTGGCTCGCCGGTTACGCCGGCAGTCGGCCGGTGCGGATCGGCAACGCCGCACATCTGCAACGGCAGCTGGATGTTTTTGGCGACGTAATGGACGTGTTCTATACCGCGCGCGTCCACGGCGCGGAGCCTGAAGATGACACCGAACGCGTCCAGCAGCAGTTGCTCGAATATCTCGAAGGCAATTGGCAAAAGCCCGATTCCGGCATCTGGGAGGCCCGTCACGCCGAGCAGCGCAATACCCATTCCGCCGTTATGGCATGGGTTGCGTTCGACCGCGCTGTCCGCTCGGCGGAGAAATTTGGTCTCAAAGGTCCGGCCAAACGCTGGGCAGCAGTCCGTGATCAGATCCATCACGAAGCCTGTACCCATGGCGTCGATCACGAACGCGGCGTATTTGTGCAGCAGTTCGGCGGCAAGGCACTCGACGCGGCGCTGTTGCGGATTCCGCTGGTCGGGTTCCTGCCGCCCGACGATCCGCGCGTGGCTAAGACGATGGATGCGGTTGCCCAGGAACTGACGTACGACGGGCTGGTACGGCGCTATATTCCCGAGCAGGCGCCCGACGGATTGTCCGGTGACGAAGGTGCGTTCTTGATCTGCTCCTTCTGGCTCGCTGACAATTATGCGCTGGTCGGGCGGCGGCGTGAGGCGCGGACATTGTTTGAGCGGTTACTGGCGTTACGTAATGACGTTGGCTTGCTTGCCGAAGAATACGATCCGCACGCCAGACGGCTCTTGGGAAATTTTCCGCAGGCTTTTTCGCACGTCGGCCTCATCAACACGGCACACAATCTAAGTCTGCACCGCGGGCCACCCGGACACCGGGTGGTAGGCTAGCGTTTGCGTCGCGCTGTTTTGCCGACTCTTTCGGCGGCGGCCGCCCCGCTCAGCGCCGCCAGGGTCAGGAGGAGCCATCTGTGCTCGTGAATTAGCGGAGCAAAATCGCCACTTTCGATAGCGGTTGCTAGCGTGCTGTTGACGGTCTTCGGTCGGCTGCGCGCGAGGCAGTATCCGCCACCGATCAATCCACCGGCCATGAGGATCAGAACGCCGGCACAAATCAGCGGCGCGCCCCAAGGGCCAACGACCGGCAGTAACCAGATCCACAAGGCTGCGACAGCGCAGCCGAAGCCGCCGGCAACGACGGCGAACGCCAGGACGACCAGAAGCACGGCGGTCGCAATGCGGGGCGCTCGCTTCCGGATGCGTTCAAATGTGGTGATTTCGGCTAGAATGGCTAACGCGAGATTGACAATGCCGCCCATCCGCGTCAGCGACCTAGCGAAGAACCAGTCGGCTGCCGATGAAGCCCAGACCGAAAGCGATCAACAAGCTCGTCAGCGGCCGCTCCTCGACTTGGCGAGCCAGTGCTTCGGCACCGCGCTCGCCTTCGGCAAGCGCCTGATTGTAGAGCCGGCGCGCCTCATCGGACATTTCCTCGACTTGGCCCGTGATGTTGTGCAACGCGCCCGACTTTACGTGCTCCATAAGACGCGCGAGATCCTTGCGCAAGGTGTCGATGTCGTCGCGGATTGCATCGAGGTCGGCACCATTGGCCCGGGCTTTCACGGCGTCACTCATTGTAACTCCTACGGCTGCATGGCCGATCAACGTTACTTGCATTGAAAAGCATGACCGAATCCGCAGAAAACACAAGGCCAGCGAATGGCGCGTACGCTGGGTCGCGAGGCGTCAGATGGCTACATTCGCCGACGCAAGTCGGCCGTGGGTCGCGGCGACGCAAAGATCGGGTCGAGCATCGCGTCCCATAAATGAACACCGCCAGTCATACCGTCAGCATTGGGCACGACCTTCACGTCGCGCGGCAGCTTGAAATCGATCAGGCGCGTGTTGCCGCCGCCGAGGTAAAGCCGATCGAAATTCACCAGGGTGCGAACAATTTCGATCGTCTTGCGCAAGCGGCGGTTCCAGGTGCGTGCGCCTTTTTTGTCGACCGCCGCGTTGCCGAGATATTGGTCGTAGGTCTTGCCCTTGAGGAGCGGATGCTGGCCGAGTTCGAGATGCGGCAGTAAACGCCCGTCGTCGAATAGAGACGAGCCGATGCCTGTCCCGAGGGTGAGCACGCATTCGAGCCCGCGCCCATCGATCGCGCCAAGGCCTTGGACGTCGGCATCGTTGAGGACCCGCGCCGGTTTATGCAGTTGCCGAGTTAGCGCGCGGTCGAGCTGGAAACCAGCCCAACGCTCGGTGCCGAGATTGGGGGCGGTATGGACGCGTCCGCGGCGGACAAAACCGGGGAAGCCGACCGAGATGCGGTCATAGTGCGGCAACATGCGTGTGAGATCGCTGATGGCGCGCAGTAGCGCTTGCGGCGTCGCGGGTTGCGGCGTTCGCACGCGCACCGGTGCGGCGATCATTACGCCGGTGCGGTCGAGCACCGAGGCCTTGACGTGCGAGCCGCCGACGTCGACCGCCAGCGTGAAGGGCGGCGTGGCGCGTTCGATTGTCGCGGCGTTCGGCAGGTGTCCGGCTTCACGCGTCATGGCGCCGCGTCGCGGTCGAGAAACCATACGATTTGTCCGGCTGGCCGGACATGGGCCGCAGGTAGATCTGCGCCGTGCACCAGCCGTTGCAGCGCATCTCGTTTGGCCGCGCCGCTGGCAAGGAAAGCGACGGCCGCGCTGCTGTCGAGTGCCGGATAGGTCAGCGTCACGCGAGCTTCGGGTTGCGCTTCTGGCACGCCCGCCACCCAGTGCGTTCGTTCCCGCAATGCCGCGACGCCCGGAAAGAGGGATGCCGTATGGCCGTCTTCGCCCACGCCGAGCAGCGTCGCCGCGAACAGCGGCCGATCCGCCGTCAGCACGTCGGCGCCGTAGAAGCGCTTGAGTTCGGTCTCGTACGCAGCTGCGCCGCGCACCGGCCCGTCGGCGGTGGCAATCGGATGAATATGTGTCGGTGGGATCGGAGCGCGATCCAACAGCGCCGCACGTACCATCGCAAAATTGCTGCGCGGGTGGTCCGGCGGCACGCAACGCTCGTCGCCCCAAAACCAATGTATCCGATCCCACGGCAAGCAATCGCGGTACGGCGATTGCGCCAGCAGCGTATAAACTGGCCGCGGGGTATTGCCGCCGGATAGGCATACGGCAACACGCCCGGGCGCGCTGAGGACGCGATTGAGCAGCCAGGCAGCGGTGTGACGCGCGAGGACCTCGGCGTCGGCTAGGACAACACGTCGGCCCGGCAGGGTGCGCGGAGTCCGTGCGGCTGCCGCGGTCACGGCCGATCTCGCCCTGCGATCGGCCGCCAATGGCGATGATCACGCGCCAGTAGCGCGTCGGCTGCTCGCGGCCCGCTGCTGCCAGCAGCGTAGAAATCAAGGCCATTGATGCCATCGCGGCGCCAGCAATCGAGAAACGGCTGGACCACACGCCATGCCGCTTCGACATCGTCGGCGTGCTGGAACAGGGTTTGGTCGCCAATCATGCAATCGTAGATCAGCGTCTCATAGCCGTTCTCGGGTGCGGCGGCAAAATAGTCTTTATAATTGAATTCCATACCAACGCCATGCAGCCGAAGCTGCGGGCCTGGCACTTTGGCGTTGAATTGGATGAAGATATCCTCTTCGGGCGCGATGCCGATGACGACGAAATTCTGTGCCAAGTCCTCGACCGGCGTGCCACGGAAAATGGCGAAGGGTGCGTCTTTGAACTTGATCGCAATTTCGGTCCGGCGTGCGTTGAGTGCTTTACCGGTGCGCAGATAGAACGGCACACCGGCCCAACGCCAAGTATCGATCAGTAATTTGAGCGCGACGTACGTCTCGGTGGTGCTGCTGCCAGCCACGTCGGACGTCTGACGATATGGCTTTACTGCCTTGCTGCCGACCTTGCCAGACCGGTACTGCCCGCGAACGCCACAGGCGAAAGCCGCGGCATGGTCGTAGGCATGCATCGCCTGGAGCACTTTGGTTTTTTCGGCGCGTACCGCGTCGGCGGAAAAGTGCGCTGGCGGTTCCATCGCAATGAGGGACAACAGTTGAAAGAGATGGTTTGGCACCATGTCCCGTAGCGCACCGGTCGCATCGTAGAACCGTCCGCGTCGGCCGACATCGACGGATTCGGCGACCGTGATCTGGACATGATCAATGTGGTCGCGGTTCCACAACGATTCGAACAAGTTGTTGGCAAAGCGCAGCGCCAGGATGTTCTGCACGGTCTCTTTGCCGAGGAAATGATCGATCCGGTAGACCTGATCTTCGGCGAAGACGGCGAGGATCTTTTTATTCAGTGTGCGTGCCGATTTGAGGTCCGCACCGAATGGCTTCTCGACCACCAATCGCGACCAAGCGCCGCGCAACGGCCGGGTGAACCCCGCTTTACTGAGTTGCTCGGCTAAGAGTACGAATACATTTGGCGGCGTTGCCATATAGAACAACGTATTGCCCTGTGTCCCGTGCCGCCGCCGCTGCAGCGCCACCGCCAGGCGCTCAAAGGTCGCGGCATCGTCGAAATTTCCGGCGATGTACGACAGACGCTCGAGCAACCATCGGCGCGTCGCCGCGGCCGGCGTGACGCCGGTGAACTTGTTTAACCCATCGCTGATACGGGCGCGGAATTGCGCATCGCTCATTGGGGAGCGTGCTACACCGATCACGGCAAAGCCTTCGGGCAGGAGAGTCGCAGCGGCGAGATGATAAAGCGCCGGCATCAGCAACCGCTGCGTCAGGTCGCCGGATGCGCCGAAAACGACGAGCGTACAGGGATCGGCCCGGCGCGGCCGTTCGCGGGCGGCGCGCGCCATCAGCTTTTGTCCGGTTGTTCGATGTGGCCGCCGAATCCCTTGCGCATGGCCGACAGCAGCTTTTCCGCAAAACTCGCTTTTTCGCGCGAACGGAAGCGGGTGTAGAGCGCGGCCGAAAGCACTTCGGCTGGCACTGCTGCGGCGAGCGCCGCTGCAATTGTCCATCGGCCCTCGCCCGAATCTTCGACATAGCCACTGAAGCCCTGCAACGCCGGGTCCTCCGCCAGTGCGGCCGCGGTGAGGTCGAGAAGCCAGGACGAGATCACGCTACCGCGGCGCCACACCTCGGCGATGTCGGCGACGTTGAAATCGAAACGTTGTTCAGCCGGCAGGTCCGTACGGTTTGTGTTGCGTAGTATGTCGAAGCCCTCGGCATAGGCCTGCATCAAGCCATATTCGATCCCGTTGTGAATCATCTTGACGAAATGGCCGGCGCCGGCCGGGCCAGCGTGCAAATAGCCCTGTTCAGACCGCGGATCGCGTCCATCGCGATGCGGCGTCGCGGGAATTTGGCCACGGCCCGGCGCTAGCGCAGCGAAGATAGGATCGAGCCGATCGACCACGTCCTTGGTGCCGCCGATCATCAAGCAGTAACCGCGCTCCAGGCCCCAGATGCCGCCGCTCGTGCCGGCGTCGACATAGTGGATGTTCTTCTGCGCCAGCGTTTTGGCGCGGCGGACATCGTCCTGCCAGAAGGAATTGCCCCCATCGATGATCGTATCATCGGGCGCCAGCAATGAGCTGAGCTCGGTCACGGTCTTCTCGGTGGCATCGCCTGCTGGCAGCATTACCCAGATGGCGCGCGGCGCTTGCAGGCGGCGAACCAAATCAGGCAAGCCGCCGGAGCCGGTTGCGCCTTTTTGTTTGGCGAGGGCAGCGGTGGCGCTTGGCGAACGGTCGTAGATGACGCACTCGTGACCGCGTGCTGTCAGGCGCCGCACAATATTGCCGCCCATGCGGCCCAAACCGACGACTCCCAGTTGCATTGTGTTTGCTTGGTGTGCTCGCTGTTGGCTGTTGCCGTGGGACTCCGGATGCAGTTCAACAGCTTATGGCAGGTCGTGCCATTTCATCCAGATTTGTGTTCAGGCATGTGCCAGAAATTTCCGCGCGTCCAATGTGATGTCAACGGCGCGGTAAGATGACCGACGCGACTGCGGCAGACCACGGTCGATTGTGGCGAAACCGTGGACGTATTCTGCAGCTGCGCGCGACCCGTGTGATTATCTCGTGATATCAGGCCTTCCCGGTTGTTCGCCAGCTGATTTCTTCGCACCTTGAGTGCCGTGCACGACGCAAGACGCACAACGACAAGGAGCGAAAGATGGCCGAACGGCTCACCGAAGATATCGTCCCGTATCTGCCGCACCTCCGAGCATTTGCTCGCATGTTGGCGCAGGATCGCACGCTGGCCGATGATCTGGTCCAGGAAACTGTCGTCCGTGCCCTGAGTCACGCCCATCAATTCCAGCCCGGCACCAATCTCAAGGCGTGGCTGACGACTATTCTGCGCAATGCGTATTTCACGGAAAAGCGAAGCCAGGGCCGCATCATGCAACTCGACGCCGATGTCGCGCGCGACTCGACAACCGTAAGCGGCGGCCAGGAATGGCACCTGCGTATGCGCGACTTCGAAGGCGCGTTCAACACCCTGCCGTCCGTGCAGCGCGAGGCGCTCGTACTCGTCGGCGCCAGCGGATTTTCCTACGAGCAGGCGGCCGCCATGGCCGGCTGTGCCGTTGGCACAATGAAGAGCCGCGTGTCGCGCGCGCGGCTGCGGCTCCAGACTCTTCTGGACGGCGCGGATTCTGCGCGCTGCCAGGGCCTAGAGTGGCATCGTGCGATGCATCTGCCCGACTGGGAGCATCTGACAGCCGATCGCGAGCCGCACCCAGCGACCGCATCCTGAATTTCTACGGCGATTGTGCCGAACGCTTGGGCTCTTAGGCGACGCTGCGTGAGGCCGTCCGCACCGATTTGAGCGCCGAGTCGCGCAGCGTGCTGATAAAGCTTTCGTACCAATGCGTGATATTGTTTGCGCGCAAAATCTTCAGCATGGCGTTCCAGCGTTCGAGACGTTCGTCGCGTTCCATATAAAGCGCGCGGTAAAGCGCCTGCGCGAGCTCGCCGGTATCGTACGGATTGACCACCAGGGCCGCGCTGAGTTCCTTGGCGGCGCCGGCGAATTTTGACAGCACCAAGACGCCTGGATCTTCCGCGTCCTGTGCCGCGATATATTCCTTGGCGACCAGGTTCATGCCGTCACGTAACGGCGTCACGCAGCCGACCCTGCTGACGCGATAAAACGCAGCAAGCTGATCGGGCGGGAAACTTTCGTTGATATAGCGCAACGCCATCCAGTCGACGTCGCCGAAGCGCGCGTTGATGTTGCCGGCATAGCTTGCGAGCTCGGCCCTGACCTGCCGATAGCTGTCGACCGAAGGACGCGTCGGCGGCGTGATTTGGAGGAACGAGACGCGCTTGCGCTCATCGGGATAGATGGTGAGGAACCGCTCGTAGGCGGCGAAGCGCTCGGGCAGGCCCTTGCTGTAATCGAGCCGATCGACGCCGATCACCATCTTGCCCTGATGTAGGCCGCGCCGGATGCGGTTGATCTTATTGCTGTCGATGTTGGCGCGCGCCGCCTCGGCAAAGAAGTCGACATTGATGCCGACCGGAAAGACGCCTATCCGAACGCGGCGACCGCCGAATTGCAATTCGGTCGGGCCGACCAGCGTAGCCGACAGCTTCATCGTCGCATAGTCGCGGAAACGTAACATATCCTCGTCGGTCTGGAAGCCGATGAGGTCATAGGCCGACAACGCCTTGAGCACCGTGCGGTGTTCCGGCAGGCAGATCAGTACCGATTTGGTCGGAAACGGCGTGTGCAGGAAAAAGCCGATCGGGCCGGCGAAACCGCGCTGCCGCAGAAACTCGCCGAGCATGAAGTAGTGGTAGTCGTGAACCCAAACCAGCGAATCACGTCGCGCGCGATCGGCCACAACGTTGGCCATGATCCGGTTGATCGCACGATAAGAGGCGACGAACTCCGGCTCGTAGCACAACAGGTCGGCGCGATAATGCAGAATCGGCCACAACGCTCCGTTCGCCATGCCGTTGTAAAAACGCCGATAATCTGTGACTGGCAGGTCAACCATCATCAACGTGCCGGCACCGAGCCGTTTCGAACGCGCCGGTACGCGCCCGTCTTCGGCCGTCGCAAACTTGCCGCTGGCGCCGATCCACGTCGCACCAGATGTTTTTACCGCCGACAACAGAGCCGCTGCGAGGCCACCCGGAATGGCGCCTGTACGTGAAGGCTCCGCAACGCGGTTCGAGACCAGAATCGTGTCCATCGCAATGACCCCCATCGATTCACTTTTTTTACCGGGGGTGGAACGCGGGTATCTGACTGATAGCCTCAGTCTGCGGCTCTTGTTCCGTCTCCGGTCACTGAAATGCCCCACCCCCTCTGCGCCGGTGGAATACGCGCAAAGGCCTCACACGCAGTCGATCAAAGGAAGGTGGGAATGAAATATGGCGAAAGTGAGATAACGCGCGAAATGTCACGATATGCGGCCGTGAGAAGAAACCAAAATCAGCGCAGATCGCGTTCGATTGGCTCGGTGGCGGCAGATCCAGTGTCGCAGCGCACGATCTCGATATAGAACCGGCGCGGCGCCGTGAAGCTTACATGCCGAGTTCGGCGGGGGCCTTGGTGGTTAGACAAGGACGTGCCACGCAAATAGGGGCCGCGATCGCTGATACGCCACGACCACCGATCGCATAATGCGCAGGTTGGTGACGCGAACGCGTGTTGATGGGCAGATTACGCGAGGCAGCCGTGTAGGTGGCAGCGCGGAATGTCTCGCTGCCCGCAGTGCGCATGCCTGCGTACCACGAGATTATGCCCATACGGAGTTTGCAATCGTCGCGGCACAGCGCAGTCCCGCGAGATGCTCCATACATGCGGCGCGGCGAGCTTTGGCGGTAGAGCGGCCCGTGTTCTTTGTGTGGCACTAGGTTCGATCAGCTGGACGGCGGCGGCATTTGCTCGTGGATCAGACAGCCGAGCACCGCGCTGGGCTTGGCTGCCAGCTTACAACATCGATTGCCAAATGCGCGCGAAGAGTTCACGGACTCGCTCCTCGAACGGCCGATGCGACCAAGTTATTGCGTCGATTGCGCGCGACTTGGCCTCATCGGCTCGAAACTCGGCCTCGAGTTGGGCGGCCGTCGCGCGGCCCAGGACGATTACATCTACCTCGTCATTGAACAGAACGCTGCGGTGATCGAAATTCGACGAGCCGATCACCGACCATACACCATCGATCACGGCGGTCTTTGAATGCAGGACCTCGTGCTGGATTTCGTAGATTTTCACGCCCGCCTCCAGAAGATCTTCGTAGTGCGAACGGCCAACGTCAAAGGCCGCCTGAGAGTCGCTTTGGCTCGGCAACATCAGCCGCACATCGACGCCGCGCCGGGCCGCGCTCTTTAGATCATCGACCTCGTCGTCAGTTGGGACAAAATAAGCAGTGGTCAGCCAAATACGCTGTTCGGCATTGGTGATCGCTGAAAGAATTGTGGCGTAATAGGCGGGCACCGGTTGACTGGGCGCGCTACCGAGCACATGCAAGACTTCATCGCCCTGGTGCCGTAACGGAGGGAAGAACGTCGACTGGTCGAGCGGCGGGCCACCCTGATCGATCCAGTGCTGGACGAATAGCTGCTGCAGCGCGGCGACCGCCGGGCCTTCGATTTTCATGTCGGTGTCATGCCAGAAAATGCTGGTATCGCCGCCCGAACCGATCAGCTCGCTATGGGGATGCGCCTGATAGCCGGTGTACAGGTTCACGCCGCCGACAAACGCCGTAAGGCCGTCGACGATCAATAGTTTGCGATGGTCACGTTCGTTTGGAAGATACGGACCACGTGCGTGCAACGGATCGACTGGATTGTATTCAAGGACGAGACAGCCCACAGCGCGCAGCGATTTTAGGAACTCCCGCGGCGTGTCCGCTGAACCATAGCTGTCGTACAAGATATTGACCGCGACGCCCTGCTGCCGTTTGGCGAGGAGCAGATTGCCGAGATGCTCTCCCGTGCTTTCAACGTCCTCGAAGGTATAAAACTCAAGATTAACTGAGTGCTGGGCACCGCGGATCGCGTTGAACATGGCGGCGAATGTCGCATCGCCATCGTGCAGGATCGTGGTGCGATTACCGGCGATCAGTGGCGTGCCAGTGACCGCTTCTTCGATTGCAATGTGGCGATCGAGAATATCGCTGTTTGGCGATTGGCGCTTCAAGGCATCGAGAATCTGACGGCTACGCGCTGAGCTGAGCGGTCCGTGCGCACCAACAACGGTTTGTGGTCCCGGTGGTGCCTTGGCGATCGTGCCGCTGACGTTGGGAACTGAGCACGCGGTGAGCACCGAAGCCAGTGCGGCGAGCAGCACGACAAAGCATGGAGGCCGCCGTGCGCGCACGCCGCACCGCGCCTCTGGTTATTCGGCGGCGGTACGCTGGGCGCGCGCGCGCACCAGGTTCTCCGCGGCGAAATCCCAATTCACCAGATGATCGATGAAGGCGTCGATGAAATCTGGCCGCCGGTTCTGATAATCGAGATAATAGGCGTGCTCCCATACGTCGTAAGTCAGTAGCGGTTTGCTGCCCTGCACCAGCGGGTTGACGGCGTTGGCAGTCTTCGCGATCTTCAGCTTACCGCCATCGAGCACCAGCCACGCCCAACCGCTACCGAATTGCGTCGCACCGGCCGTCTTGAAGGCCTCGCGGAACTTGTCATAAGCGCCGAATGCTTCCTCGATCGCGCGCGCCAGATCGCCGGTCGGCCGGCCGCCACCCTTCGGACGCATCGACTTCCAGAAAAAATTGTGGTTCCAGATCTGCGCAACGTTGTTGAATAAACCCTGCTTGGATTCATCCTTCGCCGTCGCCTGAATCACCTCTTCGAGGGATTTACCGGCCAGCGGCGTGTCCTGCACCATCTTGTTGGCGTTGTCGACATACGCCTTGTGATGCTTGCCATGATGAATTTCGAGCGTGCGTGCCGACATGTGCGGCTCGAGCGCGTTCATCGGATAGGGCAGCGGGGGAAGATCAAATGCCATTTCAGCCTCGCACTTGTCAGAGTTCGATCATCGGGCGGTCCACATGTTAGCGTATATGCCGGAACCGGGCACGCATAGCTGCGGTGCGGGGCCGCCACTTTTCATTTTTACCATAACACGCATATAGTCAGCGTTCATCTATCGAGAATCGAGGGAGGGAACCCTTCAGACGTCCCTAGAAACAGAGGGAAGGGAGAGCCCACTGATGACGACCCGTGCCGTCGATGGCAGCACCGATCTTCCTTGGTCGATGGAGGAGATCCGATACCGCGATATCGCGCGTGACGCGGTCGAGGACGATACATTGTTGTTCCAGATTGTCGCGTCCGCTTCGTTCATCGAAATCACCTCGGACCTGTACACCGAAAATCTGATCGAATATTTCCGCGATGATCCCGAGTTGGTCAATTGGCTCGCGCATCATTGGGAACCTGAGGAGCTGCAGCACGGTGCAGCGCTCAAACGTTACGTCGAGACTGTCTGGCCGAATTTCGATTGGCAACGCGCCTATAGCGGCTTTTTCGCCGAATATTCGCGCTGCTGCTTGCTCGAAAATCTGGCGCCGACGCGTGCGCTCGAGATGGTGGCACGCTGCGTCGTCGAAACCGGCACCGCGAGCTTTTACCGAATGCTGGCCGAGGCGGCGCCAGAACCGATCTTGCGCCAGATCGCCAACAACATCGCAGCGGATGAGATCCGCCACTACAAGAATTTTTATTATTTCTTCCGCCGGTATCGCGCGAGCGAGCACCCGGGGCGCACCGCCGTGCTGAAGACGCTTTGGGACCGCGCGCAGGAGGTGGATACAGAGGACGCCTATATCGCCTTCAAGCATGTCTTTCTCGTCAGCAAACCAGGGGCAGAATTTCGGCCAACTGATTACGAAACATTCCGCGTCGGCGTGCGCAGGATCGGCCGCACATATTTCCCCTATGACATGGCGCTGAAGATGTTCCTCAAACCGCTCAATTTGGCGCCGGTAATCGGGCGAGTCGTGGTGCCATCGGCGGCGGCTGCGACGCGATTTCTGTTGCTGCGCTGAGGGTTGTCCGTTCGAGGTCGCTGATTGTACAATTCGCCGAAAACGCGCCCCAAAGGCCGGAAAAGCTCGGACGGAGGAACGCGATGTCGGACCATGCGATCGCCCACGCGAAGGCCGCGCCGGCGCTCAAACTTAAATTCCTTTCGCACGGAACGCTGGAATCAACCGATCTCGATTTCTCGCGGCGCTTCTACGAGGAATTTCTTGGTCTCGACGTCGTCCGCACCAGCCCGATCTCGCTGATGATCCGCTTGGGCGGCGAGAACACCATCGCCGTGGTGAAGTGCAAGACCAAGCAGCCGATGAATCTGCTGGCGCATAACGGCCTCGACGTCGAAACCCAGGAAGAGGTCGATGCTGCCTACAAAACGGTGGTCGAGCAAGCCGACAAGTGGAAGCTCAAGAAGATTTCGAAGCCGTTGCTCCAGCACGGCACATACAGCTTCTACTTCTGGGATTGCGACGACAATTGCTGGGAGATTCTGACAAATCCGAAGGGCGGTTATTCCTGGCTCTTTGGTCTCGGCGATCTCGAAGGCAAAGGCCACCAAGACAAGAATTTTGCGCGGCCGGGCGTCAAGACATCGTTGGCATAAATACGCCTAGCTGCGCCGCATGAAGGCGACGCCGGCGCGATTGCACCATCCTTCCCAGGCGCGATCGAAACCCTCCGCCGGCTTACCCTTGGCCTGACGCGCCAGAATCTTGTCAAGCTCGCCTGCCGACAGAAAATTGATCGGCTTGCCGAAGCGTAGCGCATCCAATTGCAGGTGCGCATTTACCTCGAGGTAGACGGCGATGTAAACCGCCTCGCGCAGCGAGCGGCCGATGACGACCGAGCCATGACCGCGCATTAGTGCAGCGGTGCCAGTGCCGACGGCGCGTGCCAAGTCGCGACCTTGCGCCATGTCACTCACTAGCATGTCAGTGTCGCCGAAGCGTTCGCGCGGTTCCCAGATCGGTACGCGCGCGCCGATCGTTGCCGCCATATGCAGCACCGGCCTCAGCGTCTCGCCGACAATACCGAAAGGAATGGCCGACGAGCTGTGGCTGTGTACAACGGCGTTGATTTCGGGCCGCGCTTCGTAAAGCGCACCGTGGATAAAGCGCTCGTTATACGGTCGTCGGCCGCGCGCATCGATCGCTTCGCCATCGAGTACGAACTCCATGATGTCGGCGGCCTGAATACATTCAGGTGGCCGCGCCCGTGATAGCAGATAGTGCTGCGGATTGTCGGGATGCCGCGCGCTGACATGACCAAAGCCGTCGACCACACCTTGCGCCGCAAGGATGCGGTTGGCGGCAACCAAATCTTCGATCACGTCGTCCAAGGCGGCCATAATCGCTCCCGTCGATGGGCCGCCCATCATGGGCAAAGTGGGAACGATGTCAATTTGCGTGGCTGCATTTGGCGATTGCCTATGGACAAGATTGCGCCGCCGCCGGAATAGTAACGCGCAAACGGGGGTGTCCGCGCGCGATGAAAAAGATCGACATCTTTCCGCACATCTTTCCCAAACCGTATTTCGACAGGATGGTCGAAATCGTTCCTAGCAAGGATGCAATCCGGCGCTGGACCAACATTCCAGTGCTTTACGATTTGGAAAAGCGCCTGAGGATGATGGACGACTTCGAGCAGTATCAGCAGGTGCTGACGCTATCGATGCCGGCAATCGAATATGTCGCGCCGCCCGACCAATCGCCGGCGCTGGCGCGGCTGGCAAATGACGGCATGCATGACATCTGCGCGCGGCATCCCGACCGGTTCCCGGCCTGGGTCGCATCGGTGCCGATGAACAACGTCAAGGCGGCGCTCGACGAGATTGGCCGCGCGGTCGAAAAGCTCGGCGCCAAAGGCATCCAGATTTTCACCAACGTCAACGGCCGGCCGCTGGACGACCCCGAATTTTCACCGATCTTCGAGAAAATGCATTCCTACGACTTGCCGATCTGGATGCATCCGACGCGAGGCCAGAAATTCGCCGACTATCCAACTGAGAAAAGCTCGCGCTTCGACATTTGGTGGGTCTTCGGCTGGCCCTATGAGACTTCGGCGGCGATGGCGCGGATGGTTTTTTCCGGCTTCTTCGACCGCTGGCCCAAATTGAAGATCATCACCCATCACATGGGTGCCATGGCCCCGTTTCTCGAAGCGCGCATTGGGCTCGGTCTCGATCAGCTTGGCTCGCGCGAGGGCGCCGAAGAGAGCTATCGCCAGATTGTCGTCGATATGAAGGCCAAGGGTAAACGGCCGGTCGATTATTTCCGCCAGTTTTACGCCGACACCTCAATCAACGGCTCGCGTGCGGGGATGGAGTGCGGCTTGAGTTTCTTCGGCATTGACCACTGTCTGTTCGGCACTGATTGCCCATTCGATCCCGAAGGCGGGCCACTCTTCATCCGCGAGATCATCAAGGCAACAGACGCGATGAATCTGTCGGCGGTCGACCGCGAGAAGATTTATTCAGGCAATGCGATGCGTCTGTTGCGGCTGACTTGACCATGACTGCCACCGGTCGCACGAAGAAATCCCCGCGGCTGCCGACCGCCGGCTGCGATCTCATCGACGCGCTCGTTATCGCTAACCGAATCCTGTTCGATTACGACGTGGTCGATGCCTTCGGCCATATCAGCGTGCGTCACGACCGCGACCCGACGAATTTCCTGATGTCGCGACACTTGGCGCCCGGCCTGGTGACGGCAAAAGATATCGTCACCTTCGATCTCGAGGCCAATGCGGTGGCCAATCCGGCGAAGCGTTATTACAGCGAGCGCTTCATTCACAGCGAAATTTACAAGCGCAGACTTGACGTGGTCGCGATCGTGCATTGCCACGCCCCGTCGCTGATTCCATTCGGCGCGACGCGGACGAAGCTGCGGCCAATTTACCACATGAGCGCTTTTCTCGGTGCCGGCACGCCGGTATTCGACATTCGCGACGCGGCGGGCATGACCGACATGCTGATTCGTACGCCGGCGCTCGGTGCGGCTCTGGCCGAAACGTTGGCTGATAAGCCGTTGGTGCTGATGCGCGGCCACGGCGCAACGATAGTCGGCAACGGCATTTCACAAGTCGTCTACCGCGCGATCTATGCGCGGTTGAACGCGTCATTGCAGATGGACTCGCTCAAGCTTGGCACACCAATCTACTTGGCACGCGAAGAGGCAGAGAAAGCCGCCGCCTCGATGGATGGTTCGCTCGAACGCGCCTGGAATCTGTGGGTTGACGCGGCGCAGGCGAAGATGAAAAACCGCCGGGCCTGAAATGACCCGGCGGCGGCGCGTCAGTCGCCTTCCTGCATAACCTGGCCGGCCGGCGACAGAACGACGAATACTTGGCTGCCGCCCTTCATGGCGGTGGCGTGCCAATAATTGTCGCAGCCTTTCCGCAGGTCTTGGACCATTGTATAGCCCGCAGCCTCCATCTTTTTCTTGGCCTGCGGCAACGTCGAACCGTCGATTTTATCCTCGGGCGCACAATTGTTGCGCACCTGCGACTGCGCCATGGCGGGCAGCACGGAAGGTGCGGCCGTGATAATCGCCGCGCCGGCGGCAAGAACGATGAAGCGGTGTTTGAGGGTCATCATATGAGCCTTTCGAAATATGAGAGGTGGTTGGATTACGACCGCGAATTGCGGCAGGATTCGGGAAGGGATTTTAGCGGTTTAGCGCCGTGGAATCACATCGTCACAGCTAAGTTACACGCTGAATTGGTGGATTAAATTTTTGCGACCGATGGCTTTAGCGAGAACAGAGCGAGCGGTCGTATGACGCGCGAGCCCCGCCAGGGAGCCTGCGGCCGCAGGGACGATAGCGGGGCTCATTGGGTGGCTTGAAGCTCACCGCCCGACCACAAGGTCGAGCCTTCATCTGGGCGTTGATCCGACTGATCAGGTGGAGTCATGCAGTTTGAGCATCCTCCATCGTGGTTACGCCATCTCCAAGGCTAATCCCTCTGACGCAATCGTCAACGGGCGAAATATGAAATCGTCGGCAATTTTCTGTCCAAGTTGCACGCGTTGCTCGGCGCGACTACGGTTTGTCGAACGCGCTCGCAATCCGGCTGTCAGCACCGGAGCCCGCGGGGAGGGATCATGATCGAGGAAAAAGACGTCCGCGTCGCCATGCGCGACGGCGTCAAGATCGCCTTGCGCATCTACCGGCCGGAAGGCAGCGGACGGTTTCCGGCGCTGTTTGCCGCTTCGCCTTACCGTTACGACAACAATGAACTGCCGGCGCAGCCGATGTTCCTGTGGCGCGAAACCGGACCCGTCGAATGGTATGTCAGCCAGGGCTATGCCTATGTTCATGCCGATGTGCGCGGTTCCGGTTTTTCCGACGGAGTCTATCGGTTCCTCGACCGCGAGGAGCAGAAGGATCTTTACGAGTTGATCGAATGGATTGGGACGCAAAGCTGGTGCAACGGCAAGGTCGGCGGCATCGGCCAATCGTACTATGCGATGACGCAATGGTTTATGGGCATCGAGAATCCGCCGCATCTCGCCTGTCTCGGCCTCTATGACGGGCTCAACGATCCCTATCGCTATATGGGCTATCCCGGCGGCATCGAAGGCAATTTTCTGCCTTATTGGTTCAATGCCAGCGTCCGCGTCGCCAATCTCTATCCGGCAAACAAGCAGCATCCGCGGCAGATGGCGTACGACATGCTGTTGGATGTGCAGAAGCATCCGCTTTACGACGATTATTGGAGGGAGCGCGCGGCAGTCGAGCGGCTCGATCAGATTAAGGTGCCGCTGTTCTCGATCGGTGTCTGGTCGAAGCAGGATCTGCATCTTGATGGCAATATCCGAGGCTTCCACGCAGCCAAAGGGCCGAAGAAGCTTGCCATCACCGGCACGCCGACTGCGTTTTCGTCGGCGACCGATTTCGCCGGCGTCGAGTTCCACAAAAAGTATCTGCTGCCGTTTTACGACATGTATTTGAAGGGCGCGAAAACCGGATTCGCCGCGCGGCCGAATGTCGAATACGTGTTGAAGAATTCGACCGTCACGCGGAGCTTCGAGACTTGGCCGCCGCCCGGTGTGCACCCGCGCTGCTTCTATCTTGCGCCCGGACCTTCGGGCAGCGTGGCTTCGCTCAATGATGGTGCGCTGGCCGACGCGGCGCCGAAGGATGGCGGTGGCACGACCTATTCCTATCCCAATCCGAAATGGGTGGTCGGCACGGTGGTGTTCGAGCCGACTGGTCCTGATCCGGCGCGCGGTGTGCTCACCTTCACCAGCGCGCCGCTCGCGTCGGATATCGAAATCGCCGGCCATGGCAAGGTCGTATTGCACGCCTCGACAACGCGCGACGACATCGATTTTTGCATCAAGATATCTGAGCAGTTCGCGCAAGACGCCGATGAGCGCGCCAAGGGCTCCCAGCCGCGCTACGCGATCGTTACCAAAGGCTGGCTCAGGGCCTCACACATGGATCGTGATGCCACGCGCGGCAGCGAGTTATGTCCGTGGTACACGCATGCAAAGGAGACCAAGCTTAAACCCGGCAAGGTCTATGCGATCGAGGTGCCGTTGGAGCCGATCGCGCATATATTCAAGGCCGGCAGCCGCATCCGGCTCGAGATCGCGCCCGGCGACTCAATGATCACCGACGGCCTGTTCGCGCACATCTATCGGCCGGACAAGATTGGCAGTGACACCATCTGGCACGACGCAGTGCATCCCTCAGCTCTGGTTCTGCCGGCGTTGCGCGGTTAATTCGAGCGCGTCGTTCGTCGACGGCGCGGCCGTCAGTGGTAGCCGATATCGGAGCGCACCTTGCCGCGGAAGACCCAATACGACCAGGCGGTGTACATCAGAATCACCGGCAGCAGGAACAGCGTGCCGACGAGTAGAAAGGCCTGCGTGCTCGGTGACGATGCGGCCTGCCACAAGGTGAATTTGTAGGGCACGATCATCGGCCACAAGCTGATGGCGATCCCGATATAGGACATGAGGAACAGGCCGACGGCGCCGATGAACGCCGCCGCTTCGGAACGATTATTGAGCGCGCGCCATTCCCACAACGCCACGAAAGCGGTGACGATCGGTACTGGTGAAAGAAGCGCGATATTCGGCCAAGCGAACCAGCGGTGGGCGATCTGCGGTTCCACAAGCGGGGTCCATAGGCTGACAACCGCTACAGCAAAAAACACGCCGACAAAACAGTAACGGCCGAGACGGCGCGCCCAATGCTGCAGGGCGCCCTCGGTCTTCATGATGAGCCAACCGGCGCCGAGCAGGCCATAGCCGAACAGCAACGCCAAGCCGATGAAGATCGAGAATGGCGTGAAGCAGTCCAGCGCACTGCCGCTGAATTGCCGGCCGTCGACCTGGAAGCCTTGGATGAACGCGCCGAGTACGACGCCCTGCGCAAAGGTTGCAACCGCCGAGCCATAGCAAAAGGCGTGATCCCAGAGGGTGCGGTGCTCAACGTCGCGATAATGGAACTCAAATGCGACACCACGGAAGATGAGGGCTAACAGCATCACCAGAATCGGGAAATAGACTGCTGGCAGGATGATGGCAAAGGCGAGTGGAAATGCCGCCATCAGGCCAACGCTGCCGAGCACAAGCCACGTCTCGTTGCCGTCCCAGACCGGCGCGATCGAGTTCATGGCGAGGTTGCGCGCTATGCGATCGGGCGCGAAGCCGTAGAGGATACCGACGCCGAGATCGAAGCCGTCGAACAGCACGTAATAAAAGACGCCGAAGCCGAGGATCAATGTCCATAACGGGACGAAATCGAATGGCAGCACCGTCATGGTGTGTCCTCCGCGTCGGCAACTGGCAGGGCACGAATCGGTCCTTCCGGTCGGCCGCTGGCGATTGGCTCGCTTGGCACTTCGGCCGGTCCCCGTCGTATGACGCGCGCCATCATCATCAGGCCGACCGGATAGATCAGCAGATAGACCAGAACGTAGCCCGCGAGCGAGAGCACGACGTCGGCGCCGGTCAGTGCCGGTGTTACAGAATCGGCGGTGCGCAGGAGGCCATAGACGGTCCATGGTTGCCGTCCGACCTCGGTCGTGGTCCAGCCGGCGATGACGGCGATGAAGCCGGCTGGCGAGGCAAGCTCGCAAAGGCCCAGGAACCAAGCAGCATGCAGCCGATCACGCGCTCTAAGCCACCAGCTCGTGGCGACCAAGGCCAACATCAGCAGCCCAATGCCGACCATGACACGAAAGGCAAAGAATGGGATCGCCACCGGAGGCCACTGATCGCGCGGCCAGTTCGTGAGGCCGCGAACGACGCCGTTAAGGTCGTGCGTCAGGATCAGGCTGCCAAGATCGGGAATCTCGATCGTGTCGCGGTTGGTTGCGTTCGTCTGGTCTGGAATTGCGAATAAGATTAGGGGCATGTGGCTTTGCGTATCCCAGTCGCCTTCCATCGCCGCAACCTTGGCCGGCTGATATGCGAGCGTGTTGAGCCCATGCTGATCGCCGAGGACGATCTGCAGCGGCACCAGCACGGTCAAGAGCCACAGGGTCATCGATAGCATGACGCGGCTTTCCTCGACAAAGCGGCCGCGCCGCAAATAGTAGGCAGCGACGCCGATGACGACAAATCCGGTGGTGACATAAAAGCCAACAACAGTATGTGCAAAGCGATATGGGAAGGATGGATTGAAGATGATCCGCAGCCAGTCGGCTGGAAAGAACCGCCCGTCGATCACGACGTAACCCGACGGCGTCTGCATCCAGCTGTTGGCGGCAAGAATCCAGAACGCCGAGAACAAAGTCCCCACGGCAACCATGAGCGCCGCTACGAAATGCGCCCACCGCGGCACCAGCTTGCGGCCGAACAGCAGCACGCCGAGGAACGCTGATTCGAGGAAAAACGCCATGATACCTTCGTAGGCGAAAAGCGGAGATAGCACGTTCGCCGTGACGTCGGCGTAACGGCTCCAGTTGGTGCCGATTTGGAACGGCATGACAACGCCCGAAACGACGCCCATGCCGAAGGCAATCGCGAAAATGCGAATCCAAAAAGTTGAGAGACGGAGATAAACGTCACGGCCCGTTGCGAGATGCAAGCCTTCGAGCAATGCGATGAACGAAGCAGTGCCGATGGTGAAAGCGGGCAGCAGGATGTGCCAGGCGATGACCCAGGCGAATTGAAGCCGCGAAAGCAACAGCGGGCTAAGCGCCGCCACGGTTGTTGACATCGAAGACTCCATCCTCGCGTCGTTGCGACTGGCTCAGAATACTAAACCATTTTCGATGGTCGGGTTCTGCACACGATGTCGCGCAACTCTGCGGGTATTGGTCATGGCATGGGGGCCTAATCGAGCCGGAACCCGTGGTTGTGTCCGATGGCGGTCTCGACCCATGGAATACCGAGAAGGCCGTGTGTTTGTGTCCGGTATGTTGAAGGGGGAACTGGTCGATGGCTCTGTTCGAATCACTGTTGTTGGCCGCACTTTTGGCGCTCGGCGCGGGTTTTGTCGACGCCTATGGCTATATCGGTCTCGGCCACGTGTTTGTCGCCAACATGACTGGCACGACCGTCTTGCTGGGAGTAGCGGCAGCGCATGGCGACGGTAGCCTGTCGGCGCATTACATCCTGACGGTTGGTGCCTTCGCGGCGGGCGCTGTGATTGGTGCGTTGCTGAAACGCTTCAGCGGTCGCGGCTCGCTGCCGTTGGTCCTCGGCGGGGTGGTGCTGGCTGCTCTGGTAGTTGCATCGCCGTCGTAGGTCGCGGCACTGATCGTGCTTGCGGGGCGGTGATGGGCCGGCAATGTTCGGCTGTCGCGCGGGGTCGGTCGATCGGCCTGCAAACTGTCGTAATTACCGCCGCCATTGTGCGCCTCGCTGAGGGCATGGTGACGACCGTCCTCGGCGGCGGCCGGGCTGAGCCGCACGTGCACGAGGCTAATGTCCATCACGCGCTCACCTGGAGCGGGTATCTCAGGCGCCGGCGCTGGCAGTCTCGCCCTCGAACGGCTCGGTGTGCCGCTGCTGCCGCCGGCCTGCGCCATGCTGTCGGTGGCCCTACCGCTCGTGCTGATTGAGGCGCGCGCGCCGAAGGCGCAGAAATCATAGGCGAACCCGAAGGACCACCTATCCGTTCATGCGATCGTCGGGCGATTACTGTTTAAGGCGCGCTGCCGCTTCCTTGACGATGCTCAGATCAGCGTACTTGGCGATCTTAATGTCCTTGGTCAAAAATCCCATTTCGCGCTGAGTCTCGATGTTGGCTTGCAGTGCCCTAAGATCGGGAAGCATGTCGGGGCTACGATAGTCGTCCTTCTTGGTGAAGACCCAGCCCTCCCACAGTGTTGGTGGCGTCTTGGTCATCTTCGCGGCGATCTCCACGACCGCCTCGTGATTTTTCGGGTCGAGGAACCAATGCACGACGCGCATGGTATCCTCCATAAAGTCTACCATCGCCGCGCGATTCTTCTTGAGCCAGTCCGCACGAGCAGTCCAGATGATCATCTGAGTGCGGCCCACCGCGTCTTTTTGGAGGAACAGTGGGTGCGCCATGGCCCGCAGCGCGGGATTGAAGGCGAACGGCGGCACGCCTGGAATCAGATCGACCTTCTTCTCTTGCAGCATCGCCGTCATGTTGGGGAACGCCGCTTCGACGATGGTGACGTCCTTCTTATCGTCGAGGTGATGTTTGCGCAGCATCGCACGCATTGCGATGTCAACCGCACTGCCGGCAGCGTTGGTCCCCAGAACTTTACCCTTGAGATCTTCGACCGTCTTAATACCGCTGTCGTTACGGACGAAATATTCGTCCGAATAGTAACCCGGCACACCATCCTGGAAATCGTCGCCGATCACGCGCAGATCCTCGAGGCCGGCGTTCTGGATGGCAAGCGCGAGCGACGAATAGGCCAGGTCGCCGATGTCGAGTTGACCGCTGGCCAATGCTGTGATCATCGGTGGTGTGCCTTGGAAGCGCGTCACCTCAAGCGTGTAGCTCTTGTTGAGGTGCGTCATCAATTCGGGTTTGGTCAGCAGAAGCGACGACCAATTGGCGACAGGAACCACATAGCTGAGGCGTATCTTGACCGGTTCGGCCTGCGCCGACAGTGCCGCACATACGAACGCAGCCGCGAAAAACGCAGCGAGCGCGGAACGGATTAAACGCATCGGTCCTCCCCTGAGATCAAGCGCCCGCCGTCGCTTTTTTTTGCTTTGACCTTACGTCGGACTGCGCCGCGGCAGGCATTTTTGGAACGCGTTCACTATTGAACCCGGTCCTCCCGTTGTCAAGGCGACGGGGTCAACCGCGTGGTTGCAGGCCGTCGACCAGAATGTGCAATACGCGGCGGAGCGCCGTGAGTCCCTGCGCCAAATTGGGTGCGTTTCGGTCGTCAGCGAGCCACCGGCGAACTTCGGCGGTGTAGATGTCGAAGATCGCGCGTGCGACCAGCGTATCGTCGCCGGCGGCGGCGATGATGCCGTCCGCCCTGGCGCGCGTCACGAGCGCCGCGACGCCCGCGACGATCTGATCGCGATGCGCCTGAAAGCGGCGCGCTTCGTGTCCGTGCGTGTAGAATGTCAATTCGCGCAGCAAAAAGCGCGCGAGGTTCGGTTGCCGCGCGAAATAGACGTAAAAATCGTGGAACACCGCGACCAACCGGTCCGCAAGCGCCGACGCGGACGATGATTTGGCGAACGCTTGCGAGGCGACCTCGATCAGTTCGTCGTTGAAGATCAGGAACAGAAGGTCGCGTTTGTCAGCGGCGTAAGTGAAAAGCGTACCGAGGCCGACGCCCGCGCGCTTGGCGATAGCGCGCGTTGTGGTGGCATCGTAGCCCTTCTCAACGAACAGCTCGCGCGCGGCGCGGCGGATGTTGCCGAGCTTGCGGGCCTTGCTGCGCTCGCGCAAGCTGCCCTCGATCGTGCGGCCGCCGCTGCGCGCCAACGGTTCAGGCACTGACGAACACTCCTTTGCGGCCATCGGCGTCTGCTTGACAGCTGCGCGAGGCCAGGCCAAAAGTGAACACGTTCAAAATAAGCCCGTGCAGACGGCCGGTGCAAGGGGAGCGCGGAAAATGGCTCAGCGCAAGACGGCATTGGTGACCGGCGCCGCCAGCGGCATCGGTGCAGCCGCGGCAGTAGCATTGGCACAGGCAGGCTACGACGTCGCAATCAATTACAGCCGCAGCGCCGGGCGCGCGCGCGAGGTCGCGGCGCAAGCGCAACAACACGGCGCACAGACGTTGCTCTGCCAATGCGATGTCGCCGACGATGCCGCAGTGCGGACGATGCTGACAGAAATCGCGGCAAAGTTCCCGCGGCTCGATGCACTCATTAACAATGCCGGCACGACGACCGAAATTCGGCCCAAGGACTTTGACGCGATGACTGTCGAAGAATGGGATCGTGTCTTCGCCGTCAACGTGCGCGGCATATTTTCGGTGACGCGTGCGGCGCTGTCGCTGCTGCGCAAAGCACCGCATCCGGCGATCGTCAACACCGCCAGCATCGTCGGTCTGCGTCCCGGTCCGCAGCCATTGCCCTATGCGGCGAGCAAGGCGGCGGTGGTGAACCTGACCAAGACGCTCGCTTTCAATCTCGGCCCTGAAATCCGCGTCAATGCGGTGGCGCCAGGTTGGATGGAAGGCGATTGGATGAAGCGCATGCTTAAGGACAAATACGACGAACTGATGGACCGGCGGGCCAAGCTCACGCCGTTGAAGCGTGCCGTGACCGCTGAAGACGTTGCCGAGACCATGCTCTCGTTGATCGAAGGCAATCGCTTCGTCACCGGCGAAATTGTCGTGGTCGACGGCGGATTTTCGAGTTCCACCTGATGCTGCCCGGCGTCGTGCCGTTTCCGCCGGAGGCTGCGGCGCGCTATCGTGCCAAAGGATATTGGCGCGACCGCTCGCTATGCGATGAATTCGCCGAAGTGTGGCATAGGTTCGCCGACCGCGTGGCGCTGATCGATGGCGCGCGTCGCTATACATACGGCGATATCGACCGCATCACCGATAATCTCGCGCTCAACCTGCTTGAAGTCGGTCTCAAACCAGGCGACCGGGTGGTGCCGACGATGCCCAATGTCGCGGAATTCGTTCTAGTCTATTTCGCGTTGCAGAAGATCGGCAGTATTCCTATCGCCGCGCTGGTATCGCATCGCTACAGCGAGATCAACCAGTTCGTGAAAATCGCGCAGGCGACCGCCTGCATCTATCCGGAACAGTCGGGCGATTTTGTCTTTGGTCCGATGACCAAGCGGATTGCGGATGAAAATTCTTGCCTCAAGTTGCGCCTAGTGCTCGGCCGTGCGGGTGTGGGCGAAGCGTCACTCGCCGAGCTTATCGACAAGCCGGCGAAATTGCCGAAAAGCCGGCTAGCGGAAATCAGGCTCGATCCGACCGATCCGTGCATCTTCCAGCTTTCGGGCGGCACAACCGGCATTCCCAAGCTGATTCCGCGTACCCACAATGACTACGCCTATAACTCAAAGACGGCGGCACAGGTGTGCGAGGTCGGTGCCGATTCCGTGCTGCTATTGGCGTTGCCGGTCGCGCACAATCTGCCGCTCGCCTGTCCCGGCATTCAAGGTTTCTTCTTCAATGGCGGCACAGTCGTGCTGAGCCCGACGGCCCGACCCGAGGACATGTTTCCGCTGGTGGAAAAGCACCGTATCACGCATATCAAGGTTGTGCCGGCGCTTCTGATTCGCCTCATCAATAGCGCAGAAGTACGACGCTACGACACTTCATCGGTTCGCTACATTCAAAGTGGCGGCCAGCGGCTGCAACCCGAGGTGCGGCTCAGGACGCGTGAACTCATCCCCACTGCCTTCGTGCAGGAGAATTTCGGCATGTCCGAAGGTATGCTGTTTTTCGTCCGCCGCGGCGATCCCGAAGATGTTCGGCTCAAGACTGTTGGCCGCCCGATTTCGCCCGATGACGAGGTGCGGCTGTTGGACGACGATGACAAGGAAGTTGTGTTCGGCAACGTCGGCGAGCTCTGCGCGCGCGGTCCTTATACGCTGCGCGGCTATTACGGTGCGCCGGAGTACAATAAGAAGGCGTTCACCTCTGACGGGTTCTATCGCTCAGGCGATCTGATGCGTCAGCATCCGTCGGGCAACTACATCGTCGAAGGCCGCAAGAAGGATCTGATCAATCGCGGCGGCGAGAAGATCAGCGCCGAAGAGGTCGAGAATTTGATCCTGCAGCATCCGGCCGTGCAGAACGTCGCCTGCGTCCCGGTACCGGATCCGGATCTCGGCGAACGCATGTGCGCCTGTGTCATTGCACAGAAGGGCAAGAGCCTGACGCTCGATGAGCTCGTGGGATTTCTCGCCACGAAAGAAATCGCAAAGTTCAAGTTACCGGAGCGGCTTCACCTAATGGATGAATTTCCGCTATCGAGCTTCGGGAAAGTGTCGAAGAAAGCACTGACCGAAATGGTGTCGAATCCGATGACGATTGTACGCTGAGACTCCATGCGCATCATCGACCTGCACTGCTATCCGAATACTGAGCCCTGGATCAAATGCCAGGGCCCATACGTCGATGCGCTGGCCAAATATTGGAAGCGGCAGTGGACTTGGAAGCAGGAAGACGAAGTCGTCCGGGAATTTTCTGCCGCCGGCGTCGATGCCGTACTGGTCGCGCTCGATCTCGAAACCACCGCGAAGACGCCGCCATGTTCCAATGATTACGTGCGTGGCATGCAGCAGCGGCACAAGGACCGCATCATACAGGCCTGGGCAGCGGTCGATCCGCTCAAGGGCGATGCCGCCATCGCCGACGCGCGGCACGCAATACGCGATCTCAAGATGCTTGGCTTTCACTTCCACCCAATTATGGGTCACTTTGCCGTCAACGAACGGCGGTTTTATCCCCTCTGGGAAACGATCAACGCGCTCAAGGTGCCGGTGATGATCGATGTCGGTACAACGGGCATGGGCGCCGGCATGCCTGGCGGCCTTGGAGCCAAGATACGCCATGCCCATCCGTCATGCATCGACGAGCTTGCTGCTGATTTTCCTGATCTCACGATTGTTGCCGCCCATCCTGGCTGGCCGTGGGTCGATGAGATGACGGCGGTCGCGCTGCACAAAGGCAATGTATTCTGGGAGTTGTCAGGTTGGGCGCCCAAATATTTTCCTGCTCAGCTCAAAGCCGATATCCGAGCGCGGCTTCAGGACAAAATCATGTTCGGCAGTGACTATCCGAGCATTCCTTATCCGCGCCTATTCCGGGAGTGGCGCGAACTCGGCTACGATGACGACGTGACGGAAAAGATTTTTCACCGCAATGCCGAGCGGATTCTCGGTCTCTAATTCGTTTTGCGCGTAAGGTAAACGCCGCGGCGTTGCCGCCGCGGCGTCCGGTCAAAAATCCAGGCTCGTGCTTAGACGAGCTTCAGGTTCGTGGCCGATGTGCGGCCCTGCTGGCTCTGCTCGAGGTCGAAGCTGACCTTCTGACCTTCATTCAGGGAACCGATGCCCGCGCGTTCGAGGGCAGAGATATGGACGAACACGTCCTTACCACCGGTCTCCGGCGCAATGAAGCCGTATCCCTTTTGAGAGTTGAACCACTTGACCGTGCCAATTGCCATTCATGTCTCCATGGCGGTTGCCAGTGCACACGATTGCGCACCTGATCGGCTGTCGAAAGGCACGGATTGCAGGGTCGGGCTCACAGTGGAGCGATCGAGCGCAGGCCGGAACCCAGCGAAGCGATGGCAGGAAGCTAGGGGAACGATCACAGATTTTCAAGCCGCGATTGCGTGGATTTTTTGCAACCGTCAAACACGGCTTCAACCGGCTGTTTCCGAGGTATGCCACGGCGCATTCGATGAACGGTCGCCGCTTTGTATACGGTGTGGCAAAATGATTAAGCGGGTGCAGAGTGAGCGAGACGGTCGGTAGCTTTGATTACATTGTTATTGGCGCAGGCAGCGCCGGGTGCGTGTTGGCCAATCGTCTTTCAGCCGATCCGAACAATTCGGTGCTGCTGTTAGAAGCCGGCGGCAGTGACAATTATATCTGGATTCGGATTCCGATCGGTTACCTCTACACACAGAATAATCCGCGCACCGATTGGTGCTTCAAGACCGAGGCCGAAGCGGGTTTGAACGGCCGCGCACTCAATTATCCGCGCGGCCGTGTGCTTGGCGGCTGTTCGTCGATCAACGGCATGATCTACATGCGCGGGCAGGCGCGCGACTACGATGGTTGGCGCCAGCTTGGCAACCCGGGCTGGTCATGGGACGACGTGCTGCCTTATTTCAAACGGTCTGAAGACAACGTCGCCGGCGCGGACGAGTTTCACGGCCAAGGTGGCGAATGGCGTGTCGAGGAAATGCGCCTCACCTGGGAAATTCTCGATGCCTTCCGCGATGCTGCGGCCGAGATCGGCATTCCCAAGATCGACGATTTCAATCGCGGTGATAACGAAGGCTGCGGATATTTCCGCGTCAATCAACGGCGCGGCGTGCGTTGGAACACGGCGCGCGCGTTTTTGAGGCCGGCGATGAATCGGCCTAATTTGGCGGTTATCACTGACGCGCAAGCGAGTCGCATCCGGCTCGCGGGACGACGCGCGGTCGGCGTCGAATTCAGCAAAGATGGCGCGCCACGCTATGCCGCTGCGCGCGGCGAGGTTATTTTGGCTTCGGGTGCGATTGGCTCACCGCAATTGTTGCAGCTTTCCGGGATTGGACCCGGTGCATTGCTGCAGCGGCACGGCATTGCCGTCATACACGAGCTCGCCGGCGTCGGCGAGAATCTCCAGGATCATTTGCAGATTCGTACCGTCTTCAAGGTCGCCAATACGCGCACGCTGAACGAGCGTGCGAACAGCCTGTTTGGCCGCATCGGCATGGGGCTCGAATATTTTCTGTTCAAGCGCGGGCCGTTGACCATGGCGCCGTCGCAGCTCGGCTGCTTCGCGAAGAGCGATCCATCGCGCGAGACGCCCAATCTCGAATATCATGTACAGCCGCTGAGCCTCGACAAGTTCGGTGATCCTTGTCATCCATTTCCCGCATTCACCGCGTCGGTATGTAATCTGCGGCCCGATAGCCGTGGCTCAGTGCGGATCAAAAGTGCTGATCCCAAGGCGCATCCGACGATCCATCCAAACTATCTCGCGGTCGATTCAGATCGTCGTGTCGCTGCCGATGCCATTCGCCTCACCCGCCGCATTGCTGCCGCCAAGGCGATGGCACCGTTCACGCCGGAAGAATATCGCCCTGGCGTTCAGCTGCGGACGGACGCTGAATTGGCGCGTGCCGCCGGTGACATTGGCACGACGATTTTCCATCCGGTTGGCACCTGCAAAATGGGTGCGGACACGGCAGCGGTGGTGGATGCTCGGCTCGCCGTGCATGGCATCGGCGGCTTGCGTGTCGTCGACGCTTCGATCATGCCGACCATCACGTCGGGCAACACCAATTCACCGACCATCATGATCGCCGAAAAGGCCGCTGACATGATCCGCGAAGACCGCCGCGTCGCCACGGCCGCGCAGTAGAGTACAGCGCGAAAATTCCGCTGGAGGCAGCCGTTGGCCCGTTTATACTCGGCGGCTCCGCATGACTCCTCTCAACGAATCCCGCACTTCGGTTACGCCGGCGGCCAGCACGTTGCAGCGGCGTCTTAACGAAGGTCGTTTCTGCGTCACGGCCGAGGTGACTCCACCGGTTACGGCCGATTCAGCCGATTTCATCGCTCGGGCCTTGCCGCTGAAAGGCGTTGCTGCCGCGGTCAATGTCACCGACGGCGCCGGTGCGAAATCGCATCTGGCTAGTATGGTCGCGGCACATTTCCTGGTGCAGAACGGAATCGAGCCAATCCTGCAGATGACATGCCGCGATCGCAATCGCATCGCCTTGCAGAGCGATCTATTGGGTGCTGTCGCTCTTGGCATCCGTAATGTGCTCATCCTAGGTGGCGACGATCCGAAGGCCGGCGATCAACCGGAGGCCAAGCCCGTGTTCGATCTCGACAGCCGGACGCTGCTGTCGACGGCGCAGAAAATGCGGCGCGAGCACAAGCTGTTGCCTGGCACCGAGATCAAAGGCGGCTTCGACCTCTTTCTCGGCGCTGCCGATCTGCCATCCGATCCGCCGCCCGGATGGGACGCGAAGGGCCTCAAGGGCAAAGCGGAGTCCGGTGCTGACTTCATTCAGACGCAGTTCTGCATGGATATCGGGGTGATCCGGCGCTACGCCGCGCGGCTGGTCGAGCTTGGTCTCGCGCCGCGGCTGAAAATCCTAATCGGCGTCGCGCCGATACCGTCGGTGCGTTCAGCGCGCTGGATGAAGGAAAAGCTATTCGGCACGATCATTCCCGATACGCTCGTCGAGCGCATTGAAAAGGCGCCGGATGCGCGCGCCGAGGGCAAGCGCATCTGTATCGAGTTGCTGCAGCAGTTGGTCGAAGTACCGGGTATTTCCGGCGCGCATGTCATGGCGCCGCTCAATCCTTCGGATATTCCCGAAGTAATTGCCTCTTCCGGAACGACAACGAAGCAGCGCGCGCTCTAATCGAGTAAGCTCGAAGACCGGTTACGCCATTCGATTGGTAAGGGTGCCACAGCCTTCGATCTCGATCTTCACGACGTCACCTTTCTTCAGGAATTCACCGCGCGGCATACCGACGCCGGCTGGCGTCCCAGTGGCAATTACGTCGCCCGGCCGCAGCGTAAGCTGATAGCTGAGCCAAGATACCTGCTCGGCAACATTGTGAATCAGTTGATTGGTGTTCGAATTCTGCTTGAGCACACCGTTGACCCACAATTTGATTGCCAGATTGCCAGGGTTCTTGAGGAACGCCGCTGGTGTGATCCAAGGGCCCATTGGCGACGCATCATCGAAGCATTTCTGCCCGATCCAGTCATAGGCCATCACCGGCGGACGATCCTTGCGCAGCATCAAATCGCGCGCCGACAGATCATTGATGATGGTATAGCCGGCGACGGCGCCGAGCGCGCGCCCGACCGGTACGTTGTGCGCGGGTTTGCCGATAACAACACCGAGTTCGGCCTCCCAGTCGACTTGATGCGAGCGGGTTGGCAGCTTTGCCGGCGCATTCGGGCCGATGATCGAGTGCATTGAGGTCTTAAGGAAGAACCATGGCCCGTCGGGGCGCGTGGAGCGGTCGACCGAGCGACCCTGCGCGCGTGCCATTTCTTCCATGTGGTCCCAATAATTGGCGCCAGCGCAAAACAACCCGTCGGGATAGAGTACCGGCGCAAGGAGCTTGACGCGTTTGAGCGGTTTGCCGTCCGCTGACTTGATCTTGGCGGCAGCTTTCGCAAGCGCGCGATGTGCATTCGCCCAGGTTCCGAGCAGCGCTTTCACCGACGATGCGTCGATGCTGGTACCACGCAACAGCGCCGCTGCGGAATAGACCCGATCGCCGACAAGGACGCCTGCTACCGGATTCCTGCCGTCGCGATAGGTCAAGAGGCGGTACTCGGCCAATTGCACCCCCTTTGCTAAATTCGCGTCGACAGCCAGATGGCAATCCGCGAGCCTGTCTTGATCGCCGCCGACAGCAGGGGATAGCCCGGCGTCTCGGCGGCACCGTGCTTGAGCGCGGTGTCGCGATGCTCAAGCTCGTCGGCACGGAAATCCGCGACGATTGCCGCGAGGCCGGCGTCGGCATCGCCGAGGGCTTCGAGTTGACCGCGATAGTGCTCGTCTATGACCTCTTCAATGGCGACGGTGCAGGCCATCGCCGCATTTTCGCCCAGCATCGCAGTGGCCGCGCCGAGCGCATAACCGGCCACGCGCCAGAGCGGCGATAGCGCAGTCGGCCGCACGCGCCGTTCAGCGACCAATTTATCGAAGCGTTCGAGGTGGCGCTTTTCCTGTGCTGCCATGTTCCGCACTGCCGCAACCGCGGCTGAATTTTTGAGTACCGCCAATTGTCCATCGTAAATGCGGGCAGCGCCGTATTCGCCGGCTTGATCGACGCGGATCATTCGTGCGATCGCGTCGGCGTTCGCGCGATCACCCGGCAGCCGCGCGATCTTGCGCACAGCAGATTCATTTCGATGTCGTCGACTCATGTGCGGCGCGTCCAGGCGAAGAACGCGAATGCAGCGATCAGTGACGAGGCGATGACATTCCAACCGGCGAGCGAAATGCCGCCAACCGACCATTGCACCTGATCGCACATTACCACCTGGGAATGCGCCAAAAGCTGTTTCAGCTGTTCCAAGGTCTGCGGCACGCCCCCATTATTTGTGCATGCAGTCGGACCGCGAAACCAATGGTATTCGACACCGACGTGATAGAACCCAAGGCCAGCGCTGACCACGAATACCAAGGCCAGCAGCAGCAAGGCCGTGCGCGACGAGCCGACCGTCGGCAACACCAACGCCAGGACCGCGATCGCGATCGCCGTGTAATAGGGCCATCGCTCCATCAGGCACAGCTCGCAAGGCTGCAAACCGCCCCAATATTGCGAAATCAATGCCGCGCCAATCACCGCGATGGCGGCGAGGATGATGATGATTAGCGGTTGGCGCGTGGTTGCCATGGACTTACCGGACACGGCCTAGTCGTTGGGCCGCAGGCGGTGTTTGAGATGCCACCAGATATAACAGCCGATGCCAAGCACGATGATGCCGACGATGGCAATGTCGAAGCGCTGCATGATCGCGCGCAGCCGGGGGTCGCGATCCCATTGCTCGCCCAGCTTGTAACCAACATAGGCGAGTGCAAAGCACCAAGGCCATGAGCCGATGAATGTATAGATCTGGAATTTAATTTGCGACATGCCCGCGATGCCGGCCGGCAGCGCGATGAAGGTGCGCACCACCGGCAGCAGCCGTCCGATCAAAACCGTGATGCTGCCGTAACGCGCGAAAAAATCGTGTGCCCAATCGAGTTCGCGCCGGCCCATCAGCACATAGCCGCCCCAACGCTCGATGAATGGGCGGCCGCCGTAATGGCCGATGGCGTAGGCAACGGTTGAACCTAGGTTGCAACCGAGGGCACCCGCCGTTGCCACCAGGACGAGGTCGAAACGGCCGGTGAAAACTAGGTAGCCGGAAAACGGCATGATAACTTCGGACGGGAGCGGAACGCAGGCCGATTCGATCGCCATCAGGATGACAATACCGGAATAGCCGAGGCCGGAAATCGTCGTGACGATCAAGCCGGCCAGCGACGGAACGATCTTGGCGAGCATGGAGTGGATTGGGCCTCAGGCGGTGTCGCTATAGAAGCGCCGATCTAGCCGCATCAGCGCCGTTGCCGCAAGCGCGAAGCCGGATTGACCGCGCGCGACCCCCGGCTATAGTGGCCGCCACTGCCCCTGTGGCGGAATTGGTAGACGCGGCAGACTCAAAATCTGTTATCCGCAAGGATGTGCTGGTTCGAGTCCGGCCAGGGGCACCAGTGAATTCAAAGGGGGGTAAGCATCATGCAAGGCAGCGGCATTATCGTCCTGTTGCTCGTCGGATTGGTCGCCGGCTGGCTCGCGGGCCAGATCGTGCGCGGTCGTGGCTTCGGGCTGATTGGTGATCTGGTCGTCGGTGTCGTTGGCGCCTTCATCGGCAGCTGGATCTTCGGCGCGCTCGGTATCTTCGTCGGCATGGGCCTCATCGGCGCGGTCATCAGCGCGACCATTGGTGCGGTGATCCTCGTCGCGATTATCCGGCTGATTCGCCGCGCTTAGCGGCCGCCGCAGCGTGCCAGCTTCGTTCAGCCGCTGTTGCGCAGGCCGGTGGCGATGCCATTGATGGTGCGGTGGATGTCGCGCACTGTGTCCTCACCGGTGTCGCCGGAACGGTGGCGCTTCAGCAACTCGATCTGAACGTGATTCAACGGATCGAGATAGGGGAAGCGGTTACGGATTGAGCGGCTGAGCAACGGATTGCTCTCAAGCAGCGATTTCTGCTCCATAATGTCGAGCAGTGCAGCGACGGTTGCCTGCCACTCGCTGCGCAACCGCGTGAATATAGTCGCACGCAGCGTTGCGTCGGTGACCAAGCCGGAGTAGCGCTCGGCGATGGCGATGTCGCTCTTAGCTAGAACCATGTCCATGTTGGACAGTAACGCCGCAAAGAACGGCCATTCGCGGTACATCGCTCGTAGAGTCGACATGCCGTCTGCCGGACGTTCGGCGAGCCAGGCGCGCACTGCTGAGCCGAAGCCGTACCAGCCCGGCAGCATGAGGCGGCATTGCGCCCAGCTGAACACCCAGGGGATGGCGCGTAGATCGGCAATTCGTCGCGATGGCCGCCGCGATGCTGGACGGCTGCCGAGGTTGAGATGGACGATCTCACCGATGACCGTCGCTTCCCAGAAGTATTGCTCGAAACCGGGCGTTTCGTAAACCAAGCCGCGATAGGCGCGATAGGCCTCGGCCGACAGCGTCTCCATTGCCGCGATGAATGTCGCCGGTGGCGCGGCAGCGGCGCTCGACAGCAAGCTCGCTTCGATGGTTGCGGCAGCTAGCGCTTCCAGATTGCGACGGCCGACCTCGGGATTGGAATATTTCGCGGCGATCACCTCGCCTTGTTCGGTGATGCGGATGGCGCCGTTTACCGCTCCCGAAGGCTGCGCCAGGATCGCTTGGTAACTTGGGCCACCGCCACGACCGACTGTGCCGCCGCGACCGTGGAACAGCCGTAGCCGTACATCGTGTCGACGGCAGGATTCAACCAGCGCGGTTTCGGCCTTCCAAAGCTCCCAACCCGAAGTGAGGTAGCCGCCGTCTTTGTTGCTGTCTGAATATCCGAGCATCACCTCCTGTACGCCGCCGCGGCTGTCGATGAGCTGGCGGTAGATCGGCTGGGCGAGGAGGCGATCGACAATCGCGCCGCAACGGCGAAGATCGTCGATAGTCTCGAACAACGGTACGATGTCGAGTTCGATTTCATGGTCGCGCGGCCGGTAGAGGCCCACCTCGCGCAACAGGAGCGCAACCTCGAGCACATCGGAAACGCCGTCTGCCTTGGAGATGATGTAGTTTGCGATTGCGCCTTTGCCATAGCGCTGTTGCATTTCGGCGGCGGCACGCAGGATGTTCAGTTCGGACGCGGTTTCCTCGGAGTAGGTGACCGACGGCGAGACTAGCGGCCGCGCCGTCGCGAGTTCGCTAACCAATGCCGCGATCCGTTCGTCCTCACTGAGGCTACGATAATTGATGCCGGGTATTGCTGTTTCAAGCAGCTCGGCAACAACGCGTTCGTGTACGTCGGAATTTTGGCGCAGATCGAGCGCTGCGAGATGGAATCCGAACACGTCGACCGCGCGGCGCAAGTCGCGTAGGCGGCCCCGTGCCAACATCGCCGAGCCGTTGGCCACGAGAGAATCGCGGATCACGACGAGATCGGCAGCGAGATCGCTGGCGCTGTTGTAAGGTGCAGCTTCGCCGACCGGCGTACGCAAGGCCTCGGCACCATTGAGCGTCTGGGCAGTTGCGGCAACACGCGCATAGATCCCCGAAATTGCACGGCGATATGGTTCGCTCGCGCGGTGGGGTGAGTGGTCGGGCGACCGAGCGGCGAGGTTCCGAAGTTCGGGCGTTGTGCTCACCAGCAGCTCGTGCAGCGACAATTCGCGGCCGAGCTCGTGCAATTGGTCGAGGTAAAAACCCAAGGCCCGATCACTCTGCATTAGTACCGCTTGGCGCAGGACCTCGGCCCTGACAAATGGATTGCCGTCGCGATCGCCGCCAATCCAGCTACCCATTCGGAGGAATGACGGCAGCGGCCCCGGCATTGCATCGGCGAGTTGATCCTCGAGCGTTGCATAGAGACGAGGCAACTCGTGCAGGAAGGTGTAATCGTAATAGGCGATGCCGTTGGCGACTTCGTCGATCACCGCGAGACGGCTGCGACGAAGCAGGGCCGTCTGCCACAAAGTAAGTACGGCACGCCGCAGCGCCTCCTCGTTGGCCGCCATTTCATCGGGTGTGAACGTCATGCGGTCGCGTTCGGCAAGCAGGGTCGCGATTTCTCGCTCGCGATCGAGCGTGCTGCGACGCCGCACTTCGGTCGGATGGGCGGTGAGCACGGGACAAATCAGCGCCCGCCCAAAGAAGGTGTACAACGCAGCCGGCGAAATTCCTGCATTGCGCACGACCGCAATGGCACGTGCGACCGTCCCTTCACGCGGTGCTGATGTGAGCATGGCGTGCGCCCGCGTACGCCGGATGTGATGCTGGTCTTCGGCAAGATTGGCGAGGTGCGAAAAATAGGTGAATGAGCGGATGACTCGTGTCGTCTCGCCGCGCGAGAGGCGGTTCAAAGTGCTTTCGAGCTCTTGGCGTGCGGCCTCGTCGGCGTCACGGTGAAAGCGAATCGAGGACCGCCGGACGCGTTCGACGATTTCGAAGACTGCCTCACCCTCTTGGTCGCGCAACGTCTCGCCCAGAACGCGTCCCAATAGCCGTATATCGTTACGTAGCGGCAAATCCTTGTCGGGGATCTCAGCAATCCCCGGTGACTCAGTCGATGTCGCTGTTGCCCTGGACGTCACCGGTCAGGCCCCGTTTGCTCGACCAACCGGCGAAGGCCTCTGCGCACCACACGCACCGGTTGCTGTCAGGCCGAATTCGCTTGTCATCGCCGTTATTTCAGTTGAGCCGCTGATCGGATGCCGATATTTAGCCGATCAGAGATGCAATTGTCTCACGCTTCGTTGCCGCATAATGGATTAGGCCGGAAGCGCCGCGACGAGATAGCGGTCCGCACCCGTGGCCCTACGTCAATTCGGCCCGTATGACGGCAGATACTCCGATTGTCCGGCAAATCATCGCCGTCGCGATTGGCAATGCGCTCGAATGGTATGACTTTGCCATTTACGGCTATGTCGCCGTAACCATCTCGAAGCTGTTCTTTCCGCCCAAAACGGGCTGGGGCCCGTTGCTCGCGACATTTGGGCTATTCGCCGTCGCCTATATTGTCCGGCCGTTGGGCGGCGTCATTCTCGGTCACTATGCCGACCGCTATGGCCGTAAGGCGCTGTTGGTCTTTCTCATCGGATTGATGTCGGTCGCGAGCGCAATGATTGCTGCAGCCCCTACTTATCAAATGGTCGGCATGGGTGCACCCGCAATCATTCTTGTCGCCAGGCTTCTGCAGGGCCTCTCGGCCGGCGGCGTTTTCGGCAGTGCGACGGCATTCCTGGTCGAGCATGCGCCACCGAAATCACGCGGATTCTATGGATCTTGGCAATTCTCCGGGCAAGGTGCGGCGATTCTGCTTTCTGGGATTGTTGGGCTCTTCGTGACGCGCTTCCTGAGTCCGCACCAGTTAGAATCGTGGGGTTGGCGCTTGCCATTTCTTTTAGGCGTGGCGGTCGGACCGGTCGGCGTCTATATCCGATACAGACTCTCGGAAACCCCGGAGTTTCTAAGAGAGCGCTTGCGTCATGACAGTGGCACGTCCGTCATGAACGTATTGGCGACGTGCAAATACAACGTTTTGATTGGTTTTGGGCTTGTGGTCGGTGGCACCGCCGCCTTTTATGTCCTGTTTGTCTTCATGCCAACCTATGCCATCCGAATTCTCGATCTCGGGTTCGCGGCATCGTTTCTGGCCCCCGTCGTCGCAGGTGTGACCGTCGCTACTTGCTGTCCACTAATGGGGTGGGCTTCAGACCGGCTTGGGCGCTGGCCGGTCATGACCGTTGCGGCCACGGTCTTTCTGGTTGTCGTGTATCCCGGCTTTTGGTGGCTGCGAGCCGCACCGAACGCCACGACGCTCGTCATTCTTGAATTCTGCTTCGGCTTCTTATTTGCTGCTTATGCAGGGCCGAGCGGAGCCACCATCGCCGCACTCTATCCTGTACTTGGACGTGCGACCGCAATGGCCGCCGCCTATAATGTCGGCGTCGCAATATTTGGTGGCGGCGCACCGGTCATCGTCACTTGGCTGATTATTCGAACCGGCAATCCAATTGCACCTGCGTATTACGTTATGACCGGTCTGTCCGTCAGCCTAGTTGCGCTCGCAGCGCTAATGCCACGTGGCGCAGCTGACGACAAAGATTCACGCGTGACTTCGGGTTCGCTGCTCAGTGCCCGGAAAGACTGATCGAGGTGGTAATCCCATTGCCCGGTTGAGATCACCGGTCTCAATGCGCAGCCAAGATTCCATTGCAGCGTCGCGTGGACACGTGAGTAAGTCGTAACGGTGCAGCTCGTCTCCCTCGCCAGGGCGCGTACGCCAAATTCCGAGGTCTATTCCTGTCATGCCATAGATGTCGAAGGCGTGTCGTCGCACAAGCGATCCTTCGATGATTGCAACGAGCCACGACCAACGCCAATGGCAAAGAACCCAAAGATGGTGCAACCGTAGCATCGCCGCAAGCGTATGGCCACCCGTGATGCCCTGCGCCAAGTAGACCGATCCCGTGCAGACAACGTGGCACGCTTTGATCATCTTGGCGACGTTGGCGCGAACGACGCATTTGTCGGGGTCCTGCCACATTGTTGGCGGATGCATCACCCAGAACCGTCCGCTTTCCATCTCTTCCGCCAAGCTTTGCTCGCACCAAATTAGACGAGACGCGATACATCCCTGCGGTTCGTTATCGCGGAACAGCGCCATAACGACAGTATCGTTGGGCGAGGCGTTCGGGTGAAAGCGCAGGTCGTTAGTCTGAATCAGTCGCTTCATACGCCCAGCACTCGCTCGATAAAGCCAATCGGCACTGACGAGATTGCGACTAACGACAAGTCGAAGCCCTTGCGATTCGAGCGACCTTAAAAGCGGTGGAATAAGGGTGGCGCCAACCATGTGGATGCGTTCGAAAGGGAATTTCTCGTCAGGAAAGAATTCATCGACGAAGTCGCGAAACTCATTGCGGACGAGCCGCAGATCGCTAGCAGGAACATGGCCACCGTCATGCATGGTTTTGTCGCCTCATGAGTCGTGTTGTGTAGTGCCCCCATCCGGCTTTCGGCCGTGGGGTGCCGCGCCGATCATTCGTGCGCGCTCCAAGGTTGGGACATGGGCCGGAGCCGATCCACATCGCGAATTTCGGCGCGTGGCGTCCGCGATAATCGTGCGTTTCATCGGTTTCACCTGTGGGCTGGCAACAGACGCCCTGGCGTGCCCGGCGTGCGACACCGGACGGCTACGAGCAGCAGGTCCACGGCTGTTTTGTGTGTTGCGTAGGGCAGGACGAGAACGTCGAAGTGGCGTGCGAAGCCATCGATGACTTCATCAATTTGTTCGTGAACCGGCGCCCGGCGTTCGACGACGTCGGTAAGCCACTTCAACGCATGTGTCCGCAGGTCGGCGAGCGGCAATTCATCAAGTGTCTTGCCGGTAAAGTCCGCTCCAAGCCGTGAGACCAGTTCGGTCCCGTGGAGGCGGATACGGAAACCTTTCGGTGCGGAAATGACGTCGACCAATGCCAAATGGCCGAGGATGTAACGCATCTTGATCGGATCGACGCTGTCTCGTGTCGGCATCGAATGGTTACCGCGTTCGTGGTCCCAATATTGGTAAAGACGGCGCAGTAGCGCGTCGCCAATCAATAGTGGTGCGGCGGTTAGCGAGGACATGGTGCTTGACGGTTGTCTAAGACCGCGGGACGCGCCTTGATCGCCTGGCGCGCCCGCGATTGATGTGTGCTCCAACCCGAGGAGGCCAATAAATCGCGGCTAGTTCGCGCCAAATGTCGCAAGGCCGAATGGCCAGCGGCGCCTTTGGGCGGGGCATCGGCGGCGGGTCGCTGTTGGTTGGACTGATATGCGAGAGTATGCATGATCGATAAAAATGCGTAATATTCGGGACAGGTCTGGTGTCCCGCTTGACAACTTTGGAAGCGTGGGTGGGAGACTTTCAGTCGAGATTTCAAGAGGCGCTACGGCGGCGCCTGTTTCCGAATGCGCCCCTGCATCTGAAGCAGATTGCGGGTGCGATCGGGCGTTCGGAGAACACTGTCACGCGCTGGTGGCGAGGCGAGACGCGGATCGCAGGTGACGATCTCTTTCGTGTTGCCCGCTATCTCGTGGATCGCGGCGATACCACCTTTTTGCGCGATATCTTTCAGGGCCTTCTACCGACAGACGGTCCGCAAGTTGGAAGCGAGGAGAAGGCGCTCGAGCTGATTCGTGTACTTATGCGGCAATTCCAGGCCACTGACTCCGATGGCGGTGATCGCCACAGTTGGTTCACCGCCGAAGGAGAAATGGTGGTCGCAACGTCAGGACATGCGGCCTATGTCCGGAGGAATTTGGACTTACCGTATGGCTCGGGCGATTTAGCTGCGTATGCAATGCGTGTTCTGGGTTGGATTGCGGTTGTCGAGCGCGCTGATCGCACCGTCGTCATCCGCCATGATGGCCGTCGCATCGCGCCGCTTGCGGCCCAACGCATCCAGGAGTGGCTTGACGAGTGTGCCGATCGCATCAAACACGTCCGCCGCCTAGTTCATATCGATCGGCAGTGGATCGAAGCCAATCATATGAGCGCCGACGCGGCGGCAGCGGCAATTGCGCGCAGTTCATTCATTTTGCGTGTTACGCGGCGCCCGTGGACAGTGAACGCACTACCGCTTCAGCAAATATCTGATCCGTTGCTCGGTGAGTTGATGTCGGTCTATCACCAGGAGCCACACCAGTTGATTCACGCCGCGGCAAAACTTGGTGCATTCACGACAAGCAATCTTTTCGGTGTCAACCATGACGAAGTTGTTTCACATCATGTTGCGACCGGATTTGGCTTTGACACGTCACTTTTGGTTGGGGTGAATGTCCTCGCGCGTGCCGATACAGATTACGCCATGATGGTGCACGCACGGATTCTTCGCACCCGGCGCGACGGGCCGAATTATAACGAGCTGATTGGTACGATCGATGACCGGCAGGTTCGCTATCTCAATTTGGCCTTGCCGGAGCCTGGACCGCAGGGTCGCGTGCTGACGTCGACAGTGATGCTCGAGTGTGAACGCGTCAGCGTATAGCGCCGTTATACCGAAGCGTATGGCATCCCGAGGCGCGCTGTCAGCGCTTCGGCTGCTGCTGGAAAGAACGTTTTCGAATCCGATAAAATCACCGCCGCCGATCGCACATGGTGGTGCGCCGGATCGACGCCGGGCGGCACAGCTCCCTGCTCGGCAAGGGCCTTGACCGCCGCCAGCAGGCGATTGCGAGCCATGATGATGCCGTTGTCGGTCGAGACGAGGTTTTCGCGGCTGCGGTCGACGATCGGTCCCATACTTTCCTGTAGGCTGGCATCTTGCATGGCGATACCTTCGACGCCGCTGAAGCTACGGCCGGCCTTCTGCGCCACTCGATCGATCAAATAGTCGTTGTCCTTGTTGGCGCGCGGGCGGTAGGTGCCGGGCACGTATTTGACGTGGACCCCATGGCCGTCGCGCATCGCCGCGACCTCAGCCTTGGCAAGCGCACGCGTCGGGTGATAGTCGAAGCTCCACGCCCAGCAATTCTCGTCGTCGATTGGGATCCAGAAGTGGCCGTGCACCGGGTAATCGGAACGCGGCGGCACGATGGTGACGCACGGCATGATCCACGGCGTGACACGCCAGTACCACTTGGCGTTCTCTGCCCTGCGCCGCGCGCCGATGAATAATCCGCCAGGCGCGGTGACGACCTCGAAATGCGGCTGGGCGTCATCGAGGTTGTATTGATTCGCCCTCGCGCCCTTGAACAGCGGGTCGGTGTTGAGTGTGGCGCGGTGGAGGAACGACACGTGGCTTGAATCGATGCCACCTTCGAGCGCCTGCAACCAATTGCATTCTTCAAGGCGTTTCGAAACAAATCGCTGCTCGGGTGTCACCAGCGCAAACTCGTATTCGGGAAGCGGTGGCTGCTTGTCGGAGGGGCCCATGTAGGTCCACAGGATTCCGCCGCGCGCGATCAGCGGATACGAGGTCAGCTTGATGCGATTGCAGAATCCGTTATCGGGCTCGGATGGCACCTCGACGCATTGCCCTGTGACATCGTATTTCCAGCCATGATAGGCGCAGCGAATGCCGCCTTCCTCGTTGCGCCCGAACCATAGCGAAGCACGCCGATGCGCACAGAATTCCTCGATCAAGCCCATGCGGCCGGAGGTGTCACGCAGCGCTAGCAGGCGCTCGCCGAGCAATTCTATCCGTACGGGCGGGCAGTCGTTCTCCGGCAGTTCGTCGGCAAGCAGTGCCGGCAACCAATAGCTACGGAACAGCCGGCCCATCGCCGTGCGGGCGCCGGTCCGGGTCAGGAGTTCATTGAGCTCGGGCTTGAGCATCGGTTGATCCTACACGATCCCGTGCGCCGGCTCACGCTCGGGGCCGAGCCGGCCTCAGAAGCTTTCGCGCCAGGGCCGCAGCTCGATTTCCCAGCTCCAGGCGCTGCGGGGCTGCCGGTGCAGCTGCAGGTAGGTCTGGGCAATGGCGTCAGGGTCGAGCAGCCCGTCCGCGCCAAGTGCGGCGGCGCGTGGGTGATCTTCGCGGGCGATGGCGCCGTCGATCACGATGTGGCCGACATGGATATTCTGCGGATGTAGCTCGCGGGCAAGGGCCTGTGCGAGGCCACGCAGCGCGAATTTTCCCATGGCGAAGGGTGCCGACCTCGGGTAGCCCTTGACGCTGGCCGAGGCGCCGGTGAAAAGCAGCGTGCCACTGCCCTTTTTCAGCATGGCGCACGCCGCCGCCTGCGCCACCAGGAACCCGCCAAAGGCGAGGCTCATGAGCGACTGCTGTACGGCTGCGGTGTTGACCTCGGTGATGCTGCCGCGCACTCGCTGTCCGGCGTTGTAGGCGACGAGGTCGGGCACGCCGATTTCGGCTTCGACGTGCGCGAACAGCGCCGTGACGTCATCCAGCCTAGTCGCGTCGCACGCATAGGCGCGGGCGCCGGTGACGGCGCACAATGGTTCGAGTTTCCGGATATCGCGCGCCGCCAGCGCGACGCGCATGCCTTCTTTGGCAAAGAGCCGGGCGAGGGCGGCGCTCAGGCCGCTGCCGGCGCCGACGATGAGGGCGGTCTCCGGCATGCGCGTCCCGCCCTGCGGCCGCCGTTCAGTTGCGCCGATCAGGCAGTAGCGCCTCGGCAGCGTCGCGGGCGGCGGCGCGCTTCAGCGCCTCGCGCTTCAATTCGACCATCACCGGTTTTTGCTGGCGGGCGCGGACCATGCCGGGATTGGTGTGCGCCGCCGGTCCGGCGGACAGCAGCCGGAACCCGACGAGCAGGGGCGCGTCGGCGGTGCCGCCGAGCTCGGCCTCGACCTCCTGGCCCTTGAACAGGCGGGTGATGTTGCCGCGTTCGAGCAGTAGCGGCTCGAACGGCAGGTCGCCACTGACGCCTTGCAGGCGCAACGCGCCGCGGCGCGTTTGTGGGTCGAACCAGCGGACGACGCCGCGCGTCAGGCGCTCGCGGCTGGGCGGCGGCGCCAGCGGTGCAATCTCGACCGGCTCCTTCTCCTTGACCTCGGCGCGGCGCAGCAGCGTCGGTGCGGGCGCCGGTTTAGTCTCGACCGGTGCCGCCTCGACCGGCGCGACCATCACCGGTTCGGCGGCTGCGCGAGGCTTGCGGCCACGGCGCTTGGGAGTGGTGCTGTCCGAAACCGGCGCCGCCGGGCCGTTTTGCGGCATGGCTGCCGGAGCCGGGCGGGTGCCGTCGAGACTGGCCAGCGTGCGATGCACGGCGTCGATCAATTGCGGAATTTCCTGTTGCGCCGTCGGCCGCTCCGCCAGGAGCTTGGCGATCATGCGCGCGGTATTTGCCGTCGCAGAAGACATCGTGGTCCCCTGGGTTCACCGATGGACTGGAACGGCCGCCGGATGAGGACGGCGCGGGAAGAATGGACAGGATCGGCGACGTTAATCGGATGCAGCCGCCGTCCAGGCAGGCAATCTCTCATAGCATGTCGCCGATGTTTGGCAAACGATAGGTTGAGCCACGCAGCGCGCCACGGTGGATAATTTGCCGGGGAGAGGTGAAGCCGCGATGATAGGCGGCACGCGCCGCCTGCGTGGTGATCATGCTGTGTCTGGGCCGTTTCGGCGATCCATGCGTGTGCCGCGCAGCAGCCAGCGGCTCGCGGGTTTGACAGTGGCCCCCCCGAATGTTACCAGCGCCTCAGCGGCGCCTGCTTTCGGCCGGCGGCCGCCAGGAGGAAATTCCAGTTCCATGCCGCGGGTTTCGGTCGGCGATTGCCATCTGCATTACGAGCGCGCCGGCGGCGGCTATCCGGTGGTGTTCATCACCGGGCTCAGCGGTCACGCCGATTATTGGCGTCAGCAGGTTCCGGTTTTCGCCAAATCCTTCGACGTGGTGACCTTCGATCATCGCGGTGTCGGCCAAAGCGATCACAGCCGCATCTCCTACACGGTCGATCGCCTGGCGGCGGACGTGGTCGGCTTGCTCGACGCGCTCGGCATCGCGCGGGCGCATATCGTCGGCCATTCGACCGGCGGCGCCATCGCCCAGATTCTCGGCATCGAACAGCCGCAGCGCATCGCCAGCCTGGTCATCTGCGCCAGCTGGCCGAAAGCCGACGCCTATTTCCGCCGCCTGTTCGCCCTCCGAAAGGAGATCCTGCAAAAGCTCGGCCCTGCCAGTTACGTCCAGGCAAATTCGCTTTTCCTCTATCCGCCGTACTACATCGCCGAGAACAACGAGAAGCTCCGCCAGTACGAGGCCCAGCAACTCGCGACTTTCTCGCCGCCCGAGATCGGCATGAGCCGCATCGACGCGATCCTCGCGTTCGATCGCACGGCCGAGCTCGGCCGCATCCGCACGCCGACGCTGGTGATCGCTGCCCAGGACGACGCCGTCACGCCGGCCTATTTTTCCGAGCAGCTCGCCCGCGCCATTCCCGGCGCCGAGGTCAAGTTCCTGCCGCAAGGTGGCCACTCGTTCCCGCACACCATGGCGCGCGAGTTCAACCACGCCGTGCTGCCGTTCCTTGCCGCGCACACGCCGGCCGAAACGCGCCGGACCGCTTAGGCCGAACGCCGCGATTCGCGGCCTTGTCTGTCACAAAAACCGGACAGAATAGTGTTCGTTTTCGAGGCCGGACGGCGTCCCCGCGGTGCGCTATGCTTGTACACCGCGGCTTTCATGGATTCTTAAAAGTTGTGTCGAATTCCGGACGTAAATTGTTCTTTCAGAATTCGAACCGACTATAGAAGCGCGCGGCAGGTTAGACCGCGACCCGAGACCCGAAGTTGGTATGACGGAAAAAACGCGCAAGGCTGACGAAGACACGGTGCTCGCCGCACTCGCTGCCGCGGGCGACGTTGCCTATATACTTGACGCCGCCGCCGATCGCTTCGCGTGGCACGGCGCGCTCGAGGGCCTGACGCTGTCGATGGTGCCGACCGGCAAGGCGCTGACCAAGCGAATCCATTCCGACGATCTGCCGCTGCGCGATCAGCGTCTCGCCGCGCACGTCCAGCGCGGCGGCGAGTTCGATTGCGAGTATCGCGTCCGCCTCGACAACGGCGACTATGCCTGGGTGCACGACCGCGGCACGGCGACCGCGCGCAACGGCAAGCTCACGCGCGTCACCGGCGTGCTCCGCCTCGTCACTTCGCGCAAGGCGGTCGAGCAGCGCCTCGAGCAGCTCGCGCATTACGACGAGCTCACCGGCCACTTCAACAAGAAGCGCCTGCGCGAGGCGCTCGACCAGATCATCGCCGGCAGCCTGCGCTCGGGCGGTCCCGGCGCCTATCTCGCCGTCGGCATCGACAAGCTCGGCACCATCAACGACGCCTACGGCTACAAGGCCGCCGACAGCGTCATCATCGAGGTCGGCCAGCGGCTCGACCGCTGCCTGCGCGTCAGCGACGTCGTCGGCCGCGTCGGCGGCGACCGCTTCGGCATCGTCCTGGCCGATTGCGCCGAGCAGAACGTCGCCGTCGCCGCGGAAAAGATCCTGAGCAGCGTCAGCCAGGTTCCGATCGACACCGTCGCCGGCCCGGTTTACGCCACCGTGTCCATCGGCGCGGCGGTCTTCCCGGAACAGGCCAAGACCTCGCACGACACCATGGCGCTGGCCGAGACCGCGCTCGCCGAGGCCAAGCGCGCCGGCCGCGATTGCTTCGTCCCCTACCGCATGAGCGAGGAGCAGCGCCGCCGCCACCGTCACGGCCTGGCGCTGGGCGAGCGCGTGCAGCGCGCGCTCAAGGACAACCGCCTGGTCTTCGCCTATCAGCCGGTGGTTTCCGCCGACACCGGCGACGTGGATTTCAGCGAGTGCCTGCTGCGCATGGCGGCCGAGGACGGCAAGATCGTGCCCGCCGGCGATTTCGTCGCCGCGATCGAGCAGCTGGGCTTCATCCGCCTGATCGACCGCTACGTCCTCGACAAGGCGGTGCAGGAAGTCGCCGAGCATCCCGGCGTCACGTTGGGGTTCAACATTTCCGGCCTCACCGCGACCGACCGCTCCTGGCTGCGCGCCATCACGTCGATCCTCAAGAACCGGCCGAACGTCGCGAACCGCCTGGTGGTCGAGATCACCGAGACCGCCGCGCTGCACGACATCGCCGAAAGCGCGCGCTTCGTGCGCACGTTGCGCGATCTCGGCTGCCGGGTCGCGCTCGACGATTTCGGCGCCGGCTTTACCTCGCTCCGCCACTTGCAGCAGCTCGCCGTCGACACCGTCAAGATCGACGGCTCGTTCGTCCGCAACCTCGCCACCAACGCCGAGAACCAGGTCTTCCTGCGGCACTTGGTCGGCCTCGCCAAGGGCCTGAACCTGACGATCGTCGCCGAATGGGTCGAGAGCGAAGCCGAGGCCGACATCCTGCGCAACGAAGGCGTCGGATTCCTCCAGGGCTACTTCTTCGGCCCGCCGACGCTCGAGAAGCCGTGGCTGCGCAGCCGCAATTCCGGCATCTCCGAAATCGCCTCCTGACCCGCACCCTCCCGTCGCTTCGCGCCGGGTCCCTTCTCTCCCGCTTTGCGGGCGAGGGGCTAATTCACCATCGATCGTTTTAGTTTTCTTCCCTCGCCCCCTTTAGGGGGAGAGGGCAGGGTGAGCGGGTAAACCGCGCCCTCAGCCTTTCGGCTTGCTGATCTTCTCGATCTGCTGCTGGAGCGCGTTGATGCGCTCCTTGAGGTCGGCCATCGCCGCGTCCTTGTCTTTCTCGGGCGAATGCTCGCCGGCGCCCGGCGCCGCGCCGGTGCCGCCGGCAAAGGGCGGCGTGAACATCTTCATCGTCTGCTCGAACAGGGCGAGGTTCTGCTTGCCCATTTCCTCGATCTGGCCGAACGGAAACATGCCGCCGAACGCGTCCTGGAGCGATTTGCGCATCTGCTCCTGGTTGCGGCCGAACGCGGCCATCACGTGCTCCAGATACCGCGGCACCAGCCACTGCATGCTGTCGCCGTAAAGCCCGATGAGCTGGCGCAAAAAGCTGGTCGGCAGCAAATTCTGCCCGGCTTTCTGCTCTTCCTCGACGATGATCTGGGTCAGGACCGAGCGCGTGATGTCCTCGCCGGTCTTGGCGTCATAGACGACGAACTCGCCGCCGTCCTTCACCATCTTGGACAGATCGTCGAGCGTGACGTAGCTGCTGGTCGCCGTGTTGTAGAGCCGCCGGTTGGCGTATTTCTTGATGACGGTCGGCGCGCTCTCGCCGCCGCCGTGCGCGCCGGCGGGGCCTCCCGCGTGGGCGGTATCCGCTGCCATGGGCGGAGCATACAGGCCGCCATGCCGCGCCGCAACAAACCCCGATTCGGATTTGGTAAATACAGGGCGTAGCGATGCAGCGTTCAGGACGGCGGCCGCTGCCGGCGCTCCTGCGCCCGGATGAAGAAGAATCCGCCCGCCATGAACGCCAGAACCGCGATCCAGCCCCAATTCGCCCACCAGGCCAGCCGCGGCGCATCCGCGTTGGTCGCGATATACCAGAACAGCGCATAAACCCACGGCACGGCGGCCACGGCTTGAAGGAGTAGCTTGTTTGGCACGGCAGCTCCGCTGATGCGCAAGACGGTGCCCGGCAGCTTACAGACGCGCCGCCTCCGCCACCAGCCGCGCATGAAAACCCGCGTGGGGTTTTTCTTTGATTGTCCCTCACCCTCCCGTCGCTTCGCGCCGGGTCCCTCCCTCTCCCGCTGCGCGGGCGAGGGGCTCACTCTCGAACTTCTTTTTCTTCCCTCGCCCCCGTCTTCGGGGGAGAGGGCAGGGTGAGGGGGTGGAAGCACGCCGCCTTGCGAAGTTCCCCACACCTTCACGCGTCACAAACCCCGCCCTATACTCGCCCCCATGGGGGAACCGCCCGATCTCGCCGCGCTCGCCCGCCGCTATGTCGAGCTGTGGCAGGATCAGTTGACGGCGATGGCGGCCGATCCCGCCGTCTCCCAGGGCATGGCGGCGCTCTTGGCCGGGCTCACGCCGTTCTGGCCGCAACCCGGCCACTGGCCCGCCGCACCGGAGGGAGCGCAACGCGCCGCTGATGAATTCACCCGCGCCTTCCAATCGGCCGCCGCCGCGGCAGGGTCCGCGCCCGCTGGCGCTGCATCTCGCCAACGCCAGCCTGACCTGGCTGTCCTCGCAGGCCGCCTTGCCGTTCTGGAAGACCGGCTCGCTGCCCTGGAGTCCAAATCTCGCGGCCCAGGCGGCGGAGGTCGCGCAAAGTCTTCAAAGCCTAAACGGCGCCGCCGCTGAATTCCCCGCCGCGCTCGAGCGCGAGCTGCGCCGCCGCGCCGACCTGTTCCTGACCGGGATCGATCGCTACCGCCATCACCCCTATCGCCGTTCGGTGCCCGGCATGCCGCTCTTGTGGCAGGAAGGCACCACGCGCCTGCTGGATTATGCGCCCGCCGGCGGTGTGCCGCTTCTCGCCGTGCCGTCGCTCATCAACCGCTACTACATCCTCGATCTCGCCAACGGCAACAGCCTACTGCGCCATCTTGCCACCGAGGGCATCCGTTCCTTCGCGGTGGATTGGGACGCGCCTCTTGGTGAGCGTAAGTTTACGCTCACGGATTACGTCGCGCGGCTCGAACGCGCCGCCGAAATCGCGGTCAAGGCATCGGGCGGGCAAAAGCTCTGCGTCCTCGGTTATTGCATGGGTGGGCTGTTCGCCGTGGCGCTGGCCGCGCGGCGGCCGGATCTGGTGTCGTCACTGGCGCTGCTCGCGGTGCCCTGGGCCTTCCATGCCGAGCGCGCCGACCATGCGAAGCTTCTGGGCGCCATGGCCGATCCCTTCGCCCGCATGTTCCGCGAATTGGGCGAGGTGCCGGTGGACGTGTTGCAGGCGCTTTTCGCGTCGCTCGATCCGCTCCTGGCGGTGAAGAAATTCACCCGGTTCGCCGAGCTCGCGCCCGAAAGCCCCGCCGCCTTGGGCTTCGTCGCGCTGGAGGACTGGCTCAACGACGGCGTCGCGCTGGCGCTGCCCTCGGCGCTCGAATGTCTGCGCGAATGGTATGGCGAGGATCGCCCCGGACGCGGCGAATGGCGCGTCGGCGGCAAGCCGATCGTGCCGGCCGAGGTCGCGCTGCCGTCGCTCGTGATCCTGCCGGCGACCGACCGCATCGTGCCGCCGTTGAGCGCCCAGGCGCTCGCCACGGCGCTGCCCAAGGCGACGGTGATGACGCCGCCTTTGGGCCATATCGGCATGGTCGTGGCGCGCGACGCGCCGAAAGTGGTCTGGGGAAAGCTCAGCGCGTGGGTGAAGGCGCACGCCTAGCGCCGCGCCCGCCTCCCATTCCCTCCCCCACGAGGGGAGTGCTTAAAAAAATCCCCCTCCCCCTTGAAGGGGGAGGGTTAGGGTGGGGGTGAATCTTGATGCAGGGCTCGACGGCCTAACCGAAAAAATTTCCGCTTATCGTGCTCGGGTCGCAGCCACGCCGTATCCCTTCGCCGCCATGCATTGCTGGAATGCGGCAAGCGGGCCTTGCGCGTCGCCGTCCCGGTATTCGATCGTTCCCGATGCGATCTGATAGGCCGCCTGGAAGTTCGCATAGAACGGCGACGTGTTTGTGCCGCGCACCACCGCGACGCAAGCATCCACCGCCGTGGACAGCGCGGCGTCGTGCGCGGTGGCCGCCTGCATCGCCGATTGCGCGATCCATTCGCTCGCGCCGTTTTTCGCCGCGGCGATCTGCTCGGCCGTCATTTTCTGCGCAAGATTGTCGCGCAGCGCGGCGGCATGCGGATCGCCCCGGGCGGCGGCGACGTCGTACCACTGATACGCCTTGGTATAATCCTGCCCGACGCCTTGACCCGCCTCGTACAGCGAACCCAGCTTCTCCATCGACCATGCATCGCCCTGGTTCGCGGCCTTGCCAAACCACGCAGCCGCTTTGCCATCGTCCTGCGGGACGCCGGTTCCCGTGAGATAGGCGTCGCCAAGCTTGCTCATGGCGGCCGCGTTTCCCTGGCCGGCGGCCTTTTGATACCAGACAGCCGCTTGCTGCGGGTCTTGCGGCACGCCATAGCCGCCGGCATAGAACCCGCCCAGCGCAAGCTGGGCCAGGGCGTTGCCGCTTTCCGCCAGGGTCTCGGTACAGGCAAACGACGCCTTGGAATCCTGCAAGGCGGCGCAGCGATTATAATCGTCGGGGGCGCTGGCTCGTGCGGCGCCGGCCGGCGCCGATAACAGGAGCAGCCCAACAATCGCGACAGTCTTTGTGCGCATGATCCGCCTCCTTGTCGCCGCCTATCTTGGCCTTCTCCGCGCGTCATTGCGAGCGCTGTAGGCGCGAAGGAATCCAGCTTATTGCCCTGGATCCTTACCCGCGCCCCGCGAAGCGAGGACAGGGCAGGGTAAGGTAAGGTAAGGGGCGTAGCCGATATGTGCCACATGATGACACGATGTGCCGGCTGGTGGGTCGCGGAGATTATAGTTTCGTCACTAAATTCGGTCATCTCGGGCGAGAGTGGCCATACGCTGGCATGACGCAGCGGCGTCGAAATGCATAAGCGTAAATGCAGCGATATAGTTTCCGGCGTCAGATGCGACTGGGGGGATCGGTGATTGCAATCTTCACAAAACCCATCGCGGCCATAAATGCTGAAGACGTGTCGGAGTTAGTCGCGCAAGCATGGCCCGAGGGCTACATGATCGAGTTCAAGAAGAGCCTGCCTAACAAGAAGGGCGGCGAAGATGGCTGGCTGGCCGGCACGGACCAGCTTGGCGCATACGCACGGGACGAGGTTCTATCCGAGGTGGTCGCATTCGCCAATGCGCAAGGAGGAAACCTTGTGTTGGGCATTAAGGAGACTAAGGAGAAGCCACCACGTGCGAGCGCCGTTTCGCCGCTCCCACGTGTAGGGGAATTAGCCCGACGATTTGAAGATGCTGGCCGGTCGTGTATCGATCCGCCACTGCCTCGCCTCCAAATCCACGCTGTGGAGACTGAGCCAGACACTGGAAAAGGCGTCGTAATCTTCCGGGTCGGCCCGTCAAGGAATGCGCCACATCGCCTCACCACGACACTCCAGTGCTATGCGCGGCACGGCTCGAGTACACAGAGGATGACGATGCGTCAGATTCAGGACATGAGCCTCAACGTTAGCCGGGGGATGGCCGGCATTGACGCGACGTTTGCAGATCGGCATGAAAAATTCTTTGCTTGGACGAATTGCTTGCAGCCGCGAACGGCGTTGCGCGCAACTGCCGTACCACTCGAACAACTTCCAGACCCGGGACGGATTCCTGACAACCCGCGTTTATTCCCACAGTTTCGTAACTTTGACGTAACGGTGGGTGCCAATCGAAAGCAAATAGGGCTTTTTGTGTACAGCTCGTCCGACCGTCCGATCTTACGGGGAATCGTTCGGACGGCTGATGGCGGAGGCAGAAATATGCGTGCCGAGCTCCATCAGTCCGGTCTGTTGGATATTTGGCTCGCCCTTGCGCCACGAGAAATACCTGGGGCGCCCAGTGGCGACCCGGGCCAATTGTTCTGGTATCACGGGAACGTGTTGGGTGCTGCGCTGCAAGCTATGTGGTCTACCAGTCTGTTTCGCCACGAGGTTGGTACGCCAGAAGCTGAGTACGGACTCGAAGTTGAGATTATGAGACAAGGAGCTGGACCCGTGGCGATCTATCACGAGTTGTTCGATTCACTCGGGTTCAATCGCCACGACGTTCTGGAGACCAATCTGCTCTTTCCGCGGGTTCCATTTCGCGACGAGACAACATTCGAGGCGGTCTTGAACGCTATTGACATTGATATTTTTGATGCGCTCGGAGTGCGGCGCACGTCGAGGACTCCGCTGATGGTGAGTTTTTGATCGTGATGCCGCCTCAAAAAGCGATCTGGCATTTGATTCCCAAAGTAGATGTCCTGCTCGCGCTCCCGCGTGAGGAGTTGGCTGGCCCCCTGCTTGAGGTGTTGGCGTCACGCGATCTGCCGCCGCCCAACCAGCCGATCATAGTAGGGAATTTTATCAGCGAGGTTTTCCACCCGCCTCACGACCCCAAATATCCCCGCGAGCGCCAACGCGAGGTTGAGCGCGCGATCGGCGAATCATGGGCGTGGCTCGAGCGCGAAGGATTGATCGCGGTCGACTGGGCGAACATGAACCGCGGTGCGTACTACGTAACTGATCGAGGCCGTGTTGCTGTCGGTGCGGAAGAGTTTGCAGCCTACAGGACGGCAGGCCGTATACCACGCGATCTTCTACATCGTAAACTTCAGGGCGACGTGTGGCTCAACATCATTCGGGGAAAATTCGACATTGCTGTGTTTGAGGCGTTCCGCGAGGTTGAGATTGCAGTGCGCGAAGCTGGCAACTTCACGGATAGTGACGTTGGGGTCGCACTGATGCGCAAGGCGTTTGATCCCAAAGCCGGTATCCTCAGAAATGCAGACGACGAGATAGGCGAACGCGAGGGATTATCCCACTTGTTCGCAGGAGCGATGGGCTCTTATAAGAATGCGCACAGCCATCGGCGACCAGGTCTTAATGATCCGCTCGATGCAATCGAGATGGCAATGCTTGCAAGCCACCTGCTGCGAATCGTCGAGGCGCGGAAATCATTTGTTGCGAAGTGACCGTTGGCCGTGCGTTCGTTCCGACCGCGACAGTGACGGCCTTACGAGCATTGTCGAGACCATGCGGGGTCAGATCCGTGGGCCGCTGGGCTGATCGCTTAAACCGGCTCCACCAATCCCGGCTCATCGTACTTCACGTTGTCGATCTTCGTTCCGATCTTGAAGCACGACATCGCCTTCGCAGGGAACGTCTCGAATATTGCGCGTAGTGCGCTGTTGCCGGCGGCCCGCGCCAAGCACACCGGCGTCACCGCCGATCATGTCCGCCTCGTGCCATCGTCGGCGCCCGCAAGGAAGATTAGGCGTTGCCCCTAAGCCGTCCTATCCTCGCCGCGGAAGAAGGAGATGCGCATGAATGTGCTCAAGACCTTCACGTTGAGCTGGTGGCAGGGCGCTTTATTCAAATGGGGAATGTTGGCCGTGGGAATTGCGGTCGGCGCTTACTGGCACGATGTTTTCGGCGGCTATCTTCTTGTCCTCATGATTTTCGCCGTGATCAGCTTGGCCTACCTCACCTACGTCTGGGCGAAGCAATAAACATTTGCTGTGGTGCGTTGGCTGCCGAATGTCGCTAGTCTCGCCGCCAAGCGAACAGGAGCGAATATGAAAAAGGCTCACCGTAAAGGTCAGCAGAGACTGAAGCGCCGCAAAGCGGATTTGCGCCGGAAGCGAATGGCGGCGCGCAAGGCCGGCAAGGCTTAGGCGCGTTCGCTTCGCGCACAAAAAACCCCGCGCATCGGTGGGCGACACGCGAGGCTATAGCCGTAACGACAGTCGAACGACGACCGTTTTCGATCCCGCCGGCGCGGTGAGATGCCTACAGGCTGCTCGCGACGGTGCTGAATGTCGCGGTGAGATTCGTGCCAACCGTCGTCACCGCCGCAATGATCACAACCGCGATGAGCGCGGCGATCAGGCCATACTCGATGGCCGTCGCACCGGACTCGTCTGAAATCAATTTGATGAGGGCATACATTGGCGTTCCCCAGCGCGTGGTTATCCCGCGCGTAGGGTCGGACAGAAATGCTTATCTAATTACTAATGCGGATTTACCCGATCGGCTGAACCGTTAAACGGGGTTAACCAAGCTCGGATCGTCGTACTTCACATTGCCGATCTTGGTGCCGATCTTGAAGCATTCCATTGGTTTCGCCGGAAACGGCTTGAGCATCGCCTGGAGCGCGCTCGTGCCGGCGGCCCGCTCGCCCAGCCATTGCGCGTAATCGTCCGGATCGAGGATCGCCGGCATGCGGTTGTGGATCGGCGCGCACAATTTGTTCGGCTCGGTGGTGATGATCGTGCACGAGCGGATCGTTTCGCCGCTCGCCTTGTCGGTCCACGTCTCCCACAGGCCGGCAAAGCCGAACACGCTGCGGTCCTTCATCGCGATGGCGTAAGGCTGCTTCAGGCTCTGGCCGGTTTCCTGCCACTCATAAAAGGCGTCGGCGGGAATGATGCAGCGGCGCTTCTTGAACGGCTCGCGATAGGCCGGCCGCTCGGTGATGGTTTCGGCTTTCGCATTGATCATGTGGTAGCCGATCTTCACGTCCTTCGCCCAAAACGGCACCAGGCCCCAGCGCATCATCTCGCCGCGCCGCTGCTTCTTCGCGCCGTCGTAGACCACGGTGAGGACATCCTGTGACGGCGCGATATTGTAGCGCGGCCGCAGGTTCACGCTGTTGGTCAGGCCGTAGAGCCGGTGAATCTCGGCCCACGACACGGTCAGCTTGTAGCGCCCGCACATGGGCTTATTCTAGTCCCGGTCGGCGTCCAACGGCAGACCGGATGGGGGAACCGCTTGGTGAAACCGCGCCGCCGCATCGCCCGCAACGATCGTTTTCTTCCCTCGCCCTGTCTTCGCGGGCGAGGGTCCTCCTTTTTTCTCCCTCGCCCCCGTCTTCGCGGACGAGGGCCCTTCTTTTTTCTCCCTCGCCCCCGTCTTCGGGGGAGAGGGCTCTCCTTTTTTCTCCCTCGCCCCCTTTAGGGGGAGAGGGCAGGGTGAGGGGGACTTCACCCGCTCACCGAAAATCATCGTGCCCTTGGCGGGCGGAAGGCGCAGGCTCAGGGAAGACACTCCCGGCCCGGCCCGTCGCGCCTGCGCTCGCCACCGCGATCGAATTTGCCATTGGGGGATCCGCTCGGTGAAATCGCTCCGCCGCCTCGCGTGCGATGATCGCGGTCAGGTCGCGATCCTGTTCGGATTGCTGGTCATCGTGCTTGCCGCGGTGGTCGGCGCCGGCCTCGATTACGGACGGGCGGTCCAGATCCGCGCGGGTTTGCAGAACGCGGTCGACAGCGCGGCGATCGCCGGCGTCAACGTCTACACGGCGCCCTCGGCCAAAAGCTCGGCTGAAGCGCTGGCCCAGAACTACGTCGCCAAAGGCACCGACGCGTTGCCGCCGAAGGTGACCGTCGTATCGACCACGGTCACGTCCGGCACGACGGGAAGCGGCAATAACACCGCCTACACGATGTATGCGAGCGTCACCGCCAGCGTGCCGACCACGTTCCTGTCCTTCTACCAGAAGACCATGACCGTCACGGCTTCGGCCACCGCCACGCGGACGCCGCCGAAAGGCACCGCGTGCATCCTGGCGTTGAACGCGTCCGCGGCGGCCGCGGTTTCCCTCGCTGGATCGACCAGCGTCGGAATGTCCAATTGCGGGGTCGCGGTCAATTCATCGAGCTCCGACGGTCTCGACCTGAAGGGCAATGCGTCGCTGTCGGTGCAATCGGCCACGCTCGTCGGCAATGCTTATAGCGCGTCCGGCAACGCGTTGCTGACCGTCACCAACGGCGTCAAATACAACCAGCCGACTGTGGCCGATCCCTATGCCGCCTATACGATTCCGGCGTTTTCCGGCTGTAAGTCCACGAATTACGCGACCAGTTCGACCGTCACGCTCCAGCCGGGCGTCTATTGCGGCGGTATCGCCACCACGGCCCAGGCCATCGTCACCCTCAGTCCGGGCGTCTATTTCCTCGATGGCGGCGGGCTGTCAATGACGGGCGGCTCGATCATCGCCGGCACCGGCGTCACCATCATCCTCACCAGCAGCGGCGCCGCCAGATCGATCGGATCGTTCGACGTCGCCGGCACCACGGGCCTGCAAATCACCGCGCCAACGACAGGTCCGACCGCCGGCATCGCGCTCTGGGTCGATCGCCGGGCTCCATTGGACAGCGGCAATACGCTCACGGGTTCGATCGGGATCGAGGTCACCGGCGCCATCTATGCGCCCAGCCAGAGCATCGATTTCGGCGGCGGCGAGTTCGCAACCGGCTGCACACAGCTCATCGCCGACAAAATCAGCTTTCAAGGTGACTCGACGTTCAATAATTCGTGCGCCGACACCGGCATTTCACCCATCGTCACGAGTGGCGGCACGGTGCTGCTGACACAGTAAGACCCATCGCGTCGCGGCCATGACATCGCTGCGCCGCAAGCCGATCCCTGATCGGCGCGGTTGACCTGGTCCGGCCTGATTTGCTACTGAAAGACTGTCCTTGGAAATCCGCCCGGCCCGCGCGCCGGGTTTTTTATTGCCCGGATTCCGCGCGTCGTGCGCGTTTCCGCCGCTCGCATTTCCACTGTCGTTCATCGCACCGCATCGCCCCCACCCTGACCCCAGATGGGGAACCGGGAGAGGGCGCTGCGCGCGTCCATCTTCCAAAGGAGTCGCCATGAATTACCGCATGCAGATGTTTGTGAACGAATACCTCGTGTCATTGAACGCCAGCGATGCGGCGCGCCGCGCCGGCTATGCGCCACGCCACGCCGGCCTGCGCGGCTATGCCCTGCTGCGCCGGCCGGATGTGCAGGTCGCCATCCGCGACGCTATGGATGCCCGCGCCAAGCGAACCGGCGTGACATCCGATCGCGTCGTCGAAGAGCTCGCCGCCATCGCGTTCTCCGATATGCGCAAGATCCTCGATTTCGGTCCCGATCACGTCCGCTTGCGCCCGGCGTCCGCGATGAGCGCGGCCGATCGCGCCGCCATCAAGTCGGTCTCGGTGCGCATCGGCCGGCGCGGCTGCGGCCATATCCGCGTCCGCCTGCACGATAAGATGTCGGCGCTGCTGCTGCTCGAACGCCATCTCGGCATGGACAATTATTCGCTGGGCGATGCCACGGTGCGCGCCAAGCTCGCCGAGAAGGTGCGCGGCCGGCTGCGCCGCGCGTTCGCGCGCGCCGAGCGCATGCCCGAAGTCGCCGCCATCGGCCGCGCCCGCAAGGCGGCCAAGCTGGCGGCGGAGTAGGTGCGCTGCCGGCACCTTTTTCTTTCTCTCGCCTCCGCGCACCGGAAAGGGCAGGCTTAAGGGCGATGCTCTTGCTCCGGCGCGCCGCGCTCCTCGCATTTGTCGTCGCGCTCGCGCTGACCGCCGCGCCCGCGCTGGCGCAATCGCCGCCCGCGCTTGCCGTCGGCGGCGTGGTCAAGTCGCCGCGCAGCTTCACCCTCGCCGAGCTGCAAGCCCTGCCGTGGACGACGGCCGACGCGACCTTCGACACCGGGCACGGGCCGCGACACGGCACCTGGCTCGGCGTCGCGCTGTGGACGCTGCTCGACCATGCCGGCGGTCTCGATGCGCCGGCGCAGGAGGCCGTGCGCCACTGGCTGACCGTCACCGGCCGCGACGGCTACACCGTGGTCCTGTCGCTGGGCGAGATTGACCCGGCCTTCGGCCACGCCGTGGCGCTCGTCGCCTGGTCGGAGGATGGCAAGCCGCTCGATCCGGCCCAAGGCTTGCGCCTCATCCTGCCCGGCGACCGAAGCGACGGCCGCGACGTCCGCGACGTGGTCACGATCGCTGTGAAGTAGACGCAATTCGAGGCTGGGTCAGCGTTTGTTCGATCTCGGCCAGTTCCGCTTCCGCATTGGCGATCTCTATCAGATAGAGTCGCGCGGTGTCGCCGGGCACGCCTTCGGCAAGCTGGCGGCGATAGGTTGTGATTTGGCGGTGCAGTTCTTCGGCGCGCTCACTCTTGGCCATCGGCCATTAGCCGGCGATCGCGGCCCGACGATATTGATCTAGATCAATCCTCGGCCGAATTAATGGCCGATTGCCTCGGGCCGCTCGGCAATGCCAAGCTGCGTCTCCCGCTCATGCCGAGGCAGCGAAGGGGTGGACCCATGCCGTGGAAACATCGGTGGCATCAATGGCTGACCCGGCACTGGGACGAGGATGAGTGGAACGGCTGGGAAGCGACCCTGCTGCGGATCGTCTACCTCACGGTGTGCATGCTCGGAACGCTGCTGGTCGCCCCGTTGATCCTGTCCGAGTTCCTGCACAGCTTCGTCTCCGGCCTGGTCGTCGCGACCCTGATTTTCGCGGTCTATTCCTGGCTGATCGTCGGCCACTATCCCGAACAGCCGCCCGCCGGGGCCTGAGGATAAGCCGGCCCATAGAGACTTCTCGGCCGTAAAACGCCATGCCCGAGCTTGACCCGGGCACCTATGTCTTGAGAACGCGCTCGATTCGCCGCGCGTCCGTCCGATCAGGACGCGAGCTTCGACGCCATCGCCGGATCGCCCGCCGCCGCCTCGATCGCCGTCAGCCGGTCGGCCTCGACCTGGGCGCGGTCTTTGGTCGTATAGAGCAATCGCGGCTTGCGCTTGGCGTTGGGCGCGTCGCTCTCGACCGTCCACCCCGCCAGTCCGTCTCGCCGGAACTCAACAACGCGATAGCTTGCCATGCACCCATTATAGGACACGGCAATGTCACACACCAAATCCGATCGCGAATTTCGAATCGGCCGCCGGCGATTTTATCCACAGCGAATCGGGCTAATTAACCAAGCCGTATCCTCGACTCGCCGTATGGCGGGGTATAGCGTCATCCCATCGGCGAACGCGCAAGGGGCCTTCGCCGGCTGAGAGAGAAGCCGTCCTTGGTTCAGGAGGATCGCCCGCGCTCCCGCCCGTTTCGTGGAGGCCGCGGTGCCCGGCGATCTCAATATCGTTCAACTGAACGTCCGGTATTTCGAAAAGCTGCTGGCGGGCGATTGCTCCGCCGAGCAGCGTCAGCACCTTTTGGTCATGCTGGCGAACGCGCGGACGGAATTGCGCCGTGCCCGGACGCAAGCCGCCGCCGGCAGGCCGCCGCTGGCCTAGCGCCCGGCGAGGCGAAATCCGTTGCCGGCTGGCGTGTACCCGGTACGATGCAGCCCGATCCTGCACTGCGATACCGGAGGCCCCATGGCACAAAACCGCAAAGGCGCGGGCAAGCAGCTCAAGCACTTCCAGCCGACCGATCATCAGCACATCGCGCACCAGGCCCAGGCGCCGCACGGTCACGCCGCGGATAGCAGCCGCCAGGCCCAGGCCGCCGGCCAGCGCGGCGGCGCACAGCACGGCCGGTTCGTCGATCGCGCGCCCAAGGGCCCGCGCAAAGGTCAATAATCCCGCCGAACGGCCTTGCCGTCGCGCCGGCCAAAGAGTCGAGAACTGCATGCTAGGCAAGATCGTCGTTTCGGCCGGCCTCCTCCTCAACATGCTGGGCGCCGCCCTGCTCGCCTGGGATCTCATGCTGACCAAGACCGAGGCGCTCGAATTGACCCGGCACTATTTTCCCGATGCCGGCGAAAGCAGTCACGAGATCCGCAGGCTGTTGCAAGTCAAGGAGAGCTTGCGCGTGTCGCGCAACGCCCAGTTCGGCCTGGCGCTGATCGTCGTCGGCCTGTGCGGTCAGCTCGCCGGACTCTGGCTGCGCTGGTAACGCCGCCGCCGGAAGCGCTACGCGCCTAATTCGTCTTTGATGTACGGGTGCTGGTCAGCACCACCGCCGTGACTTGCGGTTGCGGTTGGCCCGTGTCGGTTTGCGTGTCGGCTCCGGTGTCCACCGCGTCCGCGCTCGCGACGGCTTGCGTGTCGGCCTCGGCGTCCGGCGCGGCTGGGTTCGTGGCGGCCTCCGTATCAGGCGGCGTGTTGGCTGCCGTCTCCGTATCGGCCGCCGCGTCGGTCGCGGTTTGCGGCTGGGCAGGGGTCCCGCGCGCGCCGAGCAGGCCCTTGAAGTCCGCCTGCGTCACCTTGGCGCCGTTCACTTCGCAAAGTTTGCGGTCCTTTTCGAGCACCGCGCCCATCATGCTGCAATCCTCGCCGGTCACCATGCCGAGCGCGTCGTCGGTGAGCGACTTGCCGGTGAGTCCGGTCGCCACCAGCGACGTCCCGGTATAGAGATCGCCGAGCGTGAAGGCGCCGATGATCGGCACGCAGCCGGACACAGCACCGGCAATCAGCGCGGCCGCGCCGGCTCTCAACACGAATTTCAAGGAAGTCCCTCCAGGCGCCGGAGGGGCACCGGCCGCCACCATGCGCCTTTGCGTAAGCCAGGGATAGCGCCGAGCCGCACTCTTCCGGAGCGTTGCCGCCGGTCTTTCGGATGGTCGCCCCGGCCTTTCGTGTCGTCATCGCGGCGCGGGCCGACGCTCGGGCTGCGCATGACACCGGCGTGCGCTACCGCCGCTAGACCGTTGATTTTTCTGTGCACGATTGTCCGACGCGCGGGTTTCCAAACCCGGCCGGCAGGGCTATCTATGGATTGATCCGGATCAATCCGGACCGTCGCAATCCGGGCATAGTCGCCCGCTTACCGGGAAGGCACATCCCATGACCGCCGCCACCGATATCGTCATCGCTTCCGCCGTCCGCACGCCGATCGGCGCCTTCAACGGCGGCCTGTCGTCCTTGCCGGCGCACGCGCTCGGCAAGGTCGCCATAGCCGAGGCGCTGAAGCGCGCGCATGTTGAGCCGGCCGAGGTCGCCGAAGTGGTGATGGGCCAGATCCTGCAGGCCGGCGAAGGCATGAATCCGGCGCGCCAGGCGGCGATGGAAGCGGGCGTGCCGAAAGAGGTGCCGGCCTATGCCGTCAACCAGGTGTGCGGCTCCGGGCTGCGCTCGGTCGTCATGGGCTTTCAGGCGCTGCGCGGCGGCGACGCGCAGGTGTTTGTCGCGGGCGGCCAGGAAAGCATGAGCCAGTCGCGCCACTGCATCCATCTGCGCAACGGCACGCGCATGGGCGACGCCGAGCTTGTCGACACCATGATCAAGGACGGCTTGTGGGACGTCTTCAACGGCTACCACATGGGCAACACGGCCGAAAACGTGGCGACCAAGTGGCAGATCACCCGCGAGCAGCAGGACAAGTTCGCGCTGACCTCGCAGAACCGCGCCGAAGCCGCGCAGAAAGCCGGCCGCTTCAAGGACGAGATCGTGCCCGTCACCGTCGCCACCAAGAAAGGCCCGGTGGTCGTTGACAGCGACGAGCATCCGCGCCACGGCACGACGCTCGAAGCGCTGACGAAGCTGAAAGCAGCCTTCGCCAAGGACGGCACGGTCACCGCCGGCAACGCCTCGGGCATCAACGACGGCGCCGCCGCGGTCGTGCTGATGAGCCGTGCCGCCGCCGAAAAACACGGCGCCAAGCCGCTGGCGCGCATCGTCTCGTGGGCGTCGTGCGGCGTCGATCCGGCGCTGATGGGCTCGGGTCCGATTCCGGCGTCGCGCCGCGCACTCGAGAAGGCTGGCTGGAAGGTCGGCGATCTCGATCTGGTCGAAGCCAACGAGGCTTTCGCCGCGCAGGCCTGCGCCGTCAACAAGGAGCTCGGACTGGATCCCGACAAGGTCAACGTCAACGGCGGCGCGATCGCCTTGGGCCATCCGATCGGCGCGTCGGGCACGCGCATTCTCGTCACGCTGCTCTACGAGATGGCGAAGCGCGACGCGAAGAAGGGCCTGGCGACGCTGTGCATCGGCGGCGGCATGGGCATCGCCATGTGCGTCGCCCGGGATTGAATCGGCCACCCCCACCCTAACCCTCCCACCCTCGAGGGGGAGGGAATGGGAGGGGGCAACAAGTTATAAGAAGACTCAGGGGAGCATCGGGCATGGCCAGAGTTGCAGTCGTCACGGGCGGTACGCGCGGCGCGCGTAGCACAGCCGGCGCGCAAATTCGGCGCGGCGGCGCCGTGCGAAGCGAAAGCAGAAACAGCGGGGGACGCGATGTCTAGGGTCGCAGTCGTAACGGGCGGTACGCGCGGCATCGGCCGCGCGATCTCGGAAACGCTCAAGAACGCGGGCTACACCGTCGCGGCCAATTACGCGACCAGCCACGACGCCGCCAAGGCGTTCACCGCCGAGACCGGCATCCGCGCCTTTTCCTTCGACGTCTCCGACTTCAAGGCCTGCGAAGCCGGCGTGAAGTCGGTCGAAGCCGCGCTCGGGCCCATCGACATCCTGGTCAACAACGCCGGCATCACGCGCGACGCCGTGCTCCACCGCATGACGCCGGAGCAGTGGGCCGCGGTCATCGCCTGCAACCTGACCTCGTGCTTCAACATGTGCCGGCTGGTGATCGACGGCATGCGCACGCGCGGCTTCGGCCGTATCGTCAACATCGGCTCGATCAACGGCCAGGCGGGTCAGTACGGCCAGGTCAACTACGCCGCCGCCAAGTCGGGCATCCACGGCTTCACCAAGGCGCTGGCGCAGGAAAGCGCCGCCAAGGGCATCACCGTCAACGCGATCGCGCCCGGCTACATCGACACCGAGATGGTGCGCGCCGTGCCCGAAGACGTGCTGAAGAAGATCGTCGCGCGCATTCCGATCGGACGCCTCGGCCACGCCGACGAGATCGCGCGCGGCGTGCTCTTCCTGGTGTCGGATTCCGCCACCTTCATCACCGGCTCGACGCTGTCGATCAACGGCGGCCAGCATATGTATTAGCGTAGCAAAGGCCGCACGGCGGTGCGGCCGTCTTGCGAAGCGGAAGCGGAATCGTAGCAAAGGCCGCACGGCGGTGCGGCCGTCTTGCGAAGTGAACAGCTTTAAGAAGCGTGCGCTTCTTTCTTCATCGCCCCCGCCAAAGCGAGCGTCTCAGGCCGCGACCGGCTCTCTCTCATTGCCCGCCCGCCATTGACAAAACGGCCGGCGAAAAATTCACCGGCCGTTCCGACCCCCCGATCATGTCGGTCGTGCGGTCGCGCGACCTTCGTTCATCGAGCTTCGGGGCGCTAGTCGCCGCCGTTACTCTGCGTCCTTCGGCACCTGCGCATTCTCTTCTTGCCACGTCCTCTTGTCGCCTTCGTCCCACTTCGATACCGACTCTTCCGCCTGCATCGGCGATACCAGCTGCGCAACCGACTCACCCTGCGCCTGGGCCACGATGAAGCCGCCGCTATTCGAGATCGCCGCGTTGCTCGATTGCGCCATCGCAGGTGGCGACAGGGCAATCAGTGCCGCCGCGGCTGTAAGAAGACCAAGCTTTGTCATAGGAACGCTCCTGGGTTAATCGGCGCGACCGAATGGCCGACGTCCGGTTGCCTTGCGTATAGGACGGGCGTCCCGCCAAGGCTTTGACGTAGATCATTCGCCATAACTAACCATTAGGTGTGCGGGCCGTTGCCGGCTCGACCATCGCGGTCAACGGCGGCTAGCATAGGTGTGAGGCCCCTCACGCTTCCCTCTCCCCCTCGAAGGGGAGAGGGTCGCTTTGGCTTGGGGAGCGCAGCGAGCCTTACTCAAGGCTGGGTGAGGGGTGTTGCGCTAAACCGAATGCGCTTAAGTCCGGAGGCGGAAGCCATGGCTCTGGTGAAATTCGTCGAATACGCGGATGCCGGTCCTGAAGTGCGGGCCGTCTACGACGACATCATGGCGACCCGCAAGGTCAACTGGGTCAACAACTTCTGGAAGACGCTGGCGAGCGACCCAAAGACACTCAAGCGCACCTGGGACAGCATCAAGCAGGTGATGGCGCCGGGTGCGCTCGACGCCCTGACCAAGGAGATGATCTACGTCGCGGTCAGCGTCACCAATAACTGCGAGTACTGCATCAACAGCCACACCGCTGCCGCGCGCAAGGCGGGAATGAGCGACGCCATGCTGGCCGAGCTCATCGCCGTCGTCGGCATGGCGAACGAGACCAACCGCCTCGCCAACGGCTATCAGATCGAAGTCGACGACAAGATCGCCCAGGCCGCACGGCAGGCATAGGCTCGCCGCGCCGCCATTAGGCGTGTATTAATGGACGGCCCAAAATCATAGTATTTCCCGGCCGCCTCCCGCGGCCCGAAACGCGAGCCGCGAATGCCGAACCGACAAGGCTTGGTCGCCGTTTTCGCAAGCGCAGTTCTCCTTGCTGCTTGCCACAGCGCGCCAATTCCCCCGCCGCCGGCGCCGGCGCCGGTCGTTCCAGCGGCAGTTGTCCGGCCGGCGTTCGTCCAAGTCGGCTACGCTTCCTGGTACGGTCCGCATTTCAACGGCAAGCACACCGCCAACGGCGAGCGTTTCGACATGCACGCATTGACCGCGGCGCACCGGACCTTGCCGATCAACTCTTACGTTCGCGTCACCAATCTCACCAACCACCGGTCGGTCGTCGTGCGCATCAACGACCGTGGTCCTTATGCCGCGAACCGCATCATCGATCTGTCCGCCGAGGCCGCGCGCGAGCTGGGCATCCGCAAAGGTGGCGTCGCGCGCGTCCGCATCGAGCTGATGACAGCCGATGAGGCGAGTGACTCGCGCAGCCGCTAAATCGCGTCAGCGTCCCGGCGTCCAGCCCTTGGGTGCGAGCTCGAAGCCGGCGAAGTCGAACGGCGGCGCCACCGTGCATCCCGTCAGGCTCCAGCCGCCGAGGCTCTTCGCCGCCTGCCAGCATCGCGCCGGCACGGTCACCTGCGGCCGTTCGCCCTTGGCCATGTCGGACCCGAGCACAATGCGCTCGACGCGTTTGCCCTCTTCCGACAGCAGCAGCTCGAGCGCCGCGCCGGCGTAATAGTGCCAGGTCTCGCTTTGCGCGATGCGGTGCCAGTGCGACGCCTCGCCCTGCTTGAGCAGGTAATAGATCGAAGTCGAATACGGATCGCGATGAACCTCGCGGAACCAGCCGCCTTCGGGATGCGGCGCGAGTTCGAGCGCGCGGATGATGGCGTCGGCATCGTGCATGGGTGTGGGCGCGGTGACGGTCAGGCAGCCGGCTTGCTGTCGCGCTGATAATACTTCGCCCACACGTTGTTGAGCGAGAAGACGATCGGCTTGCCGAGGATTTTCTCGCTCCACAGCGGCACGAAAAACGGCCGGTCGGGCCGGAAATAGCGATAATAGACGTGATCCTGCTGCGTCTCGGTGCTGCGCGCGTGCCGTGCCGCGAAGTCGCCACAGAATGCTGCCCATGGCAGGCCGACGCATCCCAAGACGAACTGCACCCACGGCGCGTCGGGATCGCGCAGCACCGTCGGAAACAGATCGCGCGTCATGTCGATCAGGCCCGGCCAGTATTGCAGGAACTCGACTTTCGCGAGCGCCGGAAACTTGCGCAGGAACTTGCGGATGACGCGCTCGGCGACGCGCGGCGAAGTCACCGCGTTGCGCGCATAAGTCGTCAGCATGCTGCCGCCGCCGAGCAGCAGCCGCTGGTCGCCGGTCAGCCGCCAATAGCTGTAGACAAGGTCGGTGTCCCAGCATTGCAGCGGATCGCCGGGAAACAGGCCGGCGACTTCCTTGTCGGTCAGCGGCTCGCTGATCGTCAAAAACGTCTCGGCATGGAACACGTTCTCGGAATAGGGCGAGAACGCGCGCGTCAGCTTGTCGGCGCAGACAATGATCTTGTCGGCAGTGACGCTGCCGCCGTGCGTGCGCACGCGGTGGCCATCGATCGCACGCGCCTCGGTGCTTTCGAAGATGCGCACGCCGCGTTCGAGCAGCACGCGCTTGACGCCCTGGCTGTAGCGCAGCGCGTCGATGCCGAAGCAGCCGGGATAACGCACCGCGCCTTTGTACATCGGCGAGCCGATCACTTTCGCAAGGTCCGCCGCGCGGTATTCGGTCAGCGGATAGACGAGCCGCCGCCGCGCTTCGGCCTCTTCGTGCACGTCCTTGGCGCCGGCCGCGTCGCTCGCGAGGAACAGGCTGTCCTGCGTCAGCAGATCGCATTCGATACCGTGCGCGGCGACGGTGTCGCGGATGAGCGCGATGCCGTTCTCCGGCACCTGCCACAGCTCGTGCGCGCCCTGTTGGCCGAAGCGGCGCAAAATCTGCGACAATTCAAGCTCGCTGTCCGGCGTCAGGAACCCGGCGCTCTTGCCGGTCGTGCCGCCGCCGCAGATGTTGCGATCGATGAGAACGACACGGCTGCCCATGTCGGACAAACGCAGCGCTGCGGATAGGCCGGCCATGCCGGCGCCGACGATGACGATGTCGGCGGTGATGTCGGATGCAAGCGGCGGCTGGATCGGGTCCCGCGAACTCAGCAGCGTCGTGTACCACCAATTCTGCAACAACATCGGACGCCGGCCCTCGGGTCGCTCAATCAATTCCGAATTATCAAGCCAGCGACGGGAAATGCGTTCTGACGACGCGTTGGCGGCAAACTAGCCCGCGCCGCCTGCGATTTCGCGTGAATAAATTTTCATGCGGGTGGCGGTACCGTCGCCTGCATCGATTTGCGCTTGGAAAAGTCACCGAACCATTTGGCCAATGCCGGATGCCGCGCGCGCCAGCCCTCGCCGGCATAGCGGAAGTCGAGATAGCCGAGCGCGCAGCCGATGGCGATCTGGCCGATGGTGAGTGATCCGCCGAGCGCGCCTTCGCTGGCCTTGCCCTCGAGCGCGGCAAGGCCGTTGCGGATCTTGCGCATCTGGCCGGCGCTCCATTCCGGCCACTGCTTGTCCTGCGGCCGAACCGCGGTCTCGTAACGGTTGAGCACGCCGGCATCGAGCATGCCGTCGGCCAGCGCCTGTTGCGCCAGCGCCGTCCAGCGCGCGGTGCCCGAAGGCGGAAACATCTTCGGCCCGCTGTGCAGACTGTCGAGGTATTCGCAGATGACGCGTGAATCGAACAGCACTTGGTCGTCGTCGGTCAACAGCGTCGGCAGCTTCATCAACGGATTCTGGTGACTCAAATCCTCGTTGGGCTGCACCGGCAGGACCGTCGTCGGCACGCGCTCGATGCGGCTCTCGAGGCCGGTTTCGATCGCCAGCACCAGCACCTTGCGCACGAACGGCGACGTCGGCGAATAACGCAATTTCATCGTGTGTGCCCCCTTTGGCGATTGTCGCAGCTTCTCACCCCCACCCTAACCCTCCCCCTTAAGGGGGAGGGATGGAAGGGAGTCGCTGCTGGCATCAAAACACATCCTTTGCTTTGCGGATGGCGGCGAAGGTTGCGACCGCATCGCCCGGTGCACCCATCGCGCGCTGCAGCTCGGGCAGATCGGCGCGCAGGAACGGATTGGTCGCCAACTCGTCGCCCATTGTTCCCGGCACGGTCGCTTGCCCCGCCGCGCGCATCGCATCGACGCGCGCCGCCCGCGCGATCAGCGCCGCGTTTTTCGGCTCCATGGTCAATGCGAAGCGCGCGTTGGCCTGGGTGTATTCGTGGCCGCAATAGACCCGCGTCTCCGGCGGCAGCGTCTTTAATTTGCTCAGCGAGCCCCACATCTGCTGCGGCGTGCCTTCGAACAAGCGGCCGCAGCCCATCAGGAACAGCGTGTCGCCGCTGAATAGCGCCTGTGAATCCTTGAACCAATAGGCGATGTGGCCGCGCGTATGGCCGGGCACGTCGAACACCGTCGCCGCCGCGTTGCCGAATTTGAACGTGTCGCCGTCGCCGACCGCGACGTCGATGCCGGGTATGCGGGCTTGATCGGCAAGAGGTCCGACGACGATCGCCTGGCTCGCCGCTTTCAGCTCCAAATTGCCGCCGGTGTGGTCGGGATGGTGGTGCGTGTTGATGATGTGGGTGAGCGTCAGGCCGCGGCTCTTGAGCGCGGCCAGAACCGGCGCCGCCTCCGACGGATCGACAACGCCGACCGCGCCGCTGGCGGGCTCGCGCAGCAGATAGATGTAATTGTCGCGCAGCGCGGGAATGAGCTGGATTTCGAGCGTCATGGCGGCAGACTAACGCAATTCGCCGCCCGTGCTACACTCGAAACGATGTTCATTGATGTCGTTGATTTACGCGATTTCTACGAGCGCCGGCTGGGCGGCATCGCGCGGCAAATGATCCGCCGCCGCATCGGCATGCTGTGGCCCGATTTCAAGGGTCTCAACATCCTCGGTCTCGGTTATGCGACGCCGTTTCTGCGTCCCTTTTTGTCCGGGTCCGAGCGCGTTGTCGCGCTTATGCCGGCGCCGCAAGGCGTGCTGCCGTGGCCGCGCCGAGCGCCAAACCGTGCCGCGCTGACCGACGAAAGCGACTTGCCGCTGCCCAATTTCTCGATGGACCGCGTACTGCTGGTGCACGGCCTCGAATTCAGCGAGCAGGTGCGGCCGCTGCTGCGCGAGATCTGGCGCGTGCTCGCCGCCGGCGGCCGGCTCATTGTCGTCGTGCCCAACCGCCGCGGCATCTGGGCGCGCTTCGATCACACGCCGTTCGGACAGGGCAATCCCTACACCACCGGACAATTGAACCTGCTGCTGCGCGACGAAGGCTTCACGCCCGAGCGCAGCGCCGGCGCCCTCTTCGTGCCGCCGACCGCAAGCCGCTTCCTGCTGCGCTCGGCCGCACTGTGCGAGCGCATCGGCGAGATGTGGTTCAGGACCTTCGCGGGCGTGGTCGTCGTCGAAGCGACGAAGCAAATCTACGCCGCCAAGCCCAAGGCCGAGCGCCTGAAGGAGCGCCGCCGCGTCCTGCTGCCGATGCCCGGCACGCCGAGTCCGGCAGGGCCGTAGCCGGCGCTCTTTATTTCTTACCCTCACCGCCTTTTGGGGGAGAGGTCAGGGTGAGGGGTTCCGCTCTACTCGCCGCGGAACTTGATCGCCGCGTGCGTGCCGTCGCAGAACGGCTTGTTCTTCGACTGGCCGCAGCGGCACAGCGTCACGCGGTTGCGTACTTCATAGGTGAAGCCGTCGGCGGCGATCACCGCGATGCCGCCGCGCAGCCACAACGGGCCGCCGCAATGCTGCGCCGGATCGTCGACCACACCGATCGACACCGGAAAATTGGGCTCGAGCGCCTGGCCCGTCGCCTTGTCCCATGCGACGAGACGGCCGGACGGACAATTCTCCACCTGGCGAACGAAGATCGCCCGCGTCTGCGGGCTGTCGGTGTGCCGCACCTGGTTCCACACCTTGCCGTGCGGATCGCAGAAGCGCGCGAAGGCGCACAGGCTGTCGGCATCGGTCAGCTTCATCGCCGGCCCGTTGAAGGTGCGCGCCTGCTGCAGATAGGGCGCGCGGTTCGCCGTTTCGGTGCCGTCGAAGCCGACTTTTTCGTGGCTGCCGTCACAGAACGGCTTGTTCTTCGAATGGCCGCAGCGGCACAAATAGTATTCGCCCTCGGTCGCGAACCGTTTGCCCTCGATCCATTTCTCCGAGCCGCCTTCGGCGTCGACGCCGATCGTCTGCTTGCTCAGCGGCACGTCGGCGCTGACCGCATAGGGCCCGTTTTTGGATACCGTCACCCGCGCGTCGCTTTTGGCTTTGCTCATGGCCGTTTCTCCCCGGCGACGTTGCTCTGGTTACGGCCAGTATGGGTGCGCCGCGGCTGGAATGGCAAGGCGGGCGGCGCTTCTCTGCGTCATTGCGAGGCGTGTTGCGTGGAAGCAATCCCGTTCGTCGTCAAACCGCTCGATTGCCGCGCCGTCGGCTCGCAATGACGGCACGAGGAAGATGCGCTCCCTTACTGGTCGCTGGTCGTGCTGAACTCGCGGCACTCCGCCGCTTCCTCGCGGCTGCGGTGGTCGTGGGGGCAGAACAGGAGAGGCGGATTATAGGGCTCGTCCGACTCCCGGACCGAGACATAGACGCCGCGCCCATTGCCTGTGGCGTCGAGCCTTTCGCGCACGGAGAACCGAATGCTCATGTATGAAGCATGGCACGTGCCCAGAAGCGCGCAAGAGGGCTGAAAAATCCGGCTTCCAACGGCTGCGTCCGGGCGCGCACTATACTGTCCGCCTGCCTCGGGGGAGGACGCCATGGACCTCGGCACTGCATCGCTGTTCGCGCGCTATCGCGCCTGGGCCGACCGGCTCACCTATGATTCCGTCGCTGCGCTGCCGCCCGGCGAGGCGGATAAGCCGCGTCCGACCCTGTTCAAGACCATCATCGGCACGCTCAACCACAATCTGCTGATTGACATGGTGTGGCAGGCGCACATCGAAGGCCGCGAGCACGGCTTCAAGGCGCGCAATGTCGTCATCCACGCCGATTTCGCCGGCCTGTGGACGGCGCAGCAGGCGATGAACCGCTGGTGGCTCGATTGGGTCGCGGCGCAGGCCGAACGGAGCCTCGACGAGCCGGTGCGCTTCCGCTTCATCGACGGCGGCGAGGGCACGATGACGCGCGGCGCGATCCTGCTGCACGTCGTCAACCACGGCACCTATCACCGCGGCTGGATCGCCGAGATGTTTTACGCGATGGCGCACCGGCCGCCGGCAACCGATCTGCCGGTGTTTTTACGCGAGGTGCGGAAGTGAGCCGTTGCCGGCTTCCTTGGCTGAATTTTGGCGTTCTTTTGGAACTCCTTTAAGACTTCACCCGCCGCCGCGACCAGACTGCAAACCACGCGGTCATCCCGACCGTGCCAACCAACCACGGAGGTTTGTCATGTCGAACGTACTTGGTGTTCTGATCGCAGCGGCCTTCGTCGTCCTGTCTTCGGCGGCGATGGCGCAGGACCTGCAGGTGTCGAGCGTGCAAGGCGCCGCGGGCGTGAGCGAGACCGGCCAGTCGATCACTTTCGGCGCCGGCCCCTACGACACGGAGGCCATGTCCAGCAACTTGGGGGAATAACCCATTTGCGGCCGGGCCGCGCGGCGGTTCGGCAAGCCTGAGCCGGGCAAACGAGGCAAACGACAGCGGCGGCGCGACGACAAGCCCGCCGCTGTCACTTTAAGCGCATGGCCATCCGCCGTTTTTCGCTTATTTGCCGTTTCGCAGATATTCGTGAATTCGTCCTTTGGCGGAACTGTGCGACGCCAGCACGCTCGCGGCCAAATTGCTGTGGGTCCACTCGAAGCCGCAATGATGGTCGACCGGGAATTCGATCAGCGCGATTTTCTTGTTGTGCTCGGCGTTCCGCTTCTCGAGATGAAACCGGAACAATTTCACATCGTCGGTCGAGGTTGTAGCCGCGAACAACATCACCAGATTGTTGAGCGCCTCGACGAGATTGTGGTGCGGGTGAACCTCCTTGGTGTCGAGGAGACGGCAAACCCACACCTCGTCGAGATCGGGATGGTTTTCCAGCAGGTCCTTGAATCCGACGGTGTCGATCGTCGCGCCTTCGACATAGGTCGTTCCGTTGATCGTGACCGGCGACAAGATATACGGCAGGCCGCTGCATGCGCAGAGGGTTTCGGTGGTGATCTTTTGGTATTTGTCGTCCTTGTTCGAGAACAGCTCCAGCCTCTGCGCGTCGACGTTATAGGCATTGTGATACAGGACCGGCACGTCGGCGCCCGCGAGCAAATCCATGTCGAGCGATTGCAGCAGGTCGTAATGCGGGTACCAAAGCTTGCTGATCCCGGGAAGGTCGTTCTTCCAGATCATGCTCATGAGAAACCGAGCCGCGGGATTCGGCGCGAGAAACGCGTTCAGCAACAAGTGGCAGAACTCTCCGTAATTCCATTTGCTCGGAGTCAAATAGAAGTCGAGCAGCTGGTTATAGCCGTTGAGGATTTCCTTCGGCACGACGAGGTTCGTGTATGAGCGCGGATCGACGGTGAAACGCAGGCTCGCGGCAATCCATTCGGGAATGTCGGGGACGAAAACCGTAGGGCATGGGAATTTGTCGTAGGCGTCGTCGTCGCGGAAGAAATCGTACATCTTCTTCTCGGCGTAACCGTACTTGTCGGACCGGTCCGGACTCACGTGGTAGAGGCAGCCGAGCCACGCGCCGACGCAACTGAGGCTCCAGACATCGAACTTGATTTCGGGAGATTCGCCGAGCGCCTTGAGCACGCCGAGACCGATGCCGACGGCGGGTCCGCCGCCGGCCAAGGTCAGCGCGCGTTTCTTTTTCGCAACCGCGCCGTTCGACACCGATGGGTGCGGCGCGGTGGTTTGCCGGTGTGGTGTCGCAGCTGCCCGCCTCGCGCGGGTTGTGCCGGTCGTGGACGTGGACAAGTTCGCGTTGCGTATCGCCATGCCCCCTCCCTTGGCGTCCGCATGGCTCAAATTAGCCAAAATCGGCGCGGTGCGGCCATGACAAGGACGTCGAACACAGTAACGTGATACCAGCCAAAGGTCGCTAGCCCTGCGGCGAATTGATGTCGGCGGCAAATAACCCCACGATTTCCCTGGGGAAACGTGGGGCGGACGGAATGATCCACCGCTTGGGGCCGTTCCGGCTCGATTCTGAACTCGACATTCTGTTCATGGGCGCTGACCCAATTCCGCTTGGGCGGCGCGCAGTCGCGTTGCTGCGTGCGCTGGTCGAGCGCGCCGGCGCGCCCGTCTCGAAAGATCTGCTGCTGGAAACCGCTTGGCCGGGGCTTACGGTCGAGGAAGCCAACCTCAGCGTCCAGATCGCGGCGCTGCGGCGCATGCTCGACAAGGCGCCGGGCGGGCGTGACTGGATCGAGACCATGCCGCGGCGCGGCTACCGGTTCATCGGACCTGTCGGACCGGATAGTGCCACCGACGATAAGCGTACGGGCAACGGCGCGCCGCCGGACGTTATCGCGCCGGCGCCTTTCGTGGGTCCTTATGTGCAAGCCCATGCCGAGCGTCGGCAGCTGACCATCATGTCGTGCGAATGCGACTTTCCGACCGGGATCGATCTCGAGGATTTGCGCGCGGCAATCAACGCCTTTCATCGTTGGGTCACGGTCGTCGCGTTTCGCTTCTCCGGATCCGTGGTGCGGCGACTCACCAATGGCGTCCGCATCTGCTTCGGCTATCCGATCGCCTATGAGAACAATGCCGAACGGGCGGTGCTCGCGGGATTGGAATTCTGCGAAGGGTTTGCCGATGGACCGTCGGGCCGCTTGCCGTGCCGCGTCGGCATCGCCACCGGTGCCGCGATTGTCGGCAACGTTCTGACCTTCGACGAAGGGCGCGACGAGGTTCTGATCGGCGACGCCGTCGCGCTCAGCGAACGGCTGCAAACCTCCGCGTTGCCGGGCGCGCTCCTCATCGACGGCGAAACGAAGCGCTTGATCGGTGATCTGTTCGTCTACCGCGAGGCGCCGCTCGCTGGCGACCTGCCGGCGGCGTGGCAAGTCCTCGGCGCCAGCATCGTCGGCAGCCGCTTCGAGGCGCTGCGCCATTCCGCGTTGACGCCGTTGGTCGGCCGCGACGAGGAACGGGCGCTGCTTGAACGGCGGTGGACCGAGGCGCAGGGCGGGCACGGGCGCGTGGTCCTGATTGCCGGCGATCCCGGCTTCGGCAAATCGCGCCTGATCGCTGCGCTGGAGCCGCGCGCCAGAGGCCAGGGCGCTGCGATCGTCCAATACAATTGCGGTCCGCTATACGCCAACAGCCCGTTTCACCCGATCATCGCTCAGCTGCGGCAATCGGCGGATTTCGCGCGCGAAGACACGGCCGAAGCCAAATTCGCCAAGCTGCAGCGCGCCCTCGCGCAGACGATGCGGACCGCGAGTGAAACGTCGCTGCTGGCGGAATTGCTGTCGCTGCCCGTTCCGGGGCCGCCACCGCCACCTATGGATCCAGCGCGGCGCAAGCGGATGACGCTCGGCACGCTTGTCGCTCATGTGGCGGAGGTCGCCCGGCACGGTCCGATGCTATTGATTTTCGAGGATGTCCATTGGATCGACCCGAGCTCGCTTGAATTTCTGTCGCTGGCGATCGAGCGGCTGCGCTCGTTGCCGGCTCTGGTGCTGATCACGTATCGGCCGACGGAATTCAAGCCGCCGTGGTCCGGCGATGCGAACGTGACGACGTTGACCCTGAATCGTCTGGACGAAACGGGATGCCGGGAACTTGTGCGGTTGATCACGGATTTGAGCCCTTTGGCCGAAACGCTCGTGAACAGCATCGTCGAGCGGACCGACGGCGTGCCACTGTTCGTCGAAGAGGTCACCAAAGCGGTGCTCGAAGAAAGCAGCGGCGCCGTTTCCGAGCCGGCGGCGGCGCACACCGTTCCGGCGACGCTGAGCGCCTCGCTCATGGCGCGGCTCGATCGGCTCGGTCAGGCGCGGCAGATCGCTCAAGTCTGCGCCGTCATCGGTCGCGAATTCCCGAACGAGCTGCTGGCCGCGGTCAGTCCGCTGTCCGATCAGGAAACCAACCTGGCGCTGTCGCAGCTCGCCGAGGCCGGACTCGTCGCGCGGCGCGCGGCCGCTGCCGAAGCGACGTTCGCGTTCCGGCACGCCCTGATCCAGGCCGCGGCCTATGAAAGCCTGCTGCGCGACGAACGGCAGAAGCTGCACGCGAGCATCGCCCAGGCGCTTGAAACGAAATTTCCCAACGAGGCGGAAGCCGAGCCGGCCGTCGTCGCCCATCATTTCGAGCAGGCCGGAGTCCCCGCCAAGGCGATCGCCTATTGGCTCAAGGCCGGTGTCCGCACCATCCACCGCTCGGCCAATCTCGAAACGATCAATCATCTGCAGAACGGGTTGCGGTTGCTCGATACGGTCGCGGCAATGGAAGACCGTGCCGAGCTGGAGCTGGAATTGCAGCTCGCGCTCGGGCAGGCGCTCATCGCGGTTTATGGCTATACGTCGCCGCGAACCACGGCCGCCTTTGCGCGCGCGGAGCATCTGGTCGGCACGGCCGGTGGCCTGCGGCAGCGCTACTCCGCGCTTTACGGCAATTTTGCCAGCAATCTGATCGCCGGCCGGCTTGAAGCCGCGACTTCCGTCGTCCAGCGCTTCCATCGGCTGGCCAGCCAAGGCGATGATACCGTCGCCTTGGCCGTCGCCTTCCGCCTGCTCGGCAATGTGTCGTTTTTCCGCGGCGACCTGGCCGCGGCGAACGCGGAGCTTGAAAAGGCGGTGGAGCTCTACGGCTCGGAGCAACGGCGAGACGCTGCGTTCTATTTCGGCCCCGACACGGCGACGGCGGCGCGGATTTTCCTCGCCATGACCCAGTGGCTGAGGGGCCAGCAGCGAACCGCCTTCAAGACCGCGCAAACCGCGCTCGCGGCCGCGCGCGAGATCGGCCACGCGCAAACGGTTGGGCAGACGCTCGCGCTTTCGGTTCAGCTTCGCTACATGGCGCACGATTCCGATGCGCTCTATAGCCTCGCCGCGGAGAGCCAGGAATTTTGCGAACGCAATGCTCTGCATTATTTCGGCGCGGTCTCGCGCTTCTTCTGGCTGTGGGCGCAGGCCCAGCGCGCCGAACCGGGCAGCTTCGTCGATGAATTCCGGGGTGCCCTCGCGACTTATGTCGAAATGGGATGCGGGCTCCAGCTGGGCCTGTTTCGCTGCATGCTCGCGCGGCTGCTGATCGCCGCCGGCAAGCCGGAAGAAGCCGCGAACGCAGCCGAACGGGCCGTCGACGATGCGTCGGCCGCTGGCGAGCGGTGGTGGCTTCCCGAGCTGCACCGCACACGGGCCGAGGCGCTCCTGCTCGCGGGCGAAACCTATGCCGAAAAAGCGGAGAAAAGCCTTCGTGCGGCCATCGCCGAAGCGCACGCCCTGGGCGCACCCAGCCTCGAGGTCCGCGCCGCCGTGGCGCTGGCGCGTCTGCTCGCGCGCCGATCCGTCCACGCCGAGGGGCGCAAAATTCTCGCGCCGCTGGTCGCGTCGTTCGCCAAGGGATTCGAGATCGCGGAACTCGCCACGGCGCGTGCGACGCTCGACGAGCTCGGGAAAGAGACCGACGTTGCCGGCGAGACGCCGAAGCGCAATCCTCCGGCTCGCCGGCTACCGCGCCCGTGACAGCAAAAACAATCCCTGCTCGGCCATGAGGTTGGCGAGCGCGCGGGTATAGGGCCTGCCAGAGCGATCCAGCGAAACGCTCCGCTCCACGCGGATGCCTTCGTCGCGGCACAACAGCGCGAAGTCGCGGATCGTGCACAGATGGATGTTCGGCGTGTCGTACCACGGATAGGGCAGAAGCGCCGAGCTCGGCAGCCGCCCGGCAATGAGCAGGCCCATGCGGATGCGCCAATGCCCGAAATTCGGAAACGACACGATGGCGTGTCGGCCGATGCGCACCAGGTTGAGCAACACCTCGCGCGGCTTGCGCGTCGCCTGCAGCGTCTGGCTCAGCACCACGTAATCGAACGCGTCCGACGGATAATCCTCAAGGTCGTTGTCGGCGTCGCCCTGGATCACGCTCAAGCCGTGGCGCACGCACGAATTCACGCCCGATTGCGACAGCTCCATGCCGCGGCCGTCCACGCCCTTGTTGTGCACCAGGTAATAGAGGAGCTCGCCGTCGCCGCAGCCGATGTCGAGCACCCGCGTCTCCGGCTCGATCATCGAGCCGACGAGCCGCAGATCGCCGCGCAATTCCGACGGCGGATTGAAGCCGCGCGCGTCCATGCTCATGCGCTCGGCAAGCCGCGATGCTGGGCGCAGCCGTCGAGGAAGCCGCGCAGCGTGGCGAAGAACTCGGGCTCGTCGAGCAGGAAGGCGTCGTGGCCCTTGTCGGTCTCGACCTCGACGAAGCTGACATTCGCCGCCGCCGCGTTGAGCGCGTGCACGATCTCCCGGCTCTCGCGCGTCGGATAGAGCCAGTCGCTGGTGAACGAGATGACGCAGAACCGCGTCGACGCGCCGCGGAAGGCGTTGGCGAGCGCGCCGCCATGCTCCGCCGCCAGGTCGAAATAATCGCAGGCGCGGGTGATGTAGAGATACGAGTTGGCGTCGAAGCGCTCGACGAACGTGATGCCCTGGTGGCGCAGGTAATTCTCCACCTGGAAATCGGCGTCGAAGCCGAAAGTCAGCGCCTCGCGGTTCTGCAGATTGCGGCCGAACTTGCGATGCAGCGCCGCCTCCGACAGATAGGTGATGTGCGCCGCCATGCGCGCGACCGCGAGGCCGCGCGCCGGATTGCGGTTCTGTTGCTGATAGGCGCCGCCGCACCATTCGGGATCGGCCATGATCGCTTGGCGGCCGACTTCGTGGAA
>DASQHO010000055.1:0-11353 GCA_035632055.1 Allostellaceae bacterium
CATGTCGTCGTCGATCGCGCCCATGACGAAGCAGTTGAACAGCGTCACGTTGCGGCCGCTGCCGGCGCCGGCGACGACGCGGCCCGCCGGCAGGAACTTGAAATCGCTCAGCGCGTCGTAGAACCGCTCGGCCCAGACCGCAGGCTCGCGCTCGGCCGCGGCGAGGGCGGTGGCAACGCGCCGCCAGGTGTCCTCGATGGTGCGGTCGATCGCGCCGCCTTCCGGCGTCTTGAGGCGGTATTTCATGTCCCAGATCTGCTGCGAGATCGAGGCGACGGTGGGCATGGGTGGCGTTTCCTGAACTGACGAAAGCGCCGCGCCAACGGGGCGCGGCTGTGGCGATCACTATAACGCCGTTCCCGGTTCGTTTTCCAGTTCCGGCACGTCGCTGCGCCTGTGAATTTCTTCAAATTGACAGGCTTTCTGCCGTTCGAATAAATGGCCGAGGGGAGCCGGTGGGGGCCGGCAAGGGGGTATCCATGAAGTGGACGGATAAGGGCGCCGCGCTCGCCGCGGCGCTGCTGCTGGTTGCGGCGGTTGATGCGCGCGCGGATGCGCCGCCAGCCGGCGCTTTCGACTGGACCGGCATCTATGTCGGCGTCAACGCCGGCGCCGCTTACGCCCACGAACGCTGGAACTTTTCGCAGATCGGCACCGATGCCAATTCGAATGTCTGGAGCGGCGTCGCCGGCGGCACGCTCGGCTGGAATTTCGTCCAGACTGGACCGTGGGTGTTCGGCGTCGAAGGCGATTACGACTGGGCCGATCTGCACAGCCATACGCCCTGTCCCAATCCGGCGTACAACTGCACCGTGAACGTCACGAACCTGGCCACCGCGCGCGTCCGCGCCGGTTATGCGGTGCGTGACCGCTTGCTGGTCTTCGCCACCGCCGGTGTCGCCGGCGGCACCGTGCAGCCGGCCGCGCCCGTGGCTGCGCCTGGAACGGCCGCCGCTTTCTTCACGCCCGGCAAGCAGGTGCGCTGGGGCTACACGGTTGGTGCCGGAGTCGAATACGCCTTGTGCGAGCGCTGGGGCGGCGCGTGGAGCACCAAGCTCGAATATCTTTATGCCGATCTCGGCGACAACCAGTTCGTCGACAACTTCGCCGAGATCATCCACGTCCGCACGCAGATCCAGAGGGTGCGCGCCGGCCTCAATTTCAAATTCTGAGCGCGCCGCGCCGCCGGTTGGACCCGACGGCTGGATCGGCGGTAGACTGGCCGCCGGCTTTGTCCACCGGGGTGGCCATGGCAATGCGAGCCGAACCCTCCGCGCCCGATGCGCTGCTGCTCCAGTTACTCGTCTGGATCGCGGCGCGCCGGCGACTCTACGGCGAGACCATGGACGCCTGGCGCACCTCGTGCCCGCAGCTGCCGGTCTGGGAAGACGCGGTTGAAGCCGGTTTGGTCGAGATCGTCCCCGGTAGCCAGTCGGGTATGCGCGTGTCCGAAGTTCGCCTAACGGCTGCCGGTCAGGCGCGGCTCGGCAGGACGGAAGGCTGAACTGGCCAACAGGAAATTATCCCGGCGGATAAGGCTGTAAACCGGCAGTTAGCACCTTATCCACAGATTTATCCCCAAGGCTTTCCCACAATCTATCCCAAGGGTTATCCCCAGGCGTTCCAAGGGCCATGGCCGCGCGCTCTCCCTTCGGCTATGAGCGCATCGGTCGCGGTCTCGATACGCCTTTCGAGCTCCGCCATGAAGGTAGGCCGTGGTGTGCCCGGCGCGATCGGCGGCAGGATTTCGACGAGCACCGTGCCCGGCCGGCGCATGAACTGGCGGCGGCCCCAGAACAGTCCCGAATTCACCGCGACCGGTGCCACCGGCAGCTTGAGCTGCTGATAAAGCGCGGCGATGCCCGGCAGATACGGCTGCTTAACGCCGACGGCGGTGCGCGTGCCCTGCGGAAAGATCACGATGCTGCGCCCCGCCGCGACGACGCGCTCGGCGCGCTTCACCATGCGGCGCAAGGCGCGCGACGCCGCGCCGCGATCGACGGTGATCGAGCCGGCCTTGACCACGTACCAGCCATAGAAGGGCAGCCAGCCGAGCTCACGCTTGATCACCACCGCGCAATCGGGAAAGAGGATCGTTGCCGCCAGCGTGTCCCACGCCGATTGGTGCTTCATCGCGATGATGCATGGTCCGGCGGGCAGATGCTGGCGGCCGCGCACCTCGTAGCCGAGTCCAACAATCCAGCGCAGCAGCGCGAACACGCCGCGCGCCCAGAACGTGCCGAAGGCGAGCATCCCGCGCCGCGTGCCGAGCAGGAACGGCAGGCCGGCGAAGGCCATCAGCGCGGTCCAGCTCCAGAACGCGAGCTGGAAAACGACCGAGCGCAGCAGGATCACGCGTGCGTTCCCTCGCGTATAAATTGCTGCGATCGAATCACGTCCCCTCACTCAGCATTGGATAAGGCTCGCCCTTCGACGGGCTCGCGCCTTGCCAATCCAAAGCAACCCTCTCCCCCAAGCTGAGGGATGAAACAACCTGCCCGGACTTGAACGGTTCTGACAACAGCGTTCAAGCGCTCATCATCGTCCACAACAAACGCAATCGGCCGCAAGTAAGTCGGATCGGTGGATTGGATGCGACAGCTGAACGCTGCGCGGGATAGGACCTAGGAGGCTTTGTGGGGTGCGGCGTCCTTGGCAAATGTCATCGCGGACGTTCGCTTTGGCCGTCGATCGACCACTCCAGCGCCAGTGCGATGCCGAGGAAGATCACGGCGTAGAGGGCGGCATATGGCGAGCGAGGCGAAAGCACGACCATGACGCCGCCGCCCGCGACCGCAGCGAATGCGCCAACGCGCGTGAGGAGATGCAACAGCTTCACCAAATCTGGATGCCAGAACACCGCAGATTCTCCATTCCAGCGAGCCGCTGGAACCACCGCCGATGCATTCAAGGTAAATCGACCCGAGCGGGTGCAAATTGCCATTACGGTGAACGCTGGCGCGCAGAAGGCGCACAATTCGTTCCATTTGGGCAGGCACGCCTATCAAAAGACGCTATGGGAGGCTGAAATCAACGTTGAACGTGCGCGAGCGCGCTGCTGGGCCAACACCGAAACGCAAGATGATTACGGCAACGGCCCAAAGCCGGTCACGTGTTTCCTTGCGCTTCGTGGATTACCCACGGCCGAACCACGGCGGCGAGATATTTGACGTATTCGGTGACGATCAGGCTGAGCGTGCCGGGCCATTCCCACCACTGGCCCTGCTTGACGTTGCCGGCAAACACCGGATTGGGAATGATCGTGGCGTCGGGCATGGCGCGCGCGAATTCGAGCAAGCTGCGCGGCATGTGATAGCCCGAGGTCACCAGCCGCAGCGAATGGTAGTTCTGCTTGCGCATGAAGGCGGCGGTCTCGATCGCGTTGCCGGCCGTGTTGTCGGCGGTGTGGCCGAGGACGATGCAGCAGGCAAGCGTGTCGGGCGCGTTGGCGGTGCGCAGCAGCGCCGGCACCGACACGCCGGGATGGACGCCGGTGACGAACAGCGTCTTGCCCAAGCCGGCCGCTAAAAGCTGCAAACCGCCTTCGACGCGCTGGCTGCCGCCCGTCAGCACGACGATGGCGTCGGTGCGCGTCGTCGGATCGTCGACCCTGCTGGGAATCTGGTTGGCGAACCAGAACAGGCCGAGCAGCCAGAGCAGTGCCAGCGCGCCGAGCAGGGTGAAAAGCTGGCGCAGTCGTCTCATGGCAACCGCCGCAACGTCGCCAGCACGGTGATCCGTGCCGTCGCCATCGCCACCAATCCGGCCACAATCGGCAGCGTTGCCAGCACCGCCCAGTTCCAGCCGCGCAGATGCAGCGGCGGCAGCAGCGTCACGCTGTCGCCGAGCAACGACGCGGCGTTGGTCGCCTGGCTCAGCGCCAGCAATGCTGCTGCCGCCAGCACCAATCCGGCGACGCCGCCGATCAGCGCGAGGCGCAGCGCCTGACGCTCGAATTGGCGCGCGACATAGGCATCGTGCGCGCCCATCAGGTGCAGGAGCTCGATGATGTCGCGGTGGACAGCCAGGCCGGTGCGTGTTGCAAACGCCACGCTCATCACCGCGACGCCGCCGATCAGGATCAAGATGACGATGGCGGTGATCTCGGCCGAACGCGCGAAGCGCGCCAAGCTGTCGAGCCAGAGTTGATGATCGTCGAGCGTCGCGCCAGGCGCTGCCGCCGCGAGTTTGGCGCGCAGCGCGGCGAGGTCGGCATGGCCGTTGGAAGCAAGCCGCACGTCGATCAGCCGCGGTAGCTCGAGATCGGCCGGCGACAGCGCCGTGCCGAGCCACGGCTCGACCAGTTTGGCGATCGTGGCGCGGTCGATCGGCGTCGCGCTCTGGATACCGGGCGCGGCGTGCAACACGGCGAGCGCTGCATCCAGGCTCTTGTCGTCGGCGCCGCTCGCCGCCGGCAGCTCGACGGTGAGGGTTCCGGTCAGGCTCTCGTCCCAGCGCGCCAGCGCCCGCTCCAAATCCATCACCGCGGCCAGCGCCAGGCCGGCGAGGAACACCATCAGCAGCGTCAACGCCGGCAGGAAGCGGCTGCTGCCGTCGCGGCCGAAGGGAATGGCGAGGCCGGGCGCGGTCACGACGCCGCCCGCGCGGCGGCTGCGGCTTGCAGCTCGCCGTCTTCAAGATGCAGCACCGGCCGGTTGAACTGTCGCGTCAGCGCCGCGTTATGTGTGGCGATGATCAGCGTCGTGCCGAGCTTGTTGAGCTCCTCGAACAGCCGCAACAGGCGCACTGCCATGGTGTCGTCGACGTTGCCGGTCGGCTCGTCGGCCACCAGCAGCTTGGGCCGTGCGACGACGGCGCGGGCGATGGCGACGCGTTGCTGCTGGCCGCCGGACAGCGTCGGCGGCTTGGCGTCGAGCTTGTCGGCCAAGCCGACCCACTCGAGTATTTCACGGACGTTGTCGCGCAGCTTGGCCTCGGCGACGCCGGCGACGCGCAGCGGCAGCGCCACGTTGTCGAACGCCGACAGGTGCGGAATCAGGCGGAAATCCTGGAACACGATGCCGATCTTGCGCCGCAATGGCGCCAGCGCCGCGCGCGTCACGCGCGTCAGATCCTCGCCGAACAGCGACACCAGGCCGCGCGATGGCCGCTCGGCGAGCGCGATCAGGCGCAGCAAACTCGTCTTGCCCGCGCCTGACGGGCCGGTGAGGAAATGGAACGAGCCGGCGTCGAGTCGCAATGTGATGTCGCGCAGCACCTCGGGCCCGGTGCCATAGCGCATGCCGACATTCTCGAACCGCACCATCGCCGCAAGATGGCATGCGCTGGCGGCGGCGGTAAAGATGCCGCGCCGCCCTGATGCGCTTCCGTGGCACGGCGCGGGCGGAGTATAAGGAGCGGCCGCGTGCGACTCCGCCGCGGCATGCCGGTATCGGAGCGGCGATGATCGTCACCTGTCCCACCTGTTCGACGCGTTATCTCGTCGAGACGCAGAAGCTCGGCGCGCAAGGCCGCATGGTCCGCTGTGGCAGCTGCAGCCACACCTGGTACCAGGCGCCGCCCGAGGACATGGCACCGCGCGTCGAGCTCACCGGCCCGCCGCCCGAGCCGCTGCCGGGCATCGTCGAGCGCCGCGGACTGCCGGCGATTCGGCGCAAGCGCCGGCGCTGGGGTGCGATGGTGACGCTGCTCGTGCTGCTGCTGGTGCTCGCCGCTGCCGGCTGGGGCGTGGTCTTCATGCGTGACCGCGTCATGGCGCTGGTGCCGCAGACGGCGAAGATCTACAGCCGCCTCGGTCTCGCCACGAGCCAGCCCGAATTCGGCGCCGGCCTCGAAGTGCGCGGCGTGACGCCGCGGCGCAGCGTCACGAACGATCAGGCCGAGCTGGTGATCGACGGCGAGATCGTCAACCTGTCGTCGTCGCCGCGGCGCGTGCCGCCGCTCAAGGCGACCCTGCGCGATGCCAACGACCAGCCGCTGACCTCGTGGACCTTCTCGGCCGGCGTCGCGACGCTCGCGCCCGGCGCGTCGGCGCCGTTCCACACCAGTTACGCGAAGCCGATGACCGAAGCCGTCGGCGTCGTCGTCACACTGGAAAATCCCAACGCCGGGCCGCGCTAGAACTCCTGTAGCAGCCGGTCGATGTAATCGTGCTCGATCGCCGGCCGCTCGGTTTCGCCCGCGCGGCGGCGCAGCTCGTCGAGAATCTGCTTCGCCTTGTCGAGCGCATAGTCGTTCTGCGCCTTGCCCAGGCGCATGACGCCGCCGTCATCGGCGGTGCCGTTGCCCTCGTCGTTCGGCAGCAGCCGGCCGAACGGATCGCGCCGCATATGCGGCAAGTCGTTCTCGCCCGGATTGCCGAGCGCGCCCATTTCCCGTCCTTGCATCTGCTGGCCAAGCGCGCGCGCCGCCTGTTGCAGCGCGTCGATCGCATCGCTTTGCGGCCCGACGGCCTGGCCCGGGTTACCGCGCCGCAGCGCGTCGGCGGCATCGCCCATAGCGCGATCGGCGTGCGACAGCGGCGCCGGCACCATGCCGCCGTTCTCGCCGAGTTTGCGCATCATATCGCCCAGGTCTTGGCGCAGCGCATTCTGCGCCGCCGCGCCGCCGCCGGTGTTGCCGCGCTGCATCTTGCCGGTCTGCGACTGGCGGAAGGTTCGGTCGAGCAGCTGCTCCTGCCGCCGCATCAGATCGCGCATCGCGTCGAGCGTACCGGCTGGGCCTTGCATCTGCATCGGCCGCGCACCGCCGAGGTTTTCGAGCAGCTCCTGCAGTTCGGCGAGCAGGTCGCGCGCCTGCGTCCGGTCGCCGGTCTGCGCCAGCGTGCGCGCACGGTCGAGAAGGTGCCGCAGATCGTTGCTGGTCAGCGTCTGCGTCGGATCGTTGGGCATTTCGTTGCGCGCGTTGAATTGCTGCGTCCGCTGCGCCAGCGCCTGGAGATACTGGTCGATCTGCTGCTGGAGCTGCCGCATCAGCCGGTCGATTTCGGACTGCGGCGCGTTGCGCGCCAGCGCGTTCTGCAGCGCCTGCATCGACAGGCGCAATCCCTCGCGGTCGAGCTTGCCGCCGCCATCCTCGATGCGGACCGCGGTGCTCCACATGAGCTTCTGCACCGACGCGACCGTGTCCGCATCCTGATCGAGCAGCAGCCGGTCGGCGGCGGTGCGCATGCCGAGGAAGGCGACGATATCGTCGTTATAAAGTCCGGGCCGCGACGACAGATCCTCGAGCGCGTCGGCCACCGGCTCGCGGTCGTTGGGGTTCGTCGTCAATTCCTTGCGCTCGTCGATGATCGCGCGCGCGACCGGATTGTGAAAGACGCGCTCGGGCAGGATGAACTCCATGATCTCGCTTTTGCCGGTCTGGCCGAGCGCGTCGGTGGCTTCGAGCTGGATCTGCACCGCCAGGCCGGCCCACGGGCTCGCGGTCAGGTCGGTGAAGCTGGCGCCGTGCGCATCTTTCAGATGCTGATCGGGGAGGGGCAGGTCGAGCGTCACGGCTTGCGCGCTCGGATCGCCCGGCCGGCGGATCGTCGCCGTGACCTTCTCGACGCCGTAATCGTCCTTGGCCTCGTATTCGAGATGTACCGCGCTCAGCGCCGTACGTTGCGGCGGTTTGACGAAGGCGATAGTCGGCGGCAAATCGGGCACGACATGGATCGGCCACGAGCCCAGCGTGCTCCAGCCTCGCTCGACCGTCAGCCGGCTGCCGGCCTTGATCGTCAGCTCACCTTTGTAATCGCCGTCGTCGATCTGGCTCATCTTGGTCGTGTGGCCGTCGATCGCCAGAGACGGTCGCTTGCCGCCGTGCACGCGCGCCAACACTGTGCTGCCGATCGGCACCGCGATGGCCTCGCCGGCGCCCGATGCCGCAAGGAACTGCGGCGGCAGGCCCGTGTATTGCGGCGGGCTGATCCAAATGTCGAGCGTCACCGCCGGACCGCCGCCGTTGCCGGCCACGCTCATCGCCGGATCAAGCGCGCGGGCAATCCGCGCCGGTGTGTCGCGGCCGGCGTCGATTGCGCCGAGCAGGAGCAAGAGGCCGAGCGCGACGCGCAGCGCATAGGGATCGCGGCGCACCAGTCCGGCGCGCGGCACGCCGACGCGCAGATTGCGTGCCGCCGCCGCCATGCGCGCCAGATGTTCGCGCCACAGCGCCGCGGTCGCCGGATCGTCGGCGCTGGCGAGCGTATCCTCGAGCGCCGCCAGCGGCCGGTGCGCCAGCGCGCTCTCGGTTTCGAGCCGGCGGCGCGCTGCGTCGCGCGACGGTGCGTGCATCGCGCGCACCGCTCGCGTCAGCGTGACGATCAGTGCGGCAACAAAGAGTCCGAGCAGTAGTGCCGCGGCCCAATCGGGCAGCCGCGCCGGGATGTCGAATAGCGCGAGCGCGCCGAACGCGCCGACGACGAAAATCGTCGGCCACAGCGCCGGCCAGACGCGCTCCCAGGCGAGCGCAAGGCGCGCCAGCAGCAATCGCGCGGTGAAACGCTGCCGCGCTTCGGATCGAGTGACAAGATCACGCCGCAGTCGGTCGCGCAAATCCTCGTCCCGTCGTCAGCGCCCGGTCAGCCAGGGCGCCATGCGGTCGCGCGCGAGCAGTTCGTCGTAGCTCGGCCGCTCGCGGATCACCGCGAAATCGCCGCCGCGCACCAGAACTTCCGCGGCCGGCGGACGGGTATTGTAGCTCGAACTCATCACCGCGCCATAGGCCCCCGCCGACAGGATGGCCATCAAGTCGCCCGGCCGGAAAGGCGGCAATGGCCGGTCGAGTGCGAAGGCGTCGCCGGTCTCACATACCGGCCCGACGACGCTCTGCGCCGCCGCGTGGCCGGCGCCTTCGGGTGCGCGTGCCGGCACGATCTCGTGCCAGGCGTCGTACAACGTCGGCCGCACCAAATCGTTCATTGCCGCGTCGACGATGATGAAGCGCCGGGTCACACCTTCCTTCACATAAAGCACGTGCGTCGCCAGCACGCCGGCATTGCCGACGATGTAGCGGCCAGGTTCGAAAGCGAGCTCGACGTCGAGGCCGCGCGTCATCTGCCGGATGACGCCGGCATATTCCTCGATCGTCGGTGGAGTCTCGTCGCGGTAGCGGATGCCGATGCCGCCGCCGAAGTCGAGCCGCTCCAGCCGGATGCCGCCGCCGGCGAGCGCGCGGTAAAGCTCGGCCACGCGCGAAAAAGCGATCTCGAACGGGCCGAGCGCAGTCAGCTGCGAACCGATATGCACGGCGAGACCCTTGAGCGCGATGCCGCGCAGCAGCGCGGCTTCGGCGAACACTTCGGGTGCGTGCGCCAGATCGATGCCGAACTTGTTCTCCTTCTTGCCGGTGGCGATCTTGTGGTGCGTGCGCGCGTCGACGTCGGGATTGACGCGGATCGCGACCGCGACGGTGCGTCCGGCGCGTTGCGCGACCGCGCTAAGCGCTTCGAGCTCGCCGCGCGATTCGACGTTGATCTGATAGACGTCGTGCGCTACCGCAAACTCGAGCTCGGCCTCGCTCTTGCCGACGCCCGAGAAGACGATGCGGTTGCCGGGAATGCCGGCCGCCAGCGCGCGGCGGAATTCGCCTTCCGAGACGACGTCGGCACCGGCGCCGAGCGCCGCCAGTGTTGCAATAACCGAAAGGTTCGAGTTCGCCTTGACCGAATAGCACAGCCGCGCCGGGCGGCCGGCGAAGGCGGCGGCAAAGCGCCGGTATTGCCGTTCGATCGCCCCGGCGGAATAGGCATAGAACGGCGTGCCTACGGCGGCGGCCATGCGCGCCAGCGTCACGTCCTCGATGCTGAGATCGCCGCCGCGATAGGCGATCTCCGGCGTCTCCGGATGCAGAATTGGCGCAATCACGCTGCGGACTCACCCATTGGGATATTGACCGGGATAGGTTTTGGGTTGATCGGGCGGCGGTGTTGGGCTGCTCTTCTTGCCGCAGGCCGCCAACGGCAGCGCCAGCAGCGCCGCCGCCAGCATCAGGGCGATCAGTCGGCTTGCCTTCATCGCTTGCCGCCCTCCGTCTTCTTACCGAGGAAGCGCACGCGCGCCGCCTTGGCCGCCGCTACCACCAGCGACGGCGCCGTGCCGCCCAGGCTGGTCCGGCTGGCGACCGATTTCTCGACCGTCAGGATATCGCGCGCTGCGGGCGTGATGCGCGGCTCGATCTTCTGCATCTCCTTGAGCGGCAGGTCGGCGAGCGTCGTGCCCAGTGCCTCGGCCCGCTTAACCAATGCGCCAGTGACATGGTGCGCCTCGCGGAACGGCAGCGCCAGATTGCGCGTCAGCCAGTCGGCGAGGTCGGTCGCGGTGCTGTAGCCGGCTTCGGCGGCGCGCCGCATCGCCGCTTTGTCGACGGTGAGGTCGCCGACCATGCCCGTTGCGGCGGCGAGGCACAGTTCCAGCGTGTCGGCGGCCTCGAACACCGGCACCTTGTCCTCCTGCATATCCTTGGAATAGGCGAGTGGCAGGCCTTTCATCACCGTGAGCAGTGACATGAGTGCGCCGGCGAACCGGCCGGTCTTCGCGCGCATCAGCTCGGCGGCGTCGGGGTTGCGCTTCTGCGGCATCATCGAGCTGCCGGTGGTGTACGCGTCCGACAGCCGGATGAAACCGTAGGGTGCCGACAGCCAGAGCACGATCTCCTCGGCGAAACGCGACAGGTGGATTCCGGCAATCGCGCAGCATGCCAGGAACTCGAGCGCGAAATCCCGGTCGGAGACGGCGTCGAGCGAATTGGCCATCGGCCGGTCGAAGCCGAGCGCCTTCGCGGTCTCTCCCCGGTCGATTGGAAACGACGTGCCCGCAAGCGCGCCCGCGCCCAGGGGACATTCGTTGAGCCGCTTGCGGCAATCGTCCAGGCGGCCGCGGTCGCGGCCGAGCATCTCGACATAAGCGAGCAAGTGATGCCCGAACGTCACGGGCTGCGCCGTCTGCAGATGCGTCAATCCGGGCATGATTGTGGCGGCGTGCGTTTCGGCTTGGTCGATCAACGCCGCCTGGAGCAGCGCCATGTGGCGGTCGAGATGGTCGATCGCGTAGCGCACCCACAACCGGAAGTCGGTCGCGACTTGGTCGTTGCGCGAGCGCGCGGTGTGCAGCCGTCCTCCCGCCGCGCCGATAAGTTCGGCGAGCCGCGCCTCGATGTTGAGATGGATATCCTCGTGCTCGGCGCGGAACGGAAACTTGCCGGCCTCGATTTCGGCGCGAATTTTCTCTAGACCGCGCGCGATCGCCTCGCCATCCTCCGGCGTGATGATCCGCCGCGCCACCAGCATCGCGCAATGCGCCAGCGAGCCGGCGATATCCTGGGCATAGAGCCGCTTGTCGAAATCGATCGAGACGTTGATGCGCTGCATGATCTCTGCCGGATGGCCCGACAGCCGGCCGCCGCGCGCGGC
>DASQHO010000056.1:0-7459 GCA_035632055.1 Allostellaceae bacterium
GGGCTACGCGCAGCAAGAACAACGCGTCTTGACCGAGGTAACCGAGGCGCGCGCCAAGGCGACGCAAACGACGATCGCCCTGCCGCCGGACGTCTTGAATAATCCGCAGGCGTTTCACCAGTTCGAACAAAGCCAAGCCACCCTGACGGGCGCGTTGTCGCGCCTGCTTGCCGTGACGGAAGCGTATCCCGACCTCAAATCGAATCAGAATTTCCTCGCCTTGCAGTCGCAGCTCGAAGGAACCGAGAACCGGATTGCGGTTGCGCGCCGCGACTACATCCAGGCAGTTCAGACGTACAACACGACGCTGCGCACGATTCCAGGACGCTGGATCGCCGCATGGCTCTATCCGGATGCCAAGGTGAAGGAAACCTTCAGCATACCGGACCAGGCGACCCAGGTTCCGCAAGTCAAGTTCTGATGCAACTCATCCGAAGCACTTCGCTGGCCGCGCGCATTGCGCTCGGCGTGGCTGTCTTGCTGTGCGGATTTCTGACGCAGAGTGCGGCCGATCCAACCTTTCCCCAACTGACCGGCCGTGTCGTTGACGACGCAAGCATATTGTCGCCGGCGACGCGTGAGCGGCTGGTGGCCATGCTGGCGCAAGAGGAGCAGAAGACCGGCGACCAGGTGGTTGTCGTCACGCTCAAGTCGCTCCAAGGCGATACGATCGAGGATTACGGCTATCAGCTCGGCCGCCATCGGGGCATCGGCCAGAAGGGCAAAGACAACGGCGCCATCTTGCTGATTGCGCCGAACGATCGCCGCGTGCGGATCGAAGTGGGGTATGGGCTCGAAGGCCAACTGACGGACGCGCAAAGCCGAATCATCATCGAGCGGGTAATTCTTCCCGCGTTCCGACGCGGCGATTATGACGCCGGCGTGCTCGCGGGCACTGCCGCGATTCTCGATGTGCTCGGCGGCGTTCAGGTCACGCAGGCCGTCCCGGCCGAACACGGCGGCGGATCGGTGCCGGCCTTGCTCCTGATCTGGCTCGCGTTTCTCGTCTTCTTTGTCCTGATTCGCGGATTCTTTTGGCCGCTGCTCTTCCTACCGACGGGACCGTGGGGAGGGCGCGGCGGATTTTATGGCGGCTCTGGGTTCGGCGGCGGATTTTCCGGCGGTGGATTTTCAGGCGGCGGCGGCTCTTTCGGCGGCGGCGGCGCTTCGGGCGGATGGTGAGCGCGATGCGACGATTGACGCCGGACGAGTCAAAGCGGATCGAGACGGCGACCGCTGCCGTAGCGGGGCGGACCCACGCGCATTTCGCGCTCGTCATTGTTCCGGTGAGCGACCGCTATCGCCTCTACCCGGTGCTTTTGGCGGCGATTGTCACGCTGATCGCCGCTGGCATCGCCGCAGCGGCGTTGCCGAACCTGCCTTTTGCGACTGGATTTCTCGGCGAAGGTGCGATTTTCGTGGTGTTGTCGCTTGCCTTCGAATGGCTGCCGCTTCGGCTCCGGCTCGTGCCACGCCGGATCAAACATGCCCGCGCGCGCCAACTCGCCCATCTGGAATTCGCCGCGCGCATTCTTGCGCAAAAGGACCATCCGCACGGCATGTTGTTCTTCGTATCGCTGGGTGAGCGATACGTCGAGATCCTTGCGGACGCCGCACTGCATGCGCGTGTCGGCGAAGCTGAATGGCAGAGGATCGTCGATCGGTTCGTGACCGCGGCCAAGGCGGGCGCTCTTGCCGACGGATTCATCGCCGCCATCGACGCCTGTGCGGCGCATCTGGAGCGCCACTTCCCGCGAGCGGGATGAGCGATGCCGACAGCCCACATGCCAACGTCTACAAGCAGTTCGCCGCGTGGATTTAGGATAAACTCAGCGGCGCGACGGAGCGCAAAGCGCCGAGAATTGTGGTGAAGTAAGGAACGCCCTATATGGCCAAATACATCAGTGGAGCACCGACCTTCAAACCGGGCGTCGTCAGTCTCAGGTGTCCATCGTGTCGACGCAACGGTTCGTTCTCGGGATTTACCAACATCGCCGATGTCCAACTCACGGTGCAGGACTTCGCCGGAATGCGCGTATGTCCGAATCCCGAATGCAAAGAACTCGTATTTATCATCGCGAACGGCGCAGACATCACCGCATATCCAGCGGAACGGCTCGACTTTGATCCCGGGGGGATACCGCCGAAGATACTAGCAAGTTTTGAAGAGGCTCTGACCGACCACGCAAATCAATGTTTCAAGTCGTCAGCGATCATGGTTCGGCGCACCCTCGAGGAGATCTGTGCAGACAAGGGGGCCAAGGGCAACGGTCTGAAGGAACGGCTGACTGCGCTTCAATCCGTCATCGTGGTGCCGAAGGAGTTGCTAGACGCCGCTGATGAGTTGCGCATCCTCGGAAACGACGCCGCTCACCTGGAAGCCCGGGTATATGACGATATCGGAAAGACGGAAGTTGAGGCAGCAATCGACCTCTGCAAGGAAATTCTCAAGGCGGTCTATCAGCTAGACTCGCTTGTGAAGCGCCTCAAGGCATTGAAGAAGACACCTTAGCTTCTCCCCAACGCTTCCATCAACTCAGTCCACTCGCGCTTCGAGAGACCGCTTGATTCCTGCGTCACCTTCTCGCCGGCGAGCAGCTTCTTCACGACGGCAAGCGCGTTGGCCGAGAGATGCGCGCCGCCGAGCCGGTACTGGCGGAAGGCTTCGGCCGTGATCGGCACCCATTTCTCGAGCGTGGCGATCATCGCTTCGGCATAGACGCGGATTTCGTATTGCGCGTGCGCGTCGGCGCGCAGGCTCAAGAAATTGAGCAGGTTGTGCAGGTCGGTCTTCCAGTACCATTGGGTATAGAAGTTCAACGATAGATTCATGCGTGCGAGCTCGCGCGCGAGGCCGGTGCGCTTCTCGTCAATGGGCTTGCCAGCATCGTCCTCGTTCAGCATTTCGACATAGCCGCGATAGGCCTCGGCCGCGTCGCGGCGCAGCAGATCGAGCACGCGTGCCGCCTGATCCGGCGGCAGCACATCACCCCTGCCCTGGCGGTTGGTCGAAGATTGCGCCGCGAGCTGTTCCGGCGCCGGCACGTAGAACTCGTTATCGAGGATCGAATAGCGTGCCGAGTACTCGTTGACGTTGGCGGTGCGGTGGCGAATCCACTGCCGCGCGACGAAAATCGGCAGCTTGACGTGGTACTTGATCTCGCACATCTCGAACGGCGTCGTGTGCCGGTGGCGCAACAGGTAGTGGATGAGGCCGCGATCCTCGGTCACCTTCTTCGTCCCCTTGCCGTAGGAGACGCGCGCCGCCTGAACCACCGCGGCGTCGTCGCCCATATAGTCGATGACGCGGACGAAGCCGTGATCGAGCACCGGAATGGCTTGGTAAAGAATCTCTTCAAGGCCGGGCGAGACCGCGCGGCGCGTCGGCTGCGTTTCGGCGCGCTGGCGGTCGATTTCGGCCTGTTGTTCGGGCGTGAGCGGCATGGGCGGCGACTCTAGCGGCGCGCAAGGGGCCCGCAAAGGCCGACTCGCCGCCCCTTTTGAGGCGATGTGAAAGCGCCTATATTGAAGGTGCTGGGCAACCAGCTATGGCGATAAACAGCGTATGGAATAAGCGTTGCGGACCCGGGGGCAGTACCCGGCGCCTCCACCAGTTTCGCGGAGCCATCGTCTCCGCACCGTCATGGGGGCGAACTAGGATCGACGCGCGCGGTAAAGGTACGTCTTTTGCCCGGCATGGTACCGCCGTTATCGGGCCAAAACCTAAGTGCGAACGATAACTCTATCGCACTCGCTGCTTAGTCTCTAAGCAAGCGCGGTTCGGGGGGCACCGGGCAACAGAAGCCCCCCACTGATTTTGCGGGGAGTGCGCGCGTGAAAGACCTTCTGCGATACGACAAGATGGTCGAGGCCGCGCTCCGCGGCGTGGTGCGCGAGGCGCTGGCCCGCACCGCCGCCAACGGCCTGCCGGGCGCGCATCATTTCTACATCACGTTCAAGACCGGCTTCGAAGGTGTCGAGATTCCGGCGAGCTTGCGCGCCAAGCACCCCGAGGAAATGACCATCGTGCTCGAACACCAGTTCTGGGACCTCGACATCGAGGAAGAACGCTTTGGCGTGACGCTGAGCTTCGCCGGCAAGCCGGAGCGGCTGGTAGTGCCGTTCGAGGCGATCCTGTCCTTCGCCGACCCGGCGGTGAAGTTCGGCCTTCAATTCCAGCAGGTGGCGCCGGCCAACGAACAGGCCGAGGACGAGCCGGCCAAGGTCGAGACGCCGACGCGGCTTGAAAAGCCGCGCGCCGGCAAAGGCGACAAAGCCGAGAGGCGCGCCAAGGCCGGCGACAAGCCGGCGGAAAAGAGCGCCGAAGTCGTCACCCTCGACCAATTCCGCAAGAAATAGCCGCCGTGCTCAGTGCGCGTTGTCGCGCGCGGCGAAGAACTGGCACCAGCCTTTCGGGCTGATGTCGCCCTGGACGAACGCGCAGCGATTCGGCGGCTGGAAGTTGACGCAGATCTCGCAGCGCTGCTGGCCCTTGGGCTGGTCCTGATACTTGGCTTCTTCCTTCGTCGCCTTCTGGTCGTCGGCGTGCGCGGAACGCGACAGGCCCTGCGTTGCCGACACGGCGACAGTGATCGCCGTGCCAGCAAGCAGGGTGCGACGCGAAAACGAACGCGAACGGTTCATCGCGTCCGTGCCGCTTACTTCGCGACCAAGGACTCTTGGGCCTTGCTCACGTGCCACAGCACGATGTGGTAGTGCGGCTCTTCGACACCGGGATGGCCGGCGTTGAAATACATCGACACATGATCGACACGGCCGCCGGGCGCCGCGAGCGAGAAGGCTTTCTGCCCGTCGAAGTCCTTGATCGGGATCATGTAGATCGTGCTCACCAGCCGGCCCTTGTGGTCGTAGGCGAGGAACGGTCCGGCCGGCAGCGTTTTCGGATCGACGTAGAGCACGCCGATGCCCGGCAGGAAGTCAGGCAGCTTCACCAGGGTGCTGACCTTCTTGTAGGTGCCGCCCGGCGGTTCCTTGGCGACGTTCTGGGCAAATGCCGGCGTGGCCACGAAAGCCAATAATGCGAGAGCAACGAGCAGTCGACGCATGGTTCACTCCTTTGGTTTCTGGTTTGCAACGGACGTCTTGGAAAGGCCGGACGCGACGCCGAGACGCGTGAGCACGCGGCCCATCAGCGCATCGCAGCGCGCACCGGCGAATGGAAACGCGTCATCGAGGATCGAGGCGAATTCGGCGCTCAGCGCCTGACGCAGCTGGCGATTGGCGCGATGGAAGCGAGTCTTCACCGTCTCGGCCGGAATGCCGAGCAACGCGGCGGTTTCGTCGATGCTCATCTGCTCGACGGCGCGCAGCATGAAGACGGTGCGGAAATTCGCCGGCAATTCGTCGACCGCGCGCTCGATGACGCGGCGGACCTCGCGTCGCGCGGCGGCGTTCTCCGGATTGATCATGGCGCCGACGCCGGGCAGCGCGACGACGTTCTCGGCCTGGGCAAGATCGACCGTCGGGCGACGACGGCGCAAGCGGCCGAGCGCCTCGTTGGCGGCGATGCGCGCGAGCCATGTCGTCAGGCTTGCCTCGCCGCGGAAGCCGTCGAGGTTGGCGAGCGCGCGGAAGTAGGTTTCCTGCACCACGTCCTCGGCTTCGCTTTCGTCGCGCACGATGCTGCGCGCCAGGCGGTAGAGCCGGCGATTGTTCTGGCGCATCAGTGCGGCGAACGCCGCCGGTTCGCCGCGCCGCATCAGCGCCAGCAATTCGGCGTCCGGGCCAAGTTTTCCCGCGGCTTGAGCCACAGCCTGTCTCCTCACCACAAACCCATAGATGACCGTCGGCGGAAAAGGTTCCCGCGGGCAATTTAGCGCCGACCGATGATGCAGAAAAACCGCACCTTTCCGATGGTCTTGGCCACGCCGAGGCTGCGCTTGACCGGTCCGGTGTAATACGCTCTTTCTCGGCCGTTTTCCCCGGATCGCGAGCGCAGCATGGATGCCGCCTTCCACGAAATGTTTCCGCTGGGCGAGGACAAGACGCCCTACCGCAAGCTGACCGCCGAACACGTCGGCACCGGCAGCTTCGGCGGCAAGAGCGTCGTCACCGTCGGGCTGCCTGCGCTGACCGAGCTGACGCGCCAGGCCTTCATCGATTGCCAGCATCTCTTGCGGCCCGGCCACCTGAAACAGCTCCGCGCCATCCTCGACGACCCCGAGGCGTCGGCGAACGACAAGTTCGTCGCCTTCGATCTCCTCAAGAACGCCAACATCGCCGCGGGCAAGGTGCTGCCGATGTGCCAGGACACCGGCACGGCGATCGTCATGGGCAAGAAAGGCCAGCGCGTCTGGACCGGCGGCGGCGACGAGGCGGCGATCTCGGCCGGCGTGCGCCGCACCTTCACCGAGACCAATTTGCGCTACAGCCAGGTGGCGCCGCTCGGCATGTACGACGAGGTCAACACCGGCGACAATCTGCCGGCGCAGATCGAGATCTATGCCGCCGATGGCGACGCCTATAAATTCCTGTTCATCGCCAAGGGCGGCGGCTCGGCCAACAAATCGTTTCTCTATCAGCAGACCAAGGCGACGCTCAATCCGAAGGCGCTGCTCAAGTTCCTCGACGAGAAAATCCGTACCCTCGGCACCGCCGCCTGCCCGCCGTATCACCTGGCGATCGTCATCGGCGGCACGTCGGCCGAGCTCAATTTGAAAACCGTCAAGCTGGCAAGCTGCCGTTATCTCGACACGCTACCGACGCAAGGCAACAAATTCGGCCAGGCCTTCCGCGACGTCGGCTTGGAGCAGGACGTGCTTGGCCTGACGCGCGCCATGGGCATCGGCGCGCAGTTCGGCGGCAAGTATTTCTGTCACGATGTGCGCGTGATCCGTTTGCCGCGCCATGGCGCCAGCCTTCCTATCGGCATCGGCGTGTCGTGCGCCGCCGACCGCCAGATCCTCGGCAAGATCACGGCCGACGGCGTCTTTCTCGAGCAGCTCGAAACCAATCCGGCGCAATACCTGCCGGAGATCGACGAAGCGACGCTCGGCGGCGCGGTCGTGCGCGTCGATCTCAAGCAGCCGATGGCGCAGATCCGCAAGACGCTGTCGCAATATCCGATCAAGACGCGGCTGTCGCTGTCGGGGCCGCTGATCGTCGCGCGCGACATCGCGCATGCGAAGCTGCAGGAACGGCTCGACCGCGGCGAAGGTCTGCCGCAATACGCCAAGGATCATCCGATCTATTACGCCGGACCGGCGAAGACGCCGCAGGGCTATGCTTCGGGCTCGTTCGGCCCGACGACGGCCGGCCGCATGGATTCGTACGTCGACGCGTTCATGGCGGCGGGCGGCAGCTTCGTCACGCTGGCCAAAGGCAATCGCGGCGGCGAAGTGCGCGAGGCCTGCAAGAAGCACGGCGGATTCTATCTCGGATCGATCGGCGGGCCGGCGGCGCGGCTGGCGCAGGACTGCATCAAGAAGGTCGAGGTGCT
>DASQHO010000057.1:0-9449 GCA_035632055.1 Allostellaceae bacterium
CCATGCTCGGCGACGAGATTGGCGAAGGTCTCGGTCAGGGTCTCGACCTGGGCGGACGAGACGTCCTGACGCGCAATAAAGACGTTTTCGTAGAACGGCATCCAAGCTCCTTATGGCTGTTCGCGGCCCGGCGCTGGTCGAAAATCGAGCATCAGCCGCCCGGGCCTAGCCGGCAATTCCGGCAAGGAGGCGGCGGACTATACAGCAAGATCGCGGCCGTGCAAGCGGCAAAACCGCTGGCAGAGCAGGGAGTTAACACGGTCGGTTGCTAGAGGATAAAGCTCACCGCACCCAAGGCGCCGAGCTCTTCGCCGTCGAGGATGGCGCGGCGTTCCGCGATTCTGAGGGCGCCATTCTCGCGTCGCAGCTTGTATCGGTAATGGCCGACGAATTCGCGTCGGTCACCGCCGCGGCGGAAGCGGTAGACGACAAAATTGGCAGCGACCTCGATGGTTTCGCCGTCGCTGCCGGCGATGCGCACGTTGGTGATCACGCGGCGTGTACGCGATGGTGGATATTCGGCGTGTGCGCTCGGATCCTTGAGCCGTTTGACACGTTCGACCAACCGCGCGTGGTCGTCGGCGACAGTGAAAAGCGTTGACCGATGGTCGGCGTCGGGTTTGTCGTTGGGCGGCACGTAATAGCCGCAATCCGCCGTGGTGAGTGCGAGCCAGTCATCGAGCTGCCAAGCATCGAGCAGCGCTGCCTCGCGGTAGAGGAACTCCTCAACTTCTTCGCGCGTCGCGCTTGCGGCGTTGCGTCGACCACTCATCCGGCACGGTCCATCAACTCGCTCCAGCGCCGCCAGAAGACGCGCATGTGGCCTTCATCGGTGTTGAGTTGTGCGTCACCTGGTTTGGCCATGCCACGTGACATGTCCGACCATCCAACCTCGCGCCACGCGGCCAGGCCTTGCTGTACCGCTTCGAGTGCGGCGACATCGTCGGGCGTGGCGAAACCGCCTGGTCCATAGAAGGTAAGAAAGGCGTCAAGCCGCCGCGCCCGTTGTGCCGGCGTCTCTTCGGTTGGGCCGAGGCACCAGGCCGTGACGTGCATGCGGTCGGGTGCGGTTGGAAAGAAGGTGCGCACGGTTACCGACGAGCCGTCGTTGAGCGCGAGATTGGGAAAGACTATGAGGTTGCGGTTGGTGTCAGCGATGCGCGCGGCGCGCTCCTCGCCCAAACGCGCGACCAGCTCGCGGCGGATCGCCGCGATGTCAGGCTTGGCATCTTCGCCATAGATCGAAATCCATCGGGCCACCGGCCGACCGCGGAAATTGACGTTATCGGTGGTGAGGTGGCCGTTGCCGAGATCTTTGCCCCAGCCCTTGGAAGGCAGCAGCAGGCCTTCCTCCTTGGGCGGTCGCACGTTGACGCCGGCATTCTTCATGTAGTTGAGCCAGGTCGTGTGCACCGACGGCAGGTGGTAGTCGTCGACGCTGTTTTCGACCAAGAGCTTCCAGTTCGCCTTGACATCATATTCCTGCACGCCAGCGATGATTTCCATCCGGCCCGACGGCGATTGGTCGACGACGAGATCGATATACTCCTTGGCGCCCGCGAGATAATCGGCGAGGGGCGGCGCTGCGCGGTCGAAGCAGGCAAAATAGAAATCGCGGTAATGCTCGAGCCGCGGCACCGATACCAATGCGAAGTTCCGTTTGTCGAACGCGGTGCCGTAGGCCTCGGGTCCAGGCACGGTCTTGAGTGTGCCGTCGGTCTCGTAGGTCCAGCCGTGATACATGCACATGAATTGGCGCGCGTTGCCTTGGCGCTCCCGGCACACGATCGCGCCGCGGTGGCGGCAAGTATTTAGCAGCGCGTGAGCTGTGCCTGCCTTGTCGCGACAGAAAATGACTGGCCGGCCGGCAACGTACCGCGTGCGGAAATCGCCCGGCTGCGCAAGCTCGGATGCGTGGCCGACATAAATCCAGCAGGTATCGAAGATCGCGCGCCGTTCTTTCTCGAGCACCGCGGGCGAAACCAGCGCCTCGCGCGACAGCGAGAAAGTGTTCCGGGCGCGATCTTCAATGACGTAGCGGTCGTTCATGGCGGCGGTCGCTGGCTGGCGGCGAGTATAGCAAGGCGGAATGAGGCGCGAGCGCCGGATTTACGCCGCCGACTGGTGGCGCGGGGCGCATTGCAGCCGCTTTACAGCGTTTCGGCGCGGGTGTATCCGGTGCGCCGGGAGGAATCATGAAGGCGTGGCTCGTCTTGGCCCTGGCGGCACTTGCCGCCGGTTGCATACCGGTCGACCGCGACCCAGCCCGCGATGTCATCGGCGTCTCTGCCGCAACCGGCAACGGGACCGACGGTGCCGTGGCGCAGGGGCTGCTCGCATGGAAGGCGAGCCAAATCTGCACCGTGCCCGGTTACGACGTGCAGAAAAAGGACATCGAGCCGACTGAAGACAACCAGCAGATCGTTGACTGGCAGTTGCGCTGTGCGCCGTACACCGCGATGACGCCAGTCCGGTTTTGAACTGAGTTGAGCATGAGCCGCGCATTCGTCTTTCCCGGTCAAGGTTCGCAAGCCGTCGGAATGGGCCGCGAGCTACACGCCGCATTCGCCACCGCGCGCGATGTGTTCGGTGAAGTTGACGAGGCGTTGAAACAGAATTTATCGCGCCTGATGTTCGAAGGGCCAGAGAACGAACTGGTGCTGACCGAGAACGCGCAGCCGGCGCTTATGGCCGTAAGCTTGGCGGCGATGCGCGTCATGGAAAAGGACGGCGGGCTCGATCTCAAACGCCATGCGACGTTCGTCGCCGGTCATTCGCTGGGCGAATATTCTGCGTTGGCGGCGGCGCATGCGGTGTCGGTCGCCGACGCCGCGCGGCTGTTGAAACGGCGCGGCCGCGCGATGCAGCGTGCCGTGCCAGTCGGCCTCGGCGCGATGGCGGCGCTGCTTGGACTCGAACTCGACGCAGCACGCGCGGTCGCTATAGAAGCAGCGCAGGGCGAAGTGCTCGAAGCTGCGAACGACAATGGTGCGGGCCAGGTCGTGGTCAGCGGCCACCGCGCGGCGGTCGAACGCGCGGTCGCGCACGCCGCGACCCGCGGCGCCAAGCGTGCGATCATATTGCCGGTTAGTGCGCCATTCCATTGCGCGCTGATGGAACCAGCGGCACGCGAAATGGCCGAGGCGCTTGCTGAGGTCAATTTTGTTGAGCCGGTGGTGCCCGTGGTCGCCAACGTGACCGCATCCGCTGTACGCGATCCGGCCGAAATTAAGGATTTGCTCGTGCAGCAGGTGACCGGTCTGGTGCGCTGGCGTGAGTGCGTGCTTTACATGAAAAGCCACGGCGTCAGTGCACTGGTCGAAGTCGGCTCGGGCCGTGTGCTGAGCGGGCTTGCCAAGCGGATCGACCGCGAAATGACCGGCCAGTCGCTCGGCACGCCGGCCGAAATCGAGGCCTTTCTCAAGACGCTGTGAGCGGCGGAAGGGGTTTCATGTTCGACCTGAGCGGTAAGGCGGCGCTGATCACCGGCGCATCGGGAGGCATCGGCGGCGCGATTGCGCGCGCCTTGCATGGCGCTGGCGCCAAGGTGCTACTCGCCGGTACCAGGGCCGACAAGCTTGCAGCCCTCAAGGACGCACTGGGCGAGCGCGCTGCGGTCGCTACCGCCGACCTCGCCGATCCGACGGCCCCCGATACGCTGGTCAAGGCTGCCGAGGAACAGTTGGGCACGCTCGACATTCTGATCAACAACGCCGGTCTGACTAAGGACGGGCTGGCGATGCGGATGAAAGATGAGGATTGGGCCAAGGTAATCGAGGTCGATCTCACCGCCGGGTTCCGGCTCGCGCGTGCGGCGTTGCGTGGCATGATGAAGCGGCGTTGGGGCCGCATCGTCGGCATAGGTTCGGTCGTCGGCAGCACCGGCAATCCCGGCCAGGCGAATTACGCCGCGGCGAAAGCCGGCATGGTTGGCATGACCAAAGCGCTCGCCGCGGAAGTTGCGTCACGTGGCATCACCGTCAACTGTGTCGCGCCCGGATTCATCGCCACGGCAATGACCGACGTGCTGTCGCCGGAGCAAAAGGCGAAACTCGAAACCGCAATTCCGATGGGCCGGCAGGGCACGCCGGACGAAGTCGCGGCCTGCGTGCTGTTTCTCGCGAGCGAGGAATCGCGTTATGTCACCGGCCACACGTTGCACGTCAATGGCGGCTTGGCGATGCTTTGAACCGCGGCGTGAACGAGGGTGGCCATGGCCCGCCATCTATGTTATGTCAGCCCCGCCTCGTCCGACGGCGTTGCCCGGGCGTACGGGCGGGTGTCTAACACCTTGATCCACCAACATTTGTAGCCAACATCGCGTCAATCTTTCTGAGGTAAGTCTCATGAGCGATATCGCCGACCGGGTTAAGAAGATCGTCGTCGAGCATCTAGGCGTTGACGACTCTAAAGTGACCGAGAATGCCAGCTTCATCGATGATCTTGGCGCCGACAGCCTCGACACTGTCGAGTTGGTTATGGCGTTCGAGGAAGAATTCGGCTGCGAAATTCCCGACGATGCGGCCGAAAAGATCGTGACCGTGAAGGACGCGGTGACGTTTATCGAGCAGCACAAATCATAGCGTTTCGTTCATGAGACGCGTTGTCGTCACCGGTTGCGGCGTCGTCACGCCTTTAGGCGTGGGAACCGAAACTGTCTGGAAACGCCTGCTCGAAGGCCAATCCGGAATACGTGCGATTCAGAATTTCGACGTGTCGGACCTGCCAGCGAAGATCGCCGGTCAGGTGCCGCGCGGCGAGACCGCGTCTGGCTCGTTCAATGCCGACGACTGGGTGCCGCCCAAGGAACAGCGCAAGATGGACGAGTTCATCGTCTTTGCGTTGGCAGCGGCTGCGCAGGCCGTGGAAGATTCCGGTTGGAAGCCGGCCGATCCAGAAGAGCGCGAGCGCACCGGCGTGATGATCGGTTCTGGCATCGGCGGACTGCCGGGAATTACCGAAGGCGCGCTGACGGTTCACGAGAAGGGTCCGCGCCGGCTGTCGCCGTTCTTCATCCCGGCGAACCTGATCAACCTGGCCTCGGGCCACGTTTCGATCCGCTACGGTTTCAGCGGTCCCAATCATGCGGTGGTGACCGCCTGTTCGACCGGCGCACATGCGATCGGCGATGCCGCACGCATCATCATGTGGGACGACGCCGACGTGATGGTCGCGGGGGGCACCGAGGCGGCGATCTGCCGCATCGGCATCGCCGGCTTTGCGGCGGCGCGCGCTCTCTCGACCAAATTCAACGACGAGCCGCCACGTGCGTCGCGTCCGTGGGATCAGCAGCGCGATGGCTTCGTGATGGGCGAGGGTGCCGGCATCGTCGTGCTTGAGGAGCTCGAGCATGCCAAGAAGCGCGGCGCCAAGATTTACGCCGAAGTGATCGGCTACGGTATGTCCGGCGACGCGCACCACATCACCGCGCCGGCCGAAGACGGCAGTGGCGCATTTCGTGCCATGCGCAACGCGCTCAAGCGCGCCAAGCTCACGCCGGAGCAGATCGATTACGTCAATGCCCACGGCACATCGACGCCTCTTGGTGACGAGATAGAACTGGGTGCCGTCAAGCGACTCTTTGGCGAGTCGGCCTACAAGCTTTCGATGTCATCGACGAAGTCCGCGATCGGCCATCTATTGGGCGCGGCTGGCAGCGTCGAGGCGATCTTTTCGATTTTGGCACTGCGCGACGGCGTGGTGCCGCCAACGCTCAATCTCGAAAACCCGTCACCCAGCTGCGACATCGACTTGGTGCCGCTCAAAGCCAAGCAGCGGCCGGTGCGTTATGCGTTGAGCAACTCTTTCGGCTTTGGCGGGACCAACGCGTCGCTAGTCTTCGGCCCGGCGCCCTGAGATGCGGTGGCTCCGTTACGGCGCGCTGGGGATCATCGCCCTAGTGGTCGTGGCGGCGGCGACGCTCGGATGGGGAGTCGGCGATTATTTTGCCGCCGGGCCGCTTGCCAAGGCCAAAATCGTTGTCGTCCCCAAGGGAGCGAGCGTCGAGCAGGTCGCCGAAACGCTCGGCCAGGCCGGCATCATTGCCCATCCCTGGGCTTTCGCCGCAGCGGCGCACCTGACCGGTACGGCTGACCGGCTCAAGGCGGGTGAGTACGAATTCGCAGCGGCGATCAGCCCGCGTGCGGTCGTCGATCTGCTTCTGTCTGGCCGCGTGGTGCGGCACAAATTGACGATAGCCGAAGGCCTCACCAGCGCTGAAATTATCGCTTTGATCGACGCGGCGCCGGCGCTCGCCGGCTCGATCACAATTCCGCCGCCCGAAGGCAGTGTGCTGCCGCAAACCTATTTCTACATCTACGGCGAGCAGCGGAACGAATTGATCGCGCGCATGACGCACGCGATGGATGGCGTCGTGGCGAAGGAATGGGCTGGTCGGGCGCCGAACCTGCCGCTTCTCAATGCGCAGCAGATGGTGATCTTGGCGTCGATCATCGAGCATGAAACTGCGCGCCCCGATGAGCGGGCGCGGGTCGCTGGCGTCTATATCGACCGGCTGCGCATCAACATGCCGCTGCAGGCCGATCCGACGGTAATCTACGGCTTGACGGATGGTGGCCGAAAACCGCTCGGCCGTGTATTGGGTCATGACGACGTTCTCGTCGATACGCCGTATAACACTTACAAATTCAAAGGACTGCCGCCGACGCCGATCTGCAATCCGGGTGAGGCGGCGCTTAATGCGGCGGTGCATCCCGATCTGCGAGGCGAGCTTTATTTCGTTGCCGACGGCGATGGCGGACATCGCTTCGCCAAGACCCTCGCGCAACAGGATAAGAACATTGCCGAGCTGCGCGCGCGCACGCAGGCCAAAACATCCGGTGCCAGGCAATAGCGCTCTGTTGTTGCCGCGGCAAGCCAAGGCTATAAGCTCTGGGCCTCACAGGGGATTCGCCGTGCCATGAGCGTTGCCAGCATGACCGGATTCGCGCGGTCCGAAGGGCATGCCGACGGGCTCGGCTGGGTGTGGGAGATCAAGAGCGTCAATTCGAAATCGCTCGACCTGCGCTGTCGTGTGCCGGCCGGATTCGACGCGCTTGAACCTAAATTGCGCGTGGCGCTCGCCGACCGCTTCAAGCGCGGCGCGATCAATGTGTCGCTGACCGTGACGAAATCTGCCACCAATGCGCCATTACGTGTCAATCGCACGGCCCTGGCGGAGATCATGGCGCTCGCCAAGGAACTGGCGCAGGAGACCGGCGCCGCGCCACCGCGGATTGACGGATTGCTGGCGCTCAAAGGCGTGCTCGAAAGCAGCGACGAAACGGTCGATACCCCGGCCGCAGAGCAGCGGCAAGCGGTGGTGCAGCGCGACTTCGAAGCGGCACTCGACGCGCTCGCGGCGATGCGGCTGGCCGAAGGTAAGCGACTCGTGCCGGTGCTCGAGGCGCGGCTTGCGGAAATTACGGCCTTAGCAGATGCGGCAGAGCACACGGCAGCCGCTCAGCCGGCAGCCGCCAAGGTGCGGCTCAAGGAACAGGTTACAGCACTGCTCGAGGCCGTGCCGGCCCTTTCCGAAGAGCGTCTGGCGCAGGAAGCTGCGCTCATCATTGCGCGCGGCGACGTGCGCGAAGAACTTGACCGGCTCGCCGCCCATGTCGATGCCGCCCGCAGTCTGCTTAGGGAAGGCGGGGCGATCGGCCGCCGGCTCGATTTTCTCTGCCAGGAGTTCAACCGTGAGGCGAACACGCTGGCGTCGAAGTCTCCCGACCTCGAGCTGACGCGCATCGCGCTCGGCCTCAAGGCCGCAATCGAGCAATTGCGCGAGCAGGTGCAGAACATCGAATAGCCATGAAGGTGCGCGACATCAACCGACGCGGAATTCTGCTGGTTCTGTCGTCGCCTTCGGGCGCCGGCAAGACGACAATCACGCGCGCCCTGGTGGCACGCGAGCCGCAACTGGCGCTGTCGGTTTCGGTCACGACGCGCCCCCGCCGCGCTGGCGAGGTCGACGGCAAAGATTATCATTTTGTCGATCCACCGCGGTTCGCGGCAATGGTCGCCAACGACGATCTGCTCGAGCACGCGACTGTCTTCGGCCACAGCTATGGCACGCCGCGGGCGCCGTTGATGGCAGCCATCGAAAACGGCCGTGACATCATCACCGACATCGATTGGCAGGGCACGCAACAGCTTCAGGCCAAGATCGGCGCCGATTTGGTCTCGGTATTTATCCTGCCACCGAGCATGGCGGCGCTCGAGGCGCGCCTCAAATCGCGCGCTCAGGACAGCGACGAGGTCGTGCGTGCGCGTATGGCGAAATCGTCCGAGGAGCTGAGCCATTGGGATGCCTACGACTATGTCGTCATCAACGATGATTTCGAAGACAGCGTTCGCCGGGTGCAGGCGATCCTCAGCGCCGAGCGTGTCCAGCGGCGGCGCCAGGTCGGGCTCGCTGAATTCGTCAATCGCCTGCGCGGCGTTTAATGGCCGTCCGATGTCAGCGCACGCGCCAGCGCGCAGAACTCGGCGACAGTCAAGTTCTCGGCACGTGCCGTCGGCTCAACCTGCGCCGCGCGCAACAATCCGGCGGCATCGCCCAGTGATTTTAGGCTCTGGCGCAGCATTTTGCGCCGCTGGCCGAAGGCCGCTGCTGTAACGCGTTCGAGCGCACTCTGGTCGCAAGGCGCCTGCGGCTCCGGTCGCGGCGTCACACGAACGACCGTGGAGGTCACTTTGGGTGGCGGTACGAAGGCTTTGGGCGCGATGTCGAACAGGCGATCGACCGTAGCGAGCCATTGGGTCAGGACCGTCAACCGCCCGTAGTCGCGCGTGCCCGGCACGGCGGCGAGCCGGGCGGCGACCTCTCTCTGAAACATGAGCGTGAAATCGGCAAAGGCGGCGATGCGCGGCAGCCAGGCAATCAACAGCGGCGTGGCGATATTGTAGGGCAGGTTGGCAACGATCTTGCGCGGCGCTGGAACCAGCCTTTCCGGATCGATCGCCAAAGCGTCGCCAGCGACGATTTCGAGGCGGCCGGGAAAAGCGGTCGCAAGTTCCGCCAGCGCCGGCAGGCAACGCTCGTCGCGCTCGATCACGACGATGCGCCGCGCTCCTTCGAGCAGTAACGCCCGCGTCAATCCGCCGGGGCCGGGACCGATCTCGACAACATTGCAATCGGTGAGTGGACCGGCGCTGCGGGCAATGCGCCGCGTCAGATTGAGATCGAAAAGAAAATTCTGGCCAAGGGATTTGCGCGCTGTCAAGCCGTGACGGCGGATTACGTCGCGCAGCGGCGGCAGGGGCGGCGTATCGTCCGCCAAGCCGGTTCTCAAGCCTCGGCCGGTTGTGCCGCCCGTCGTGCCGCCATGGCGCTGGCTGCTGCCAACGCGGCGATGAGGCTCGCCGGATTGGCGATTCCGCGGCCGGCGATGTCTGTGGCCGTGCCGTGGTCAGGCGAGGTGCGGATGAAAGGCAGACCGAGCGTGATG
>DASQHO010000058.1:0-34353 GCA_035632055.1 Allostellaceae bacterium
CCGGCGCGGGGGAACGGCGGCACGTTGCGACTTAGCTGCCCCTGAGCGCGGGCGCGATGGAGCCCGCTCGCGTTCGAGGGGCATCGGCCACGGCTCAACGTTATTTCCCTGAGACATGAGGAATCGCGCCATGGGCGCCACACAATCTCCGAAGACCGTCGTACCCGAGAGCCGGGCCGACGCCAATCGCGTCATTATTTTCGACACCACCATGCGCGACGGCGAGCAATCGCCGGGCGCGTCGATGAATCTCGAGGAAAAGATCCGGATCGCCCAGGTTCTCGAGGAAATGGGCGTCGATGTCATCGAGGGCGGTTTTCCGATCGCGTCGAACGGCGATTTCGAAGCCGTGCGCGAAATTGCCAAGGTGGTCAAGACATCGGCGGTGTGCGGCCTCGCACGCGCGGCACGTGCCGATATCGATCGCGCCTGGGAGGCGTTGCAGCACGCTCAGCGGCCGCGCATCCATACCTTCCTTTCGACGTCGCCGCTGCACATGAAATACAAACTGCAGATGGCGCCGGAGCAAGTGCATCAGGCGGTGATCGACAGTGTCACGCATGCGCGCAACCTGTGTCCGGACGTCGAATGGTCAGCTGAAGATGGCTCGCGCACCGAGCGCGATTTCCTCTGCCGCGTGGTCGAGAGCGCGATCAAGGCGGGCGCCCGCACCATCAACATTCCCGACACGGTCGGTTATGCCGTGCCGGAGGAGTTCGGCGGCCTCATCCGTATGCTGTTCGATCGCGTGCCCAACATCGACAGGGCGGTGATCTCGGTCCATTGCCACAACGATCTCGGTTTGGCGGTGGCGAATTCGCTGGCAGCGGTGATCGCAGGCGCGCGCCAGATCGAGTGCACGGTGAACGGTCTGGGCGAACGCGCCGGCAATGCCGCGATGGAAGAGATCGTCATGGCGCTCAAAACGCGCCACGACGTGATTCCCTATACCACCGGCATCAAGACCGAATGTATTACGCGCGCGTCGCGCTTGGTTTCGGCGATCACCGGATTCGTCGTGCAGCCCAACAAGGCGATCGTCGGCGCCAACGCTTTCGCGCACGAGAGCGGCATCCACCAGGATGGCATGCTCAAGCATGCCGGCACTTACGAGATCATGACGCCGGAATCGGTCGGTCTCGGCAAGTCGACGCTGGTCATGGGCAAGCATTCGGGCCGGCACGCCTTCAAGATGAAGCTGAAGGAGCTCGGCTTCGAGCTGGGAGACAACGCCTTGAATGACGCCTTCCGGCGTTTCAAGGAGGTCGCCGACCGCAAGAAGGACGTCTATGACGAGGACATCGTCGCGCTGGTCGACGACGAAATCCAGCGCAGCGACGAGCGTATCCGGTTTGTCTCGCTGCAGGTCATTGCTGGCTCGAAGGGGCCGCAAACTGCGGAAATCGAGCTCGATTTCGACGGCGTCCGCCGCACGGCGAAGGTCACTGGCAACGGTCCGGTCGACGCGACTTTCAACGCCCTCCGCGCCATCGTGCCGCACAGCGTGCGCCTGCTGCTTTATCATGTGCACGCCGTGACGGAGGGCACTGATGCGCAGGCCGAAGTCACTGTGCGGCTCGAGGAGGACGGTAAGACGGTCATCGGCCAAGGCGCCGATCCGGACACGCTGGTCGCATCGGCGCGCGCCTATATCCACGCGCTCAATAAACTTCTCACCAAACGGGCGAAGACCGCGCCCGCCGCACTTACAGCGTAACGGCGGTCCAACAACCAACCTCGGATCACACCATCAAGATGTTCGGCAATCTCCTCGGAATGCTTTCTGCCGATATGGCCATCGATCTCGGCACGGCGAATACGCTGGTTTACGTCAAGGGTCGCGGCATCGTCCTGAACGAGCCGTCGGTGGTCGCCATTGCCAACGTCAAAGGCCGCAAGCAGGTGCTGGCGGTCGGCGACGAGGCCAAGATGATGCTCGGCCGTACGCCGGGTAACATCCAGGCGATCCGACCGCTGCGCGACGGCGTGATTGCCGACTTCGAGGTGGCGGAGGAGATGATCAAGCATTTCATCCGCAAGGTGCACAACCGTCGCAGCTTCGCCAGTCCGCAGATCATCGTCTGCGTACCGTCTGGCTCGACTGCCGTCGAGCGTCGCGCCATCCAGGAATCGGCGGAGAGCGCTGGCGCCCGACGCGTGTTCTTGATCGAAGAGCCGATGGCAGCGGCGATCGGCGCAGGCTTGCCGGTCACCGAGCCGACCGGCTCGATGGTGGTCGACATCGGCGGCGGCACCACCGAGGTTGCAGTGCTATCGCTCGGCGGCATTGTTTATTCGCGCTCGGTACGTGTCGGCGGCGACAAGATGGACGAAGCGATCATTGCCTACATCCGCCGCAACCATAATCTGCTTGTCGGCGAATCGTCAGCCGAACGCATCAAGAAGGAAATCGGCTCGGCCTGCATGCCAGAAGAGGGCGAGGGCCGCATCATGGAGATCAAGGGCCGCGACCTAATGAACGGCGTGCCAAAGGAAATCGTGATCTCGGAACGGCAGATTGCGGAGAGCCTGTCTGAGCCGGTCGGTGCCATCGTCGAAGCCGTCAAGGTGGCACTCGAGCACACCGCGCCCGAGCTCGCGGCCGACATCGTCGACAAGGGCATCGTGCTTACGGGCGGCGGCGCGTTGCTCGGCAATCTCGACTATGTGCTTCGCCATTCCACTGGCCTGCCGGTGTCGATCGCCGACGACCCGCTGTCCTGCGTTGCTCTCGGTACCGGCCGCGCCCTCGAAGAGATGAAGACCCTGCGTAACGTCTTGATAAGCATGTATTAGGTATGTTCTTTCCGACCCGGACGATGTACGAGATAGTGAAAGCCGTGTAAAAATGAGCGACGCCGACGTTCATGGGGGAGGACGTAGGCACTTAGCGGAAGCTATCGGGACGATGAGCAGCGGTCGGCGCCAATGAGAGTTTCAGCCCCCGTTCGTGCGACAGTCCAGCGACTGACGCTTCCTTTTCTGATTTTCATTTCGGCGCTGCTGGCGGTCCTCGGCAAGGCTGACGTCCTGCTATTCGATCACGTGCGCGTCGTTCTCGCTGATACGCTGGCGCCGGTGCTCAAGGTCGCTGGCGAACCCATCGTGACAGTTTCCAAGGCGATCGGCACGGTCAAGGACATCACGTCGGTCTATCGCCAGAATGAAGAACTCAAACTTGAGAACCAGCGGCTGCTGCAATGGCAGGAAGTGGCACGCCGCCTTGAATCGGAGAACGAGGAGCTCCGTAACTTGGTCAAGTTTGCGCCGCAGGGTGCGATGTCGTCGGTTGCGGCGCAGGTAATCGCGGATTCGGGCGGCGCGTTCCTGCGCAACGTGCTGGTCAATGTCGGGCGCGATGAAGGCGTAACCCGCGGCCAGCCAGCGCTGACCGGCGACGGGCTCGTCGGCCGTGTCATCGAACTCGGCGACCGCACCGCGCGTATTCTGCTGCTTACCGACATCAACTCGCACATTCCTGTGGTCGTTGAGGGTACGCACGAACGCGCGATGCTCAATGGCGACAACTCGGATCAGCCGCAGTTGGTCTATTTCCAGCCCAAGACCCCGGTGAAACCGGGCGATCGTATTGTCACCAGCGGCAGCGGCGGCGTTTTCCCGCCCGACCTGCCGATCGGTGTCGTCGTCTCGGCGAACGGCATGATCCGCGTCGAGCTGTACGCCGATTTGGCGCGGTTGGAGATGGTGCGGATCGTGAACTACGGTCTCGATGGCGTGTTGCCGGACAGCGCGGTTCCGGTGCCGCCGTCTATCGGAGGGAGCCGCAGCCGGGCGACTTCTGCGCGGTAGTCATGCCCTATTCCCGCAATCGCGATTATTTTGGGTTCGTCGCCCGCATGGTGCCCGGTGCTACAACCATCCTTTTCGCGTTGCTGTCGCTGCTGCCGTTCCATATTCCGAGCTTCGGTTCAATCGCACCTGGCTTCGCGCTGATGGCGGTTTTCCACTGGTCGGTTTATCGGCCCGATCTCTTGCCGCTCAGCGTCGTGTTCTTCGCTGGCTTGTTGATCGATCTGCTCAATGGCACACCCTATGTCGGCCTGTCGGCGCTAGTGCTGCTGCTGGTGCGCACCGGCGTCGTCACTCAGCGGCGGGTGTTTAGCCACCGGCCGTTTTCGATCCTGTGGTTCGGGTTTTTCGGCGCCGCTGTGGGTGCGTTTACCCTCGAATGGGCGTTCGTCAGCCTGATGCAGGTCCATGCCTTGGTGCCGCGCCCATTCATTTTCCAGACGCTCATCACGACGGCGTGCTTCCCGATCGGCAGCTATCTTCTGGCGCTGGCGCATCGCGCAATGCCGGCGCTGAGTACGTGACATGAAAAAGGCAAACGGCCGCGGCAAAATCCTCACCCGTCGCGCTATGGTATTGGCCGGCGGCAAGGTTGCGCTGTTGGCGGCGCTGGCCGGCCGTCTCTATTACCTCCAGGTCGTCCAGGCGCCAAAATTCTCCATGCTGGCGGACGAAAACCGAATCAATATTCGGCTATTGGTGCCACCGCGCGGCCGCATCGTCGATCGCTTCGGTGTGCCGCTCGCTATCAATCGGCCGACCTACCGCGCCGTGGTGATCTCTGAACAGGCAGGAAATATCGACCAGACGCTCGACGCTGTCGCCGACCTCGTGCCGCTCACTGACGCGGATCGCCGCCGCGTTCTGCGTGATATCCGCAACCGGCACAGCTTTGTACCGATCGCCTTGCGCGAGGACATGGACTGGAACGAGATGGCGCGTATCGATGTCAATGCGGTCGATCTGCCAGGCGTATCGATCGAGCAGGGCCTCATCCGCCATTATCCCTTCGGCGACGAGACTTCGCATGTCGTTGGTTACGTCGCGCCGGTTTCAGAACAGGAGCTCAACAGCGACGATCCCCTCGTAGAGTTGCCCGATTTCCGCGTCGGCAAAAGCGGCATCGAGAAGCAATACGATCTCGAGCTCCGCGGCACCGCCGGCACGAGTGAGGTCGAGGTCAATGCTTTCGGCCGCGTTGTACGCGAGCTCGCGCACGAGGACGGTATTGCCGGCGAACAGATCGTTCTCGGCCTCGACATGGCGCTGCAGGACTTGGCGATGCGCCGTTGCAACGCACAAGGCTCGGCCTCCGCCATTGTCATCGATGCATGGACCGGCGAGGTGCTTGCTTTGGCCTCGGCGCCTGGTTTCGACCCGAGCGCCTTCGCCAGCGGCCTGAGTCCAGCACAATGGAAAGCACTGGTCGACAATCCTTATAATCCGCTGGCAGACAAGGCGATCGCCGGCACCTATTCGCCGGGCTCAACTTTTAAGCCGCTGGTGGCGACGGCCGCTCTCGAGGCCGGCGTGATCACCCCGGATACCGAATTCTTCTGCCCAGGTGAATTCCACCTCGGCAATACGGTATTCCATTGCTGGAAGAAAGGCGGACACGGCACCCTGTCAGTGCATCGCGCCATCCGCGAATCCTGCGACGTTTTCTTCTATCACACCGCCGATCTGGTCGGGATCGACCGCATCGCGCAGATGGCGAACCGCTTCGGCCTTGGCGTCAAGGTTGGCATCGATATCCCTGGGGAAAAGACCGGACTCATTCCGACACGCGCATGGAAGCTGGCGACCACCGGCGTCGCTTGGCAACGCGGCGAGACTCTCAGTTGCGGCATCGGCCAGAGCTTCGTTTCGGTGACGCCGCTGCAACTCGCGATCTATGTCGCCCGCATTGCGACCGGACGCGCGGTGAAGCCGGTGCTGGTGCGCGACGATGGCGTGATGACGGCGGCGAGCCCAGTCGCGACCGAAATCAGCACCAGCTTCGGAGCCGTGGGCGTCCAGCAGAAAACGCTCGATGTGATCCGTGATGCGATGTACGGCGTCGTCAACGAGCCGCACGGCACCGGCTATGGTTCGCGTATCGAGGATCCGGCGATGACGATGGGCGGAAAGACCGGTACGGCACAGGTTCATCATATCGCGCGCGAAATCCGTGATCGTGGCGTGGTCACTGGCACCAAGGTGCCCTGGAAGGATCGCGACCACGCGCTGTTCATCGCTTTCGCGCCAGTTTCGGCGCCACGCTACGTTTGCTCCGTCGTGGTCGAACACGGCGGCGCGACCGGCGGCGAAGGCGGCGCGGTGGCCGCGCCGATCGCCCACGATTTGCTGCTTGAAGCGCAAAAGCGCGATCCAGCGCGCCGGGTGCCAAGCGAACCCTTCGACGCCGCAAAACTGGCGCAGGGCTGAGGCGAGCCATGCGCTGGCTCTACGATCCCTCCAATACGCAACAGACGCTCAGCGTCAAGCTGTTGAACGTGAATTGGCCATTGGTCGCGCTGGTCACGACCATCGCCTGCGTCGGTTTCGCCATGCTCTATTCCGCCGGCAATGGCAGCTGGCAACCGTGGGCAGAGCGCCAAGTGGTACGGTTCCTTGTCGCGGCGCTGGTCATGCTCGCGGTCGCCATGGTCGACATCCGCGTCTGGCTGCGTGCTGCTTACGGTTTCTACGCCGTGACCATGGTCCTGCTGATTGCGGTCGAGGTGCGCGGCGCCATTGGCATGGGTGCGCAGCGCTGGATCGATCTCGGCGTGATTCAAATTCAGCCGTCAGAGTTCATGAAGGTCGCGCTGGTGATGGTGTTGGCGCGGTACTTCAACGGCATGCCAGCCGAAGAGATCGGCAATCCATTGAAGCTGATCGTGCCAGCACTGATGATCCTGGTGCCAGCGGCGATGGTGCTGAAGCAGCCCGATCTCGGCACCGCGACCATGTTGGTCATCGGCGGCGCCGCGATGTTTTTTCTTGCCGGCGTTCGGGTCTGGAAATTCGCAGTCGTCTTCGCCGCCGCCGGCGCGGTGATTCCGTTCGCTTGGCATCACCTGCGCGATTACCAGAAGAATCGGATTTTAACGTTCCTCAATCCCGAGAGCGATCCGCTCGGCGCCGGCTATCATAGTTTGCAGGCCAAGATCGCGGTCGGCTCGGGTGGGATTTCCGGCAAAGGCTTTCTGTCGGGAACCCAGGCGCACCTCTCGTTTTTGCCCGAGCGGCAGACCGACTTCATCTTCACCATTCTGGGCGAGGAATTCGGCCTGATCGGCGGCTTGGTGCTGCTGGCGCTTTACGCCATCGTCTTCATTTACGGCTACGCGATCGCGTTCCGCTCGCGCAGCCATTTCGGCCGGCTGCTGGCCTTCGGCATCACCACGAACCTGTTCCTTTACGTCTTCATCAACGTCGCCATGGTCATCGGCTTGTTGCCGGTGGTCGGGGTGCCGCTGCCGCTGGTGTCGTATGGCGGCACTTCTATGCTGACGGTGATGTTCGGCTTTGGCCTGCTGATGAGCGTCTATGTCCACCGCGACGTCCGCATCGGCCGCTATGGCGAGGCGGAAACCTGAGCCCATGCGGCTCGACAAGCCAGCGGCAGGTTGTTATATACGGCGCCTTCCCGCGCGGGTGCATAGCTCAGTTGGTAGAGCAGCTGACTCTTAATCAGCGGGTCGCAGGTTCGAGTCCTGCTGCACCCACCAACGTCCGGTTGAAAAACCAAGGTGGGCTTCAGGGTCCCGCGTCGGTCCCTTATTTGGGTTTGACCGCAAATAAGCGGAAATAAGGTCGCAGCGCACCTTTCACCAGCGGTTCCTCCGAAAGTGCACTGACACGCATACGATTTCCGCCGTCGCTATATCCCGTCGGGCCTGCGGGGTAGTGTATCGGGCATCGGATGAATGCCGGAACGACCAGTAGGCGATGAGCACACGCGAGCTTTAAACATCTGAATTTGCCTGCAATGCAGGGCTCGTGGACGGCCTTTATGCGGAATGATGCGGAAGGGCCCCAAAAACCTTAGACTGGCGTAGCATGGCTGCGGCTGTTGATGTGCCGTCGCGGTCCCATGTGCCGTAAGACTCGAAGAGTGGGTGTGGGGAAAGGATGTTCTGAGAGAATCAATCGCCGCACACATTGACGCGGTACAACGTGTCAAAGTTGCCGCGTTTGCGGCTGCGCGAAGCGATACCCGGTGGGCCGAAGTCAAAGAAAAATTTCAGTAATTCGTTATGGCGATTTAGTCACCGCCTGTTGCTTTGTCGAGCGTCATGAGCCGCGAAGGCTGAAATTAGCGAAGAACTGCCAGGCTGTCAGCGACGTGACCATCTTCATCAGCAGCTCGGCCCGCTTCGTGATCGGCGGCAGGTCTTCGGTTCGTGATGCAAGGCTATTCAGCACAGGTATGAGAAGATCTTGCAGCGCCATGGGTACAGGGAGGGGAAATCTAAAAAATGAGCGGCGCATCGAAAAGCACGTCGAACATGCCCGCATATTTGAAACGCCTTTATCGCTTACGCGAAGATAAACGTCGCGGGTTACCGGGATTTATATACCGGCGGCGCAAGAACACGTTGCTGCACAAACTAAGCCGCGAATGGCCGGGCGCCTATGTCCTTACGGACCGTAATGAACTCGCATTTATCCCAGCACCGTTGGACGCGCGAGGGCAGCATCTGTTGTTCTATGGGTTTGACATGCCGGAACCGGTCCTTTGTTTTGCTCCAGAGGGCGCCAATGTAATCGACGTTGGGGCCAATCTCGGAGAATGGTCAGTACCTCTTGCCAAAGCCGTAGGCGCAACCGGCCGCGTAATTTCCTGTGAACCCAACCCGCACATCGCATCGGCATTGGCGGCAACACTGCATATCAATAATCTTAGCCAAGCACAGGTTTTTCAGATCGCGATTTCCGCGACCGACGGTGAGGGGCATCTTGCTATTGACACTGAGGACTCGGGTCTTTCGCGCCTTGCCGAAACCGGCGTACCCGTTCCGCTCCGGTCGCTCGATTCGATCGTCGCTAACATTGGGCTGAAACGCCTTGATCTCCTCAAGATTGACGTTGAGGGACACGAGGCGTCGGTATTCGAGGGCGCAGTTATGACAATCAACAAAATGAGACCGGCGCTGATATTCGAATCGGGACACGAAGCACCAGCTGACCGTGATCACATCGGCCGCAGCCTCAATGGTATGGGATATGATGTCATCGCGGTACTCCATCATTATGGAGCACTACCGTGTACTCTCGCCGATTATTGCTTGGCCCGAGGGCCCTGCGCTGGTTCTGAGGCTCGGAATTTATTGGCGTTACCAACCGCCTCCGGCATTGCGACATTGTCGGCCGCCAATATTTTCCGTCCCAGGCGCGACACGGCGATGCGACTTTCTGGTGACCGGGTCGGAAAAACGTCCCGCGGTCGGTTGCCGGAAACTCGTTTGCTGGCGCGGCGATGACCTTGATTCTATTGCGGTTCCAGCACTGAGAAGGTGCGGCCAGCCGAAGGGATAAGCAGAGCGCCCGAGCCGCTGCTGGCTCCTAGGGCTGCTGGGGGCTATCCTTTTCGCCACAAGGGGATGCGTGAGCCCCGAGCCTGGGGAGGGAACGACCTATGGCTTCCGTGGAGATCCGCGGCGTGCGGAAATCCTTCGGGCTGCTGGAAGTTATCCACGGCATCGACATCGCAATCGGCGACGAGGAATTCATCGTCCTGGTCGGGCCATCGGGCTGTGGCAAGACCACACTGCTTCGCATGGTTGCCGGCCTCGAGACCATCACGGGCGGTGAAATCGCCATCGACGGACGCGTCGTGAACGACGTACCGCCAAAGGATCGCGACATCGCGATGGTCTTCCAGAACTACGCGCTCTATCCGCACATGACGGTGCGCGACAACATGGCATTTAGTCTGAAGTTGCGCAAAGCTGCCGCCGCCGCGATCGCCGAACGGGTCCACCACGCGGCTGATATTCTCGGACTCCAGCCCTATCTCGATCGCTATCCGCGGCAGCTATCGGGCGGCCAGCGTCAGCGCGTTGCGATGGGTCGCGCCATCGTGCGCGATCCGCAGGTCTTTCTATTTGATGAGCCGCTGTCGAATCTCGATGCGAAGCTTCGCGTGCAGATGCGCACCGAAATAAAGGCGCTGCATCAGCGGCTCAAGACCACCTCGATCTACGTGACCCACGACCAGGTCGAGGCCATGACGATGGCTGATCGCATCGTCGTCATGCACGGCGGCAGCGTCGAACAGATCGGCACGCCGCTTGAGCTCTATGACCGTCCCGTCAATCTATTCGTTGCCGGCTTTATTGGCTCGCCGGCGATGAATTTCATCGAGGGTCGCCTGACACGCGTGAACGGCTCGGTCTGGGTCGAAGCGGGCGATGGCACGCAGTTGCCGGCGCCGCGTAACGCTGGCGGGCACGACGGTCAGCAGGTGATTTACGGTGTGCGGCCCGAACATTTCGAAGTGACAGACGACAGCGTCATACGCGCGCGCGTCCAGGTGGTGGAGCCGACAGGTGCCGACACCTTCGTTTACGCCGACCTGGCAGGTACGCAGGTTTGTGCGGTTTTCACCGAACGTCATGCTTTCAAATCTGGAGAAGTCATTGGTTTGCGGCCTAAAGTTTCGTTGACGCATCTGTTCGACGCCGCCACCAGCGGCAAAATCAACTGAATCCACGCAAACAGGGAGGTGCGCATGAGTGATCTTAGTCGACGTGACGTCCTCAAAGCCGGCGTGGCGACAACGGCCGCGGCTGTCGGCGCTGGATTGGTGCCCGAAGCCGCGCGGGCAGCCTGGACCAACCAGCCCGAACCCAACGCCTCGCTTCGGGTACTGCGGTGGAAGCAATTCGTCGAGGGCGACATCGTCAGCTTTATGGCGAGCACGAAGAAATTTACCGAAAAAACCGGCATCCAAGTCCGCGTCGATACCGAGAGCTGGGAAGACGTACGGCCTAAGGCGGCGGTGGCCGCCAATGTCGGCGCGGGGCCCGACATCATCATCGACACCAACGACGATCCGTTCAAATTCCCCGATAAGCTCGTCGACCTGACCGATCTCGCCGACTATCTCGGCGGCAAGTACGGCGGCTGGTATGACACCTGCCGGGTTTATGGCACGCACAACAAGCGCTGGATCGCGCTGCCGCAGGGGGTGAACGTCTCCTGCATCAACTATCGAATCAGTGCGATCAAGAAGGCAGGTTTCGAGAGAATTCCAGAAGACCTGCCAGGTTTCCTCAAGCTCTGTCAGGGGTTGAAGAACACCAGCACGCCGGCGGGTTTTGCCTTGGGTCATGCCTCCGGCGACGCCAACAACTGGACACACTGGTGCTTGTGGACGCATGGCGGCATGGTCGTCGATCCCAAGAGCAACGTGGTCCTCGACTCACCCGAAACTGTAGCTTCGCTTGAGTATGCCAAACAGCTCGCCGCGACGTTCGTGCCGGGCACGCTGTCCTGGCTCGATCCGAGCAACAACAAGGCATTCCTGGCCGGCGAACTCGGCCTGACCGGGAACGGCATCTCGATTTACACAGTTGCCAAGAACTCGCCCGATCCGGCACTTAAGGCAATCGCCGCTGATATGGATCACGCACGCTATCCAATCGGTCCGGTAAAGAAATTCACTGAACAGAACCTGACGCTTTCCGCCTACATCCTGAAATATTCGAAGTATCCGCGGGCGGCGAAGGAATATCTCCGCTTCATGTGGGAGGCGGATCAGTACAACGACTGGCTCCAAGCCTCGAACGGCTATATCTCGCAGCCGCTCAAGGCCTACGCCAAGAATCCGGTGTGGACGGCCGATCCCAAGGCAACCCCGTTTCGCGACGGTGCCGACCGTATCCTGGTCAATGGTTATGCCGGTCCGCTCGGCTATGCCTCGGCGGCAGTGATGGGCGATTTCATCGTCGTCGATATGTTCGCCGAAGCATGCTCGGGCGCGCAGACGCCCAAGGCGGCGGCCGCCCGCGCGGCCGACCGCGCCAAGCGCTACTACCAAGTGTGAAGCGGAGAGGGCGGCGCCGTGCGAGCGGCGCCGCCCAGTGTCCGATGGCGGTAGAAACAAAGACGTTAAGTCAACCCGCAGTGCGCTCGGGCCGGCGGTGGCGCGATAATCGCGACCTTTTGGGCGCTCTCTTCATGCTGCCCGCGGCCGCGATTTTGCTGGTGTTCCTGGCCTATCCGCTTGGCCTTGGTTTCTGGCTCGGCCTTACCGATGCCAAGATCGGCCAAGCTGGCCACTTCATCGGCTTCGGCAATTTCATCTCGTTGGCACACGATGCGGTATTCTGGCTGGTCGTCTTCAATACGACCTTCTACACCGTCATCGCCAGCATCGTGAAATTCGCTTTGGGCCTATATCTCGCCCTGCTGTTGAACGAGCGCCTGCCGTTCAAATCTCTGCTGCGCGCTTTCGTGTTGCTGCCGTTCGTCGTGCCGACGGTGCTTTCGGCGATTGCCTTCTGGTGGATCTACGATTCACAGTTCTCCATCATATCCTGGGTACTGATTAGGCTCGGCCTCATCCACCGCTACATTGATTTCCTCGGCGAGCCGTGGAACGCGCGGTGGTCGGTGATCGCCGCTAATATCTGGCGCGGCATTCCGTTCGTCGCGATCACGCTGCTCGCGGGTTTGCAAACGATCTCGCCCTCGCTCTACGAAGCGGCAACGCTCGACGGCGCCACCGCGTGGCAGCGTTTCCGCCATATCACGTTGCCGCTGCTGACGCCGATCATCGCCGTGGTGATGACGTTCTCGGTATTGCTCACCTTCACCGATTTCCAGCTGATCTACACCATCACTGGCGGCGGCCCGATCAACGCCACGCATCTGATGGCGACGCTGTCGTTCCAGCGCGCGATCACCGGTGGCTTCCTGGGCGAGGGCGCGGCGATCGCCGACGCCATGGTGCCGTTCCTGCTGGCCGCCATTTTGTTCAGCTATTTCGGACTGCAGCGCCGCCGCTGGCAGCAGGGGAGCGCCGATTGACCGCAGTGCCTGACACAGTCGCTCGCGCGGAACGCGGCCGCGGCGCGCGCGTCCTCGGGGTGATGCCGCGGCGGCTGGTCACGCTCTATCTGCCGCTCGCCATCCTGCTCTTCGTGCTGCTGTTCCCGTTCTATTGGATGGTCGTCACAACCTTCAAGCCGGATACCGAACTCTACGATTATGCCCATTTCAATCCGTTCTGGGTGGTGCACCCTACGCTCGAACACGTCGACAAACTGCTGTTCCACACCAGTTTTCCGAATTGGATGATCAACACGCTGATCATTTCGGTGAGCTCAACCTTCATCTCGCTATTCTCGAGCGTCTGCGCGGCATATGCCATCGAGCGCCTGCGCTACAGGGGCTCACAATATGTCGGCATGGCGATCTTCCTCGCCTATCTCGTGCCGCCGAGCATCCTTTTCATCCCGCTGGTCGCAATGGTATTCCGGCTCGGCCTGTTCGACACCGATTGGTCGCTCATTCTCACTTATCCGACTTTCCTCGTGCCGTTTTGCACTTGGCTGTTGATGGGCTACTTCCGCACCATCCCGTACGAACTTGAAGAATGCGCCCTAATAGACGGTGCGTCGCGCCTGCAGATCCTATTGAAGATCACACTACCATTGGCCGTGCCAGGTTTGATTTCCGCGGGCATTTTCGCGTTCACGCTGTCGTGGAACGAATTCATTTATGCCCTGACCTTCATTTCTTCGTCGGAGAACAAGACTATACCAGTGGGTGCCATCACCGAATTGGTCGAAGGTGATGTTTATCACTGGGGATCGCTGATGGCGGCGGCCTTGCTCGGTTCGGTCCCCGTCGTGCTGCTCTATTCCTTCTTTGTCGATTATTACGTCTCGAGCCTGACTGGCGCGGTTAAGGAATAGTTGCGTCGGTGCAGCAACTCCATGCAATGCGGTGGTGTTGGCGCATTTGCCGCGGCATCATAGTGTGCACCGTGCGACCGGCAGACATAAGAACCGGAACCGAGGGAGGCAAGACATGGTCGGCGATCTCGCGAAATTGAGGGGGCGCGCTTCGGCGCGGTTAGGTGAGCTCTATAACGAAGCAGAGCTTTCTGCCGAGCCGGGCTGGTCGGATGCTGAAATGCTGACACTTGCGTGCCGCATCCTGGCCGCCGATGGGCACGATACGATCGTTCCTGGTCTCGTCGCGTTGCGGACAACCAAGCCAGACGGATTTCTGACCTTGCCGATGGGTGTCGGCTTTGAAGAGGTCACGCCCCGCCAGATCCTGACCGTGGACGACGACCTCAATGTGCTGAGAGGCAAAGGCAAGCCGCCCAAGGCGGCAGGGTTCCTGATCAAGATCCTTGAACTTCGCCCCGACGTCAGCTGCGGCATCCATACCCACGCGCCTTACACCGCGGCGCTCTCGATGGTGGACGAACCGTTGGCGGTGGCGCACATGGATGCCACCATGTTCCACGACGATTGCGCCTTCTTGCGGGAATGGCCTGGCAATCCCGTGACCGAGCTTGAAGGCGAAATCATTTCACGCGCGCTCGGTACCAAGCGGGCGGCACTCTTGGCCAATCACGGCCTTGCCACCGTCGGCCAAACGATCGAGGAAGCCGCCTGGATGGCATTGTGCTTCGAGCGGGCGGCCAAGATGCAGGTGCGCGCCCGCGCGATCGGTCCAATGAGCAAGATCGACGACGATTTCGCGCGCGATGCGCACGATTACATGACTGATCCGTCGATGATCGCAACGCAGTTCCGCCGCTTCGCGCGTCAGGTGCTGCGCGCTGATCCTGGGTGCCTCGACTGAGCCGCGGTTATTTGCCCTTGAAAACCGCCTTGCGCTTTTCCAAGAAGGCGCGCCGGCCTTCGACGTAATCCTCGCTGGCGTAGCAACTGGCGACGATCGCCTTGCACAGGTCACGATCGATTTCGGACGACGGTTTGATCAGTTCGGCGACGATCCGCTTAGTTGCCGTCATGCTGAGCGGCGCATTTTCCGCAATGCGTGCGCAATAGGCGCGGGTGAAGGCCTTGATCTCGGGATCGGGGCGCATATCTTCGATTAGTCCCATCGCCAGCGCTTCGTCGGCCGGCACGTGCCGAGCGCTATAGAACAAATCCTTGGTGCGTGCCGGTCCGATCAGATCGATCAGTTTCTTGATATCAGACCACCTGTAGGTGAGGCTGAGGCGCGCCGCCAGACTGGCGAAACGGGCGCTCGATCCGGCGAAGCGCAGGTCGCAGGCCAGCGCAATTCCCAAGCCGATGCTCATGCAATAGCCCTGAATCATCGCGATGGTTGGCTTCGGAAACTGGTGCAATCGGGCCAACGCGGCCTCCGAAATTGTGTTGTAGCGCGCTTGGTCGGCCGGCGTGCCGCGCAACCGCTCGAATTCCGAGACATCGGCGCCCGAGGTGAACGCCTGTCCGCCGGCACCGCACACCACAACGACGCGAATCGTGGATTCGGCCTCGTATCGGTCGAGAACCGCTGGGATTGCCTGCCACATGTCAAGCGATAGGGCATTGCGTTTCGTCGGATTGTTGAAAATCAGCCAGCCGATTGCGCCGTCAACCCTGGCGATGACCCGCTCGGTCGGAGAGATCGCAGCACTGTTCAATGGAGCCTCGTTTGCCAAGAGAAATAGGCAACGACCATAAAAACATAATCTGAAATCGCCGACGAGGCTGCGTCGGCGCAATGGCGGCGATCGAACACGGTTCGGACGGCTTATTCCGCCGCCAACGTCACCACCGCATTCTCGTAAGCTGCGCTGCCGGTGCCATCCGGGAAAATGCCGCGTTCGGCGATCCAGCGTTGCGATTCCTCAAAGACTTCCTTGGTATAAGGCTCGAAGACGATGCGCTCGCCCGGCCCCCAGCGCCGCGTGTCCATGATGCCGTGGAAACGCTTCGGAAATTCCTTTTGGTAGTAGTGCGTATAGAGTTCGGGTCGTAAATCGATATCGCGCTGGGCGCGGCGCAACGCTTGGAAATATTTCCGCACGTCATCGGACTCCGGATTGCCGTTGATCATCGACGCCATCATGAAAGTTGCGTCGATCACTTTGCGAAAGCCGAGCTGCTCGAGGAAGTAATAAGGCCCACTGAACACTGTGACGGCCGGCACTTTGCGGTCGAACAGCATCTCCATGCGGCTGAACAGTAATCCATCCGCGAAGCTGAGCTTGATGTCACTCAGGGGCATATATTGCTCGAGTGCCTGGATCGTCGAGTAATGACTACCGGATTGGTAGCCGACAGAAATCGGCACTCCTTTGAGGTCGGTCGGCTGCTTGATCGGCGATTCTGGCGGCACGAAGATGCCGGCGGGCGAGACCGAATAGGCGTCGGCGTAGAGCTTGGCGTGGCCCTTGGCGGCCGCGACATTGACGGTCCAGTGGCAGGCGCCGCTGATGTCGCAGGCTCGACCCTGTTCGATCGACTGGAAAGCACCGACCTTGTTGCCGAGCTGATGGCCTTGTCCAGTGCTCGAATCCATCGTCTCGCGGAACTCGTAGTCGAGCCCTTCGTCGCGGAAATAGCCTTTCTCTTCGCCGACCCATTCCTGCAGCCGGAAATGCGGCGCGATAATGAATTTGCTCATGGATTCCTCCGCTTTCTAAATCAGTTCAGCAAACTGCGTCGTTCTTCAGAGCGCCGTGGCCGGATTGGCTTGTGCGGCGCGCGCGAATCATCTTGACGTGTTCATCCATCAAGCGACGCGCGGCAGCCGCATCGCGCGCTTCGACTAGCGCGACCAGCTTTTGATGAACTTCGAGAATGTGCAGCGCGACGGTCCGCGTCAGAGCGGGGTTTCGCGACGGCCACGACACGTGCTGCAAAGAGCGTAATTGTGCGGCTAGCACGCGGTTGTGCGAGGCCTCTGCGACCGCGAGATGGAAGTCGAGGCAGGCACGCGTGAACGCCGGGACATCGTCGATTTGCCGTTCGGCGGTGCCGAGAAGGCGCTTCAAGCCGGCAAGTTCTTCTGCGGTAGCGTGCTCGGCTGCGAGCTCGGCGGCGAGCGTTTCGATCGCCCGTTGTGCATCGAGGATTTCGGTTGCGCTAATGCCGGCGAGATCGAGCTGGACGGCGAGCGCTTCGGCGAACTGGCGCGGATTGCCATATGCGATGCGCACGCCGCCACCGGCGCCAACCTTGATCTCGACGACACCGAGCGCCGCCAGTGTCCTAAGCGCGTCTCGTGCCGCCATCCGGCTGACATGGGCGCGCTCTGCAATGTCCTTCTCGGTGCCGAGGAAATCGCCTGGCTTGAGGCGCTTTTCGAACACGGCTTCGCGCACTTCGGCAACCAGACGCGCCGAAAGTGTTCGGCCTTCCGGACGTTCTCCGGTCTTGAACAGGACGTGCACCGACATCGCTGGCCTCCAATCCAGGCCGTTATCCTAGCCAACCCCGTAAATATGATAAAATATTATATTTATGGCAGCATCTGCGACATAGTTGTCCGGTCGTCGCGCTTTCATCGGCTGCTAGGGGTCCTATTTATGATCCGCGCAAACATCGGAATGAAGACATGACGAAGATCGGTATCACCGTCGCCGCCATTCTTGCGCTCTCGACTGCTTCAGTGGCCGTCTGGGCGTGGATTTCACTCGGTGCCGTTGAAGTTTCGACTTCCGGCTATATCGCCTTAGTGTTGGGCGGGCTGGCGACGCTGGGCCTCGCCGGCGCGTTGATGGGCCTACTGTTTTATTCGCACTACAAGGGCTACGACGACGCTGCCGGCGGTCGGCGCGACGACATCCAGGATTGAATGGTCGAGGCCGCAATCCCGTAGGGTCGCCATTGGACCACATCATCGAGCTGTCGCTCCTAGCGTAACGCCATGCTGTCCGGGTGCCGCAGCTTGGGTTAAGAAAGCGCCGCGAGGTGGGGGATGAAACGAACCGGATTGTCTGTGGCGCTGCTGTTAGTCGCCCTGATTGCGGGCCGGCCAGCGTGGGCGCTCGATCATGTGGTTTTCGGCACTGATTGGCGCGCCGAAGCTGAGCACGGGGGGTATTACGCGGCTATTGCCGAAGGCATATATGCCCGCCATGGGATTGAGGTCGAACTGCGCCAAGGCGGACCGCAGATCAACCAGACGCAATTGCTCGCCGCTGGCCGGCTCGACTTCGCGATCGTCTCGAATAGCTTCCTGCCGCTCAATGTGGTTCAGCAGCATATCCCACTGGTGGCGGTCGCCGCGCTATTCCAAAAAGATCCGACAGTGCTGATCGCGCATCGCGCAGCCGGATTCAAAGATCTCGCCAGCCTCAAGGGCAGACCGATCATGATTGGTGGCGACACGCGTGTCGGCTGGTGGCTCTTTCTCAAGGCCAGGTTCGGTTATACCGACGCGCAGATCCGTCCCTACACCTTCAATCTGGCGCCGTTCCTCACCAGTCCGCAGGGGATCCAGCAAGGCTATCTGACGAGTGAGCCTTTCTTGATCCAGCAGGCAGGGGGCGATCCGCAAGTCTTCCTATTGGCCGATTCCGGCTATGCCAGTTACGGCTCCCTGATCGAAACGTCCGCCAAGTTGGTGCACGACAATCCCGGCCTGGTGAAGCGTTTCGTCGACGCTTCAATTGAGGGCTGGTACGCCTATTTCAACGGTGATCCGGCCGCCGCCAACACGCGTATCAAGAAGGACAACCCCGAGCAGACTGACGCGTTGCTGGCCTATGCGCGCACGACCATGGCGAATCATGGCATCGTCGATAGCGGTGATGCCAAGACGCTCGGGATCGGCGCGATGACCGATGCGCGCTGGCGGGCGTTCTTCAACGTGATGGCGAAGCAAGGACTCTATCCAGCTGACATGAACTATCGCCAAGCCTATACGCTGCGCTTCGTCGATCACGGCGTCGGTCTCAAGGCACAACCTTAGGCGAACGCAGCGTGGCCGAAACTCTGGTTGCTGCCACTGCGCTGGCTAAGTCGTTCAGTAACGGCGTCACTGCCCTCGCAGGCGTCGACCTGGCAGTAGCGTCTGGCGAATTTGTCGGCGTCCTCGGCCCGTCGGGCTGCGGCAAGAGCACTTTGCTGCGCATCATCGCTGGATTAGTTGAGCCGAGCACCGGCCGCATCGAGCGTCCAGCGGACCTTGTCCGTCAAATCGGTTTCGTCTTCCAGGACCCGACACTGATGCCCTGGGCAACCGTGTCGGACAACGTTTATTTGCCGCTGCGCCTTCAAGGCGTAACGCGCAACGCCGCGGCGCCGCGTGTCGCCGGAATTCTGAATTCACTAGGCCTCAGGGAATTTGCCGCCATCTATCCGCGCCAGCTGTCCGGTGGAATGCGCATGCGCGTCTCGATCGCCCGCGCACTCGTGACGGAGCCGGCGCTGCTGTTGCTCGACGAACCATTTGCCGCGCTCGACGAGATCACGCGTTTCAAGCTCAACGAGGACTTGCGTGCCTTGTGGCGGCGTCATCGCTGCACGGTGATATTCGTCACGCACAGCGTCTTCGAATCGGTATTTCTGTCAAACCGCATCGTCGTGATGACAAAGCGGCCGGGGCGCATCGTCGCCGATCTTACAATCGACTTGCCGGAGACACGCGACAATGCGCTGCGCTTGAGCGATCGCTACGCCGATTACTGCCGCACGGTGTCGCGCCGACTGGCGGAGGCGATGACATGAACGGCGCTTCGCGATTGTGGCGATTTCTCGCTCCGATGTTGGTTGGCGTCGCATTCCTGGCCGCCTGGCAGACTGCGGTGTGGTTTTATGAGGTGCCGCCTTACGTCCTGCCGAGTCCATTCTTGATCGGCGCGACGCTGTTGCACGATGGGCCGAGCCTGCTCGGTGCGCTGCTGGTTACTCTGCGCATTACTTTCGCGGCGCTGGCGGTGGCAATCGTGGTCGGTGGCGCTCTGTCCATACTTTTCGCGCAATCGCGGCTGCTCGAGATCAGCTTGTTTCCCTATGCGGTGATCCTCCAGGTGACGCCGGTGGTGGCAATTGCGCCGCTGATCATCATCTGGGTCAACGACGTATTCGCCGCGCTGCTGGTGTGCGCGACCATCGTCGCGTTCTTTCCAATTGTGGCTAACACCACGCTTGGATTGAACAGTGCTGATCGCAACCTGGTCGATTTATTTCGGCTCTACGGCGCGTCGCGCTGGCAGGTCTTGCGGCTGCTTCGGCTGCCGTCGGCGCTCCCATTGTTCCTGGCGGGCGTCCGGATCAGCGGCGGCTTGGCGCTGATCGGTGCCGTGGTCGCCGAGTTCGTCGCCGGTACCGGCGGCGCCGAGACGGGTCTGGCGTCGCGCATCATCGAGGCCGGCTATCGGCTCGAGATTCCGCGCATGTTCGCCGCGCTGTTCCTGCTTTCGCTGACTGGCATCGCGATTTTCGTTGTGCTGTCGTGGCTGTCGCGCCTGCTGTTGCGCCATTGGCACGAAAGTGCGCTTGAGTCGGCCGACTAGTTCGGCACGAGCACGGCAACCAGTTCGGCGACGCAGGCCGGCCGTTCGACGCCCTCGATTGCGAACCGGGCTTCGGTCGTCACCCGTGTGCCTTTGGGCGTCGGCTCGACGCTCAGCAGCTTCAGCGTCATGCGCACCCGCGCGCCACTTTTCACCGGTTCGGTGAAGCGCACCTTGTTGAGGCCGTAATTGATCCTGAGGCGGATGTCGTCGACCTTATAGATCTGGTCCATCAGCCGCGGCGCCAACGCTAGTGTCAGATAGCCGTGCGCGACTGTTGTGCCGAAGGGCGAGGTCTTGGCGCGTTCGCGATCGACATGGATCCACTGACAATCCCCGGTTGCTTCGGCGAATTTGTCGATCGCATCCTGCGTCACCGTGACCCAGCTGCTGGTGCCGAGTGTTTCACCCGCCGCTGCGGCAAGTGCATCAAGTGAAGTGAATTGGCGCACCGGTCGTCTCCCTCGCGGCCAGCATCTCACTTGACGAGCAGAGTCGGGAAGGGGTAGGCATAACGCTGTGATCGTGGTGATTTGAGCCGATCGGCTTGCGGCCACGTAAAATAAACCGCTAAAAGGTCGGAGGCTTGTTGGAGCCCTGACCCTTGCGGGACAGGGCTTTTTTGTTGGCCCGATTTTTACGTGGTCCGCGCCGGCGATGGATGGAGAGAGAAGCATGCCTTTGACGCCCCCGCCGCCGCCCGCTTCCTGGCGCCCGCGCACCGTTGCCGCCCGCGGCGGCCTGCAGCGCAGCCAGTTCCTCGAGACCGACGAAGCCATCTTCATGACGTCGGGCTTCGTCTACGACTCCGCCGAGGAAGCCGAGGCGGCGTTCGCCAACGAGGGCGAGCGCTTCGTCTATAGCCGCTACGCCAACCCGACCGTGTCGATGTTCGAGGAGCGCCTGCGGCTGCTCGAAGGCGCCGAGATGTGCCGCGCCACCGGCAGCGGCATGGCGGCGGTGTTCGCCGCGTTCGCCTGCTTCCTCAAGGCCGGCGACCGCGTCGTCGCCTCGCGCGCGCTGTTCGGCTCGTGCCTCTATATTGTGAACCAGATCCTGCCGCGGTTCGGCGTCACGACCGAGCTGGTCGACGGCCGCGACCGTGCCGCCTGGGAGAAGGCGTTGGCCAAGGGCGCGCGCGCCGTCTTCATCGAAAGCCCGTCGAACCCGACGCTCGAGATCATCGATCTCAAATTCGTCGCCGATCTCGCCCATGCCAAAGGCGCGCTGTTGATCGTGGACAATGTCTTTGCCTCGCCGCTGCTGCAGAAGCCGCTCGCCTTCGGCGCCGACATCGTCGTCTATTCCGCCACCAAGCACATCGACGGCCAGGGCCGCAGCCTCGGCGGCGCGATCCTCGGGCCGAAAGCGTTCTTCGACGATCACCTGCTGAATTTCCTGCGGCACACCGGCCCGTCTCTGTCGCCGTTCAACGCCTGGCTCCTGGTGAAGGGGCTGGAGACGCTGGAGATGCGCGTGCGGCGCCAATGCGATGTGGCATTGGCGCTGGCGCAGTTCCTGGAGAAGCATCCGAAGGTCAAGCGCACGCTTTATCCCGGTCTCGCCTCGCATCCACAGCACGCGCTCGCCGCCAGGCAGATGACCGGTTTCGGCACCGTCGTCTGCTTCGAGGCCGGCGCGTCGAAGGAGTCCGCGTTCCGCGTCATGAACGCGCTCAAGATTTTCGACATCTCGAACAATCTGGGCGACACGAAAAGCCTCACGACCCACCCCGCGACCACGACGCACCGCCGGCTGTCGCCGGACGAGCGTGCCGCGATCGGCATCACCGATGCGTTCATCCGCCTCTCGGCCGGGATCGAGGACGAGGCCGACCTGATCGACGATCTCAACCAGGCGCTGGCCCAGATCTAGGATCGAGCCGCCCGTACGCTGGATACGGTTGGGCATCGCATGAGACTGCGTTCGCGGCTTACAGCCAGCGCCACTGGCCGATGACGCGGCCCTGAATGTAAGCCTCGGCGAGCGTACGCTCGTAGGCGTCGTACTTCGCATTGTCCGACGTAATGCGTACGCGCGGCGGCGCGCTGTGCGGCACCACCTGACAGCGTTTGACGACGAGGCCCAGCCCGTCCCAGACGACGAACACGCCCGGCGGGCTCGGATTGCGGTCGCCGGTATCCACCAGGATGCGCTGACCGGGCTGCAGCGTCGGCTCCATGCTGTCGCCCATGACGGTGATGATGCGCAGGTCGCTGGCGGGTGCGGTCGAATAGTGCCGCACCATGCCGCTCGGCAGGGCCCACTCGTCCACCACCTTCTCGTTGCCGCCGGTCAGTCCATCGCCCGCGGCGGCGCGCACGTCGAGCTCTGGAATCCGCAGCATACGGCCCGAAAGCTCGGTTTTTCCGCCGTTCGCCGTGGTGGCGCCTGCCGGCCGCTCGCCGCTGGCGTCGACGCCGGCGAGGGCGTAGAGCTCGGCCGCGTCGATCCCCGCCGGCGCGAAGATCGGCGCCAGCTTGAGAACCAGCTCGAGCGGCAAGAGCGGCTTCTTGTAGCGATCTTCGTAATGCTGGTACGAGCTGCCGTAATCCATGCCCAAGGCCTGCGCCACCTGTCGGATCGACAAACCGGCGCGCTGACGCAGCTGCTTCAATTTGCGCGAGGCGGCCGAGATTGCGGGCATGCCCGGAGTCTGTACGCTGCCGCCGTCTGCCGCTATACGCATTTTGCGTTGACACCCCCGCGGCTTGAGCGTACAGAGGAACGGGTCGGCCGGACGCGCACCGCGCATCCGCCGCGGATCACCAGCGGAGACAGGCCCATGGAAGAGGGATCGAAACAGCATGACCGCGCGCCCCAAAGAGAGAACAAAACAAGTACGACCGTAACGCAAGCCGCGCCTGCTGTCACCGCTGACGACCGCCGACAGGATCGGCCGCGCCTCTGCGGCTACGTCGTGGTGCCGGGCGCTGCACCATTCTGCGATCGGCCGGCGCTGCCCGGCGGCTCCTACTGCATTTGGCATCACGCGCTGTGCGCGGTCCCGCCGGCGGCTCCGGATTTCGCCGTCTTGGCCGCGGCCCAGTCGAGCGCGGCCGATACGCTGGCCGCGCCGCCGCCGGAGTTCGAATGGTTGGATGTGCCGCCGCCTGAGTTTCCCGACGACAGCGACGACGAATGCCTCGCCGGTCTCGATCTGCCGTCGGCCCGAATTGGCCACGACGATTGAGGCCCGCGCCATGACCCGTCCGCAAAAATCCCGCCCGCATCGGCTCGAGGCGCTGGCGCCGACGCCCGAGCGCTGGACCAAGGGCGATCTCGCGCTGTTGCCGCGTGCGATCGCCGACGAGCACGGTCGGCCGGCGCGGCCCTATCGCGCCGAAGACACGCTGGCGCGGATGCAGCGCCAAGGCACCATCACCGGCGAGATGCGCCAGGCCGGCGACGATTTCCACGCTGTGTTCATGCTGGCGCAGCTCGATCCGCTGGGATCGCCCGATCTTCGCCGCGTGCCCCAGGGCGTGCGCGAATTGCCGGCATCGGCGCGCGCGGAGGAAGCACGGCGCAAGGTCTGGGCGGCGCTCAAGACGCTCGGCGGCGCGGCGTCGCCGGCCGGTGCCTGCGCCTGGCATGTGCTGGGTTGCGGCTGGACGCTGAAGGAGTGGAGCCTGCGCGCCGGCTGGAACGGCCGCCCGCTGTCGCCCGAAACCGCATCCGGCATTCTCATCGGCGCGCTCGGCACGTTGCAGGCGTTTTATGGCCTGTGAGACGGGTTTCTCATTACCTGGGCCACTATCCCGTTTTTGGGTTGGTCTAGTGCTCGTCTTTACGCTGCTGCTTGCCTTCGGAGGGTATGCCCTGGCGAGTTGGCGGTTAGTCGGCGTGGCGTCCGATTCCGATAACCGTGTCGAGCAGAACCAGATCGGTAATTGGGGCAGTTTCGGTCACCCGGATTGCGCCCTTCGATCTACGGAGATCGTAGAAAAATCCGGTTTGGTGGTGCCCGTCTGGATCGGACGGGAATGTGTAATCGACACATCCGGCGACATAAAGGAAGACAGCATCCTTATCGTCATCAATGGTCTTGGCCAGAGCATCGGAAATTTCTTGTGGAAGGGCTGTTATTCCGTAAGAAGCAATACCCATTTTCTCCGGGTATTTTTCGTTAGGGAAAAGGGTTTGCCCGATCATTGTGGGGGTTTTTCGAGCGTCTTCGCAGAATTTCCAGTGCTCTTGAACGGGTATTCGTTGTCCTCTTGTAGAAACAAACAGTTTTATATGAGGGCTGATATTTATAGCCGGAGCGTTGCCAATATTTTCGACCTGAATGGAAACGAGTGTCTGAGCGCCTTGTGCCCCAAAAGTAAGTATGTTGCCGGCCTGCAAATCTACCCTTATCCACGCTCTATGGCTTGCCACTAGCATTCGTTGAGTGGCGGCGATCTGCTTTTCTCCGGCTATCCAAAGTCTTCGAGTGGACCACCATAATGTTCCGGTGAAAACTGCAATCAAGACGGTGGCGATAATGCTCGTGTGATCTCCAAACCATATGAAAATATTTATGGTCTCACACCAAATGATCGAGCCGTTAATGGTGCACTTATAGTAGGCGGGGTTTTGGGCGCTCTGTTCTACATAGCTTGGAAATACCTGGGATAGAGATGCAAACCAACTTGCTATTTCGGCAACCACTACCAGAGAAATGCCGCCGACCAGGATTTTGTGTCGTTTCGTCAACATCCCTTGATCGCTTCCGCAAAGATATTGTCGTTATCTCGGTTGTTATACCGGGGTATGCACTTCGGCGCCGCACCGCGGGCATATAACCGTGCTAGACGGCCAGCGGTGCCGGACCAAGTAATAGCGCACCGATCCTCAGTCCGGAGTGCGGCCTCAGAGTCAACAGGGGTCATCTCGCGGATGCGTTTACGTACTGCCACGACGTGCCCCCTGTCTCAATTTGAGCCTTACATGGCAGTTTCAATGGCACCAGTCACGTACAGGATAATCGCCCAATTATCCCTGCGGATCGAGCACGGTGATGGCAAGCAGCATGTCGACGTCGCTTCCGTTCTGCGCCATCGGCAGGATCAACCGCTCGATCGTCTTGTATTTCTGATCGATGACGTAGACCGGCGGCCCGCAATAGAACGCCACCTGCGCCTGTTCGGCCACGGCGACGAATTGCGGATAGGCGGTCGATTGGCGAAAGCGCGGATGGGCTTCGTCGTACCACCGCCCGGTCGGATCGGCGCTGGCGGCATCGACGTGTGCCGTGCCGACGAGGCGGTATTTAAAGCGCAACGGCGCGCGCTGCACGTCGACCAGCCAGATCCATTGCAGCAATCGCGGAACGTCGGTCGGATGGAAATTCCGCCGCCCCGGCAGCAACCCGGGCGACGGCTGGATCGAAAGCCAATAGCGGTAAAGGTCGCCGATCCGCTTGTCGCAGCGCGGCAAGTCGGCGCTTGGCGCGAGCAACGCAAACGCGGCGTCGGCCATCCCTTTCCCCGCGGTCACCGTGCGCCTTCACTGTCCCGGGCGCAAGCCGGTCGCCCTTTGCAACGGTCGCGGCGATCGCCACACTGGCGCGATGCAGATCCGCCCGGCCACCGCGCACGACGACGACGCAATCTGGCGCATCATCGGACCGGTGATCGCTTCCGGCGAAACCTATGCGCTGCCGCGCGAGTGGAACCGGGATCAGGCGCTGGCCTACTGGCGGGCGCCGGAGCACGCGGTCTTCGTCGCCGACGACAACGGCGCCATCGTCGGCACCTATTATCTCCAGGCGAATCAGCAGGGCGGCGGTGCGCACGTCGCCAATTGCGGCTATATTACCGCCGCCGACGCCGCCGGCCGCGGCGTCGCTCGCGCCATGTGCGTGCACTCGCTCGATGCGGCACGGGCGCGTGGCTTCCGCGCCATGCAGTTCAACTTCGTCGTCGCCACCAACGAGCGCGCCATCGAGCTGTGGGAGCGCTGCGGATTCGCGACAGTCGGGCGCCTGCCCAACGCCTTCCGCCATCCGCGCCTCGGCCTGGTCGACGCGCTGGTGATGTATCGCGCATTGTGAGCGGCCCTTGCCCTTATTTCCCTCGCCCCCGCCTTCGGGGGAGAGGGCAGGGTGAGGGGGAATGACGATCGCGTCGCTCTGCTGACTTCGCTGGCGTGGGGCGCTGGAAGTAGATGACAAGCTGCGCGCCGAAAAAGTCCTAAAGGGTATCGTCGGTAAGAGGCTTACCTATCGGCGGACTGGTGACGGGGCGCGCCGGCAAGCCTAGGCTGACTCGCAAACAGTACTGCGCGATACTGGCGCGCATTCGTCGGCGAGAACGCGGGGGTATGTGATGGTAGGCGTGACCGGTTTGGGGGCCGCCCTCGCAGCGTTCGAGCGCGCAAAAAATATCGCGCAATCGATGATGGCGCTGCGAGATGCTGCGGCCTTTCAGGGCAAAATGATCGAATTTCAATCCGCGATTATCGATGCCCAAAACAGCGCAATAGCGGCGAATGAGGAGCGCGCGGCGCTGATTGAGAAGGTAGGCACGCTTGAGGCACAGGTGGCAAAGCTGGAAGCATGGGAAACAGAGAAGAAGCGCTACCAGCTTGAATCCCTGCCACCTGGCGTTTTTGTCCTGACCCTGAGGCCAGAAATGGCAAACGGCGAACCGCCGCATCATATTTGTCAGACATGCTACCAGCGCGGCAAAAAATCGATCTTGCACTCGGATGAGCCGGGGAACGGGATTTATCATCTGGCCTGCAAAGAGTGTGGCGCAACCCTTACGGTGGGACATTTTCGCGCGCCACGAATTGACTATGGGCGCTATGGGCCGCCATGAACTGATGATTTTTTTTGGCGCGTCGCCGCATGGGTTTACTTGTGGCGCGGTGCTTGGACGGTGTCTTTGCCGCTTTAGCGATAAACCGCTCGAAGCGCTGCCAAGCGTCGGGCGCTAATTCAATTTCCTTGGTTGGCTTCCTGGACGCCTTAGCCATAGGTAAATTATTGCATGTCCGATCCGTGGGATACTCCGCCGCTACCCACGCGCGGCGACGGTAGCCAGAAGACAACATATGCCTCCATGGGGCATGCACTCACAACGTGGGAGCACCTTGAAATCAATCTTGCGTGCCTGTTTGCGGTTATGACTTGCGGAGAGGCATACGACAAGGCGGCCATTGGGAAATACGGCGAAGGGAAAGCCGTCTTTGTCATCCGTCATCGAGCGCTTAAACATCTCGGGCGCAAATACTTTGCGCGGTACCCAGATCAAAAAGACGAGGGCGATTTTGAGGAGGTAATTGCACGCGCATTCAATTTCTCTGCCCGCAGAAACGATATTGCCCATAGCATACTGCGTTCGTTTTATCTGCTTACACACCCTGGCAGATCGTTTCTGGACGCCCCCAAACGCGAGAGCTGGTGCCTATTTCCGGCATATTTTAAAGACAAGCGATTCAAGTGGGCCGACAAGCCGGCATATGCGTACACGTCGAAAGAGTTGGACGCCCTCAGGGCCCACTTTGATTCCCTGTCTGCGGACATTCATCGCCTGTGGAAACGGCTTGAGAGCCGACACCGCGCATTGCGGTATAAACCAGCACCGATAAAAAGCGTGCTATCGGGAGATCGGTAATCTCCGCCAGATACTCCTGAAGGGGATTTGCTCCGGCAGCCACCACCGCCGGCGTAACCTCAACGTGACGTTCGCAATGCCCCTCGGACTTACCCTGCGATTCGCGCTGAGTCAGGGTCACTACTCCCCCTTCGGGGGAGAGGGCAGGGTGAGGGGGAATGACGATCGCGTCGCTCTGCTGACTTCGCTGGCGTGCGGCGCTTGCGGACAGGTCATGGCTAAATCTGAAAATGCGCCAGCGATAGCGTCCGATGCCACGCGGTCGCATCATCGGCGTATGACTCACGCTTAGGGCTCGATCACGGTGCGCTCCTCGCCGTTCAGGCGAACGAACGCGCACCGATCGAAATCTTCGATCCATCCATCCGCGTGCGGATGTCTCTATTGCTTCTACGCTAATAGACGGTCGGAGCGCAGAGAACGTGATCGTCCGGCTAAGGAGCCTTGAGATGTGGCTCATAATGATTACGGCTCACGATGCACCTCTGCTCACGGCCGCACTTTACGCAGACGAATATCTCTTCGTCCAAATCAAGGGCAGGATCGACTGACTCAACCACCTGCTTGAGTCGTAACTCACCGCGGCAGTGGCGGCAGCGCGCTCCGGGCAGCGGTTCGACGTGGGTGCGCATATGATCTCCTTTCGCGTAAGGAGAGCGGGAGTCCGCGCAACTTCTCTTCCGGAGGCAGGCGCCTCTCTCAGTCAGCGGGAAGCCCATGTTGGTCGCCGCCGATGACAACAGCGTATGTCGACCGAGCATTTGAGTCGAGCCATTCATCGGGTGCTTCTAAAACTTCAAATGCAGGCGCTCGACCATCGGATATATGAGCCGCATGGCGTTCGAGACGAACGCCGGATTAGGCTGAGTGGGCGTCAACCGAACTGGCAGCAGTCGTGGCCCAATTTCAGACCAGCCCTGCTGACATATGACATTAACCGCATTGTCCTGGAGCGCCGCCAGAGACGTTGCGATATTCGCCTTCGCAGGAGGCACGCGCACAAGTATTGCGACATGGCGCCGTCAAGCTTCGCTAAGAAATGACGGCGACCCGGCCCCTGCTGACTCCGCCCTCGCCCGGCGCTACAGTTCGCGCGCACGGGGGTAGGGGAGGCGCATCATGGCGCTCGATCTGGCCAAGGTCGAAGAACTCAAGCGGCATTACGTCAAGCCCAGGAACCTGCCGTTCAGGATCGGCAAGCTCGGCCACATCGTCATCAACTGCGCCGATCTCGAGCGCTCGCTCAAATTCTATACCGAGATCATGGGCTTCGAGGTTTCCGACATCTATACGTCCGACATGGCGCCGGGCGGCATGGCCTTCCTGCGCTGCGGGCCCGATCATCATTCGCTGGCGCTCGTCGGCTCGATGGACAAGGGCAAGCCGAACGACAATTACGAGCTCAACCACATCGCTTTCGAAGTCGCGACGCTCGACGAAGTGCTGGCCGCGCGTGCCCATCTCGAACAGCACAAGATCCCGATCGACTTCGAAGGCCGCCGCCGTGCCGGCGTGCAGATTGCCGTCGAATTCCGCGATCCCGACAATCACCGGCTCGAGATTTTTTGGGGCCTCGATCAGCTTGCGCTCGGCCAAAAGGCGCGGCCGCGCGAAGAATGGAAATGGGCCCACTCGCTCGAAGAGGCGATCCAGAATCCGGTAAAGGGTCAGGACACACGGCTCAAGAACCCGACGCTGATGCGCAAGCTCTCGGCCAAGACGATGCAGCGCCGGAAGGAACATTCGCTCCAGACCCAAGGAAAGAAGCTGGGCAAGTGATGCGGCGATAAGCGCCCGATCCGCTGGCGCCGCCGGTCGACGCGATGGGCGGTGCGATTAACGCGTCTGCTCCAGCGTCTCCAGCGCGCGGCCCATCGCCGCATAAGTATTCGTACCTATCGTTTCCGCAACGGCGTAAGGACGCTGGGCAAACGGCCGGGCGCGCAATGAATTTTACTTCGTGCCGCGCGCCCGATACTTGCCGCATACGGGTAAGTCCTGATTCGGCTCGTAAACGTCCGGTAATACTACTGCGCCTAGGTTTGCGGCCGGAGATTCAATTGCCGATTGATTTTGCCATAACCACGTGGAGCCACGCCCGGCGCCTCAAGCTATCGCTGATAGCCGCGGTCGCCGCGATTCTGCTCATCATGTGGACGTTGGCGGTGCTGTCGAATGTCAACGCGCGGCGCGTGGCGCTGGAGAGTGCCGGCCGCGACGCCGACAACCTGTCCGCCGCCTTCGCTGACGAAGTCAATCGCACCATGAACGACTTGTCCGGCACGATGGCGCTTATCGCCGAACAGGTCGCCGCGCGGAATGGCGCTCTAAACCTCTACGACATCCGCGATCGGATATCGCGCATGTCGAGCGCCGTCGTTCAAGCCTCGATCATCGGACCCGATGGTCATCTGCGCTCGACGACGCTCGAGCCGCATCCCGCGCCGATTGATTTGAGCGACCGCGAGCACTTCCAGGTTCAGCGCGACGGCGCTTACGAAGGCATGTTCGTCGGCAGGCCGATAACCGGCCGCCTGACGCACGCAACCACGATCCCGCTCGCGCAGCGGATCGAGGACAAGAACGGCAATCTCCTCGGCGTCCTGGTGTTCTCGGTGCCGCCCGCCGCGCTGACGTCGCTGCCGATGATGGTCGATCTCGGCCCGCGCGGCGTCATCGGCTTGATCGGCACCGACAATGTCCTGCGCGCGCGTTTCAGTGCCACGAGCATCGACGGCCTCGAGAATATCGGTGCGACAATCACCGCCCATCCGACGCCGGCGGAAGCCGCCAACGACGGCAAGCCCATCGTCCGCACCAACGCGCTCGACCACATCGCCCGCGTCTTCAGCAATCGCTGGGTTCTCGGCTATCCGCTGGTGGTCGGCGTCGGTCTCGATCTCGACGCTACGCTGGCCGCGGCCAATGCCCACGCGCGCGTGATCTATTTCCTGGTCGGTACGGCAACCTTGGTGCTGGTCCTGCTGGTGCTGTATCTGCTGCGCGAAATCGACCGGCGAACGGCGCGCGAGGTCGCCCTGGCTGAAGAGCATCGTAAGCTCGAAGCCGCCAATGCCGATCTCGCAACGAGCAAACAGCGCGCCGAAGAGGTCGAGACCCGGCTGACCGATGCCATCGAATGCATCTCCGAGCCCTTCGTCATCTACGACAAGGACGACCGACTGGTTCAATGCAACCAGGCATTCAGGCAAGCCTTCCCGCACTCCAAATACGCTGATATTCGCGGCGTGAGCTTTTCGGATTTGGTCGCCGATTCCTTGGAACACGGAATTTTCAAGCCGCCGGCCGGCGGCAAGGACGCGTGGCTGTCGGCGCGCCAGGAAAAGCATCGGCACGCTGAAAGCACGTTGCAAATCACGCTGGCCGATGGCCGTCACCTGCTGGCGACCGACCGCCGCATGAAATCCGGCGGCTTCGCGGGCCTCCGCGTTGACGTCACCGATCTGGTGCGCACCAAGGACGCTCTGCAGGCGGCGCTGACCGAGGCCGAGGCGGCCAACAAGGCGAAGACGCTTTTCCTTGCCAACATGAGCCACGAGCTGCGCACGCCCTTGAACGCGGTCATCGGTTTTTCCGATATCATCAGGAACCAGATCATGGGCCCGGTCGGCGTGCCGGCTTATGCCGATTACGCCAACGACATCCATAACGCCGGCCACCATCTGCTTGGCCTGGTCGGCAATGTTCTCGACGCCTCGCGTATCGAAGCCGGCAAGTTCGACCTTGACGAAGAGCCGGTCGAAGTCGCCGAGCTGGTTCACGGCGCCGTGCAGGCGGTCCATCCGCAAGCCGACAAGAAATCGCTGACCCTGATCGAGCGTCTGCCCGAGAAGCCGATCGCCATTCGCGCCGATCCGCTGCGCCTGCGCCAGGTGCTCATCAACCTGCTGTCGAACGCCGTCAAATTCACGCCCGACGGCGGCCGCGTGACGATCTTCTTCCAGGCGTCGGCGCGGCGCGTCGCCTTCGCCGTCGTCGACACCGGCATCGGCATGACGCCGGAAGAAGCCAAGATCGCCGTCGAGCCGTTCCGCCAGATCGAAAACACCTTGGTCAAGCGCTACGAGGGCGTCGGCCTCGGCCTGTCGCTCGCCAAGCGCATCACCGAGATGCACGGCGGCACGCTCGAGATTGAAAGCGCCAAGGGCGTCGGTACCACCGTCCGCGTGATCCTGCCGGTCGAGCGCGTGGTTGCCGGCCCGAAAGGCGCCAAGCCCGCCGGCACCGCGGTCGCTTGAGCCGCTCGCCGCACGCGCGGCCGGGCATCCGGCGTTCGGTTCAGCCGGTCACCGCTTCCACAGCCGGTTCAAGTTCGCCGTCCAGCTTGCCGGCCAGAATGCGACCGCGAGCACGACGAGCACGAAGAGCAGCACGGCCGTCGCCATTTGCAGCGTCGGGAAAAAGGGCGCGTCCTTCGCCACGAGCCAGCTCGCCACCACGCCGGCGACGATCAAGACGATGCGGGCGATCCAGCTCACCATGATGTGTTCCCCGGCGCCCTACCCGTGACGGCCGCGGTTTCCTTATAGAATCCGCCCGCCGCGGCCCCTTTGATCTGTGTCAAGGCGGCGAAGGCCTCGCGTCGATGATCCGAACGCCGCGCGTGCGCGGCTCATCCGTGTTAGAAACCTTTATGCGCACCGTGAGCTGTCCGACCGCTGGCGTCAACGCGCCGGTGGAGCTTGTGTGGATGCTCCTGACGGCGCCGGCCGGATGGGGCGATTTCTTCGACATCCGCGTCACCGCCATCGACCCGCCCGGTCCTGCCGCGGTCGGCCAAACGGTTCGCGGCGAATCCGGCCCCCGGTTCCTGCGCCTGAAAGTGGCGCTGCAATACGCCGAGATCGACGCGGCCCATTACCGGCTCGGCCTCCGCGTGCGGTTGCCCTTTGGCGTCACGGTTCGCGAAGATCTGAATTGCGTTCCGCTCGAACGCAATCGCTGCCACGTCGCCTATCGCTGTGATTTTGGTTTTCCGGCGGGATGGCGTGGCGCGATGGCGCGTCTCATGATGCGCCGTAAGCTCGCCTCCGGCCCGGCTGACTCGCTGTCTCGCCTCAAACGTGTGGCCGAACGGCTCCAGGCCAATTCGTGAGGCATCGCGCGATCGCGCGCCGCCGAAATCTAGCTTCCGTCCGTCGCCCGCAATCGGCCGAGGTCGGTGATCATCAGCCCGCCGACCGCGTCCCTGGCATAGCCGAGGCTGAGCAGCTTCGTCGTGTGTCGTGCGGGTATGGTTTGCCACCCCAATCCCTTGGACAATTCCCGAAGGGACTCGAGTTCGGCTGGTGAGAGCGAACCGTTAAGGTCGAAATTTGTCATAGGCGCTATATGGGCCGCCGCGAGGGCAAGCCAAGGGGGTCCGGATTTCCGGCCGTTCGCGCGCCGTTGCGGCCGTATGGGCGCCTGAGACTGCCCTAAGGCCCATCGTTCTGCGCCGCCGCGCCGGCATCGACATAAAGCCGCTCGCCGGTTTCCGGCTTGGTATAGACCTGCACCATCCGGCCGCTGGTCGGATCGACGAAGCGTTCCGGCGTCGCGACCCACTCCGGCCCGGGCGCCTTCGCCGCCAGCCTCTTGTAGTGCACGCGCTCGAACAGCACGCCCAGGGTCAGGACGAGCCCGATGCCCAGGAGCCACACGGCGAGGGGGAGGGGCGCGCCGAGCACAATCGCGATCGCCGCGGCGGCGAATGCCGCGATCCCGATGGTGCCGAGGACCGCGCGCAGCATCGCCAAGGCGATCAGCCTTTGATCGGCTCGATCACGACCGCGGTGCCATAGGCGACGATCTCGCTCATCGTCTTGCCGATCTCCGAGCTGTCGAAGCGCATCATGACCACCGCATTGGCGCCCATCGCCGTCGCATTCTGCACCATCCGGTCGATGGCGTGACGCCGCGCCTCCTCGATCATCTGCGTATATTCCGAGATCTCGCCGCCGACGATCGACCGCAGCCCCGCCATGATATTGCCGCCGAGGCCCCGGCTGCGCACCACGACGCCGAAGCATTGCCCTTTGGTTTCGACGGTGCGATGCGCCGCCACCGTCTCCGTGGTCGCAACCAGCATTGTTCCGCTCCCCGCCGCTGTGGCGCTCGCGCGCCGCCTGCGACGATAGAGGGCAGGGTGCATCGGGACAAGGACACTGCCGAGCGCGGCCCTTGCGCTTCCGCGGACTCGGCGCTTTGATGGTAACGCTCGTATCAATGGTTGCTTGTGTGGACCAATTCGCCTCATGCGGATCTGCGAACCAGGGAGGACATGAAATGGCTGGCAAGCTTGAGCGTAAGCATCTCGACAAGCCCGACGAAACGCGCGCCTTCAAGGATGGCAAGGGCAAGGTGGAAATCGTCACCGTCGGCAGTCACACCGTCGGCCGCGGCGTATTCGAGCCCGGCTGGCGCTGGTCGCAACATGTGAAGCCGATCGCCGGAACGCCCTCGTGCCAGAGCGCGCAC